>JAHIWI010000104.1 GCA_018816185.1 Bacillota bacterium
GCACATAGCCACTTCAAAATTATCCGGATATTTTAGCGATTCTTCCTTGTTCAATATACACTAGTAATATGGAAATGTCAGCAGGATTTACACCAGAAATACGAGAAGCTTGAGCAATGGATAATGGTCGAACTTCTTTTAGTTTTTGTTTCGCTTCTGTAGCTAAACCAGATATTGCATCAAAATCAATATGATCTGGAATTTTTTTATTTTCCATCTTTTTTAATTTATCGACTTGTAATAGAGATTTTTCAATATAACCCTCATATTTAACTTGAATTTCGATTTGTTCTTTCATTTCGTCCGTTAGTTCAATCGTTGATGGTGATAATTTTGCAATGTCATCATACGTCATTTCTGGACGTTTCATTAAGTCATTTCCTCGAATTCCATCCTTCAATTCTGTACCGCCTTTTTCGCGTACTACAGATTGAGTTTCTTCATTCGGTTTGATGATTGTTTGACGAAGACGTTTAATTTCATCTTCAATACGTTGTTTCTTTGATACAAAACGACTGTAGCGTTCTTCCGAAATCAATCCAGCTTTATGACCGATCTCAGTTAATCGTAGATCTGCATTATCGTGACGTAATAGTAAGCGGTATTCTGCTCTTGATGTTAGTAATCGATATGGCTCGTTCGTGCCCTTCGTTACTAAATCATCTATTAAGACACCAATATACGCATCTGAACGACTTAAAATAATTTCTTCTTTATTTAAAGAACGAGCTGCGGCATTCATCCCTGCCATTAAGCCTTGGCCAGCTGCTTCTTCATAACCAGAAGTACCGTTAATTTGTCCAGCTGTATATAGGTTGCGGATTTTTTTCGTTTCTAGTGTTGGCCATAGTTGCGTTGGTACCATTGCATCATATTCAATAGCGTAACCCGCACGCATCATTTCTGCCTTCTCTAACCCTGGAATGCTTTCTAACAGCTTACGTTGAACATGTTCAGGTAAACTTGTAGATAGACCTTGTACATACACTTCTCTTGTATTTCGACCTTCAGGCTCTAAGAAAATTTGATGACGTGGTTTGTCATTAAAACGAACCACTTTGTCTTCAATTGATGGACAATAACGAGGTCCTGTTCCTTTAATCATCCCTGAGTACATTGGTGATAAATGAAGGTTTTCATCAATCACTTGATGTGTACGTTCATTTGTATACGTTAACCAACATGGTAATTGATCGGTGATATATTCAGTCGTTTCATAACTAAAGGCTCTTGCTACATCGTCGCCAGGTTGTATTTCTGTTTTGCTATAATCAATCGTTTTACTATTAACCCTAGGCGGTGTTCCAGTTTTAAATCGAACTAAGTCAAAACCTAAATCACGCAGATTATCTGCTAATTTTAATGAAGGTTGTTGGTTATTTGGACCGCTTGAATATTTTAAATCGCCAATAATAATCTCGCCTCGTAAAAAGGTACCAGTCGTAACAATCACTGTTGATGCTCTATAAATAGCTCCAACTTGCGTAATAACACCTTTAACTTCATTCTCTTCAATGATTAGTTCTTCAACCATTGCTTGATGAATAGATAAGTTATCTTGTTCTTCCATTAAACGTTTCATTTCTGCTTGGTAAAGCACTTTGTCTGCTTGTGCACGTAATGCTCGTACAGCAGGTCCTTTACCTGTATTTAACATTCTCATTTGAATATGTGTTTTGTCGATGACTCTTCCCATCGCTCCGCCTAATGCATCTATTTCACGGACAACTATTCCTTTTGCTGGACCTCCGATGGATGGATTACATGGCATAAATGCAATCATATCTAAATTGATGGTAAGAACAAGTGTTTTTGCACCCATACCTGCTGCAGCCAAAGCTGCTTCAGCACCTGCGTGCCCTGCTCCAATTACAATTACATCGAACGAGCCCGCTTCAAAATTCGGCATGTTCGTTCATTCCTTTCGAGTTCTATATTAAGCTTACTTTGCCTTTAAGCTTTAAAGTCGCAGCAGCTTTTATTTTCCTAAACAAAATTGTGAAAACAGTTGGTCAATCAAACTTTCTTCGACTGTATCCCCCGTAATCTCACCTAATATTTCCCAAGTTCTCGTTACATCGATTTGAATCATATCGATTGGTACACGATCATGTGCAGCTTGAATCGCATCTTCAATCGTATTTTTAGCTTGGTGTAATAAAGCAATATGACGAGCATTCGATACATACGTTAAATCTCCGCTTTCGATGGATCCTTCAAAGAACATCGTAGCAATCGCTTCTTCTAACTGATCCACACCAGCATCTGATAACAAGGAAGTTGTCACAATTTTGCTATTACCTGCTAATTGTTTCACATGGTCTAAATCCATTTTTCGCTCTAGATCTGTTTTATTTAAAACGACGATTACATCCATACCTTCGATCGCTTCGAATAAACGCTCATCTTCGGGTGTTAGCTCGTCAGACTGGTTTAGGACTAGAAGAATCAAATCAGCCTGTTTAAGGACTTGTCTAGACCTTTCTACGCCTATTCGCTCTACAATGTCTTCTGTTTCACGAATTCCCGCAGTATCGACCAATTTTAATGGAACTCCGCGTACATTTACATATTCTTCGATAATGTCACGCGTCGTACCAGCGATATCCGTAACAATTGCTTTGTTTTCTTGCACTAAACTATTTAATAGCGAAGATTTCCCTACATTAGGTCTCCCTACAATAACGGTTGAAAGACCTTCTCTTAAGATTTTTCCTTGGGTAGAAGTTTGTAATAAATATTCAATTTCTTTTTTAACCCAACCCGATTTTTCTATAATCATTGGCAATGTCATTTCTTCGACATCGTCATACTCTGGATAATCGATATTCACTTCAACTTGAGCAAGTGTTTCAAGCAAAGCTTGTCTTAAGCTTGCGATTAATCTCGAAAGCTTCCCGTCCATTTGTCCAAGCGCAACGTTCATCGCTCGATCTGTTTTTGCTCGAATTAAATCCATTACAGCCTCAGCCTGAGATAAATCAATTCGGCCATTTAAAAATGCCCGTTTCGTAAATTCTCCTGGTTCAGCTAATCTTGCTCCATATTGTAAAACTAATTGAAGTACGCGGTTTACTGAAACTAAACCACCATGACAATTAATTTCGATTACATCTTCACGTGTAAATGTTTTTGGACCTTTCATCAGTGATACCATTACTTCTTCTACCACTTCATCTAATTTAGGATCCATGATGTGTCCGTAATGAATCGTGTGTGTCGGTTGCTCCAGCAACGTTTTTGCACTCGGCGAACGAAAGACATGGTTCGCAATGGAAATTGCTTCAGGTCCACTTAAACGGACGATGGCTATTGCTCCCTCACCAAGGGGTGTGGATATTGCTGCTATCGTATCAAATTCCATGATCGTTCACCTCCAATTGAATTTTATCCACATGTGGATAACTAAAAAACGGCCATTATTCTCTAACGTATAATTATAGCACAAAATTGATAAAATCTAAAGCTGACTAGACCGATTTATCCACAAGAAAACGGACCTGATCGTCAATGACGTCGAGGTCCGTTTGTATTTGTTACGAATTCATGTCTTTCCAATTCTTACTTAAGTGGTTCAATCACTAAATATCGATTTGGTTCAGTACCAATAGACACCGTTTCAATATCTAAGCGTCTAGATAAAGCATTATGAATCACTTTTCGTTCATACGAAGGCATCGGTTCAAATTCAACTTTTGTTCCTGAACGAATCGCTTTGTCTGCCATTCTTTCTGCTAAAAGTTCCAGTGATTCCTGACGACGCTCACGGTAATTTTCAACATCTAGCTGAACTAGTAAAAATTGGTTTGAAAATTTATTCACTACTAATTGCGAAAGTTGTTGTAGCGCATTTAACGTTTGACCGCGTTTTCCAATAAGAAGTGCTGCTTTTTTGCTTTCCATGCGGAGCGTCACATATTTTCCGTTAAGCTCTGTATGGATTTCCAAATCATCAATCTTCATTTGAGTCGCAATATTGGTTAAATACGTCTTTGTTTCTTCAATCGCATCTGATTTAGTAGAATCATTTGCCTTTAGGACGATTTCTTCGTGAATCACTTCACGCTCAACAGGTTGTTCAACAGACGGTTCTTGAAAAGATTCTTCAATCACTTCTGGTTGAACTTCATTTACGGTGACTTGCACTTCTGCAAGTCTAGAACCAAATCCAAGAAAACCTTTTTTACCTTCAGTTACCACTTGAATAGTAACTTGATCTCTCGTAACACCAAGTTTTGCTAATGCTGCTGTAATTGCTTCTTCCGTTGTACTCCCTGTTTGCGTTAGTTGATTCACTTTTTCGTCCCTCCAGTTTTCGCAGGCTGTAATTTTTCTTTTTCCCACGGTTTATAAATGAACATATTTTGTATGAAAGAAATGATATTTCCGATTACCCAGTAAAGTGTTAAAGCGGATGGTAAGAAGATACCAAAACCGGTAATCATAAATGGCATCATATACATCATGATCTTCATTTGAGGATTATCCATTGCTGGACCTGTACGAAGTACGATAAATTGCATCACACCAGCTAAGATTGCCAAAATAATGCTTGGTTCAGCTAGAGGGAACCATAAAAAACTTCCCAAATTAATTTCTGGCGTAACGTTCATTCGACTAATGGCATGATAGAAACCAATTAAAATCGGCATTTGAATCAAGACAGGCAAACATCCTGCTGCAGGATTAACACCGTTTTCCTTGAACATAGCCATCATTTCTTGCTGATATTTTTGTTGAGTCTGTGCATCTTTTGAACTGTACTTTTTCTTCAGTTCAGCTAATGCTGGTTGAACTTCTTGCATTTTTTTAGAGCTTTTCGTTTGTTTAATCATTAATGGCAGAATTGCTAAACGGATAATGATGGTTACCATCACAATACCTAATCCATATGAGCCAAGTAATTCTTTAAACAATGTAATAAAGGAAACTAATGGCCATACAATAAATTCATTCCAAAAACCTGTGTTATCGTCACGTATCGGCTGGTTATATTCAGTACAACCACTTAAAAATAATGTGACAGAAACTAGGATGAGGACGATTAATAATCGTTTATTCAACGTTTCTTCCCCCTAAAAAATAATCCGTTTCTTCTATATATAGTTTTAAATTTACTCTCTAACCTTTTGAATCATTTTAGCTATTTTTAAAACGTGCTGCAAACTTTTTTTGGATTCATGAAAATCCATCGTGGCCGCCTGATGTCTGGCGATAATGACATAGTCCATATTTGGCTTTACTTCGTCCTTCATTTCCAAGAAGGCTTGCCTAATATAACGTTTAATACGATTACGGGTGACTGCATTCCCGATTTTTTTACTCACTGATAGCCCTATACGAAAATCTTCTTGTCCCTCTTTTTCAAAACAGTAGACAACAAACTGACGATTCGCAAAGGATTTTCCGCGTTTAAAGATCTTTTGAAATTCGGCATTCTTTTTTACTCGTTGATGTTTGTTCATCAATCGTTCACCTGCTTTACTCCACGCATTCTATCGAGAAAGATTAAAATCCCTCTCGACGATGCGCTTCTACTCGCTTTTTTATACCGATAAGAAAGTATTAGCTTGTACCATTTGAATGCAAGCTAAATCAGTTTTACTTTTCTACACCAGCAGTCTTTTCCTATTAAAAGAAAAAAAAGACCACTGATGCGGATCAGTGGACTTAAGCTGATAATACTTTTCTTCCTTTACGACGACGTGCTGCTAATACGCGACGGCCGTTCTTAGAACTCATACGAGCACGGAATCCGTGTACTTTACTGTGTTTACGTTTATTTGGTTGGTATGTGCGTTTCATCTATGTGACACCTCCTGAAAAATTGAAAGTCGATTTATCTCTCTTTGTTATAGACAGTCTTGGATATTATATATAGTCAGCACCCTATTTGTCAATAGCCTTTCCCAAATCCTCTTCTACCTCTACTTGAAAATAACGATAAATACTTGTCCACAATTCTAACAAGATCTATACACAGGCTTGTGCATATGTGGATTTACAAAATTTTTCTATTCACAACCCTTATCTACAGGTTTCACACATATTCACCCATTGTGGACAATCATCTTGTGCATGAATATGCATTTTGTGGATAACCCTCAAGAAGTCTTGTAATTTCTCATTTATTTTGTTACGATATTTGTGTTTTACTCTTCAAAACCAAGATGACTATTCATTGTTATCCACAAACTGTTAGTAATTTGTGGATAGTTTATCCATAGCCTCTTATTAACATTTATCCACAGCTTGTGGTTTTGTGCATGACTATGCATTATACAATGTGAAAATGACTATAAATTATTTTTTAAGTATCTGTTAAAGAATGTTGTTAATCGGTGGGAATCAGCGATACTCTTACGGAAAAACATGCTGCCAACAAGGTTAGCTTGTTCGTCTGATGAAAGAGAGCAGATTCCGTCTTTTTATTGATAAAACGCAACTGAAAAGGTTAACAGAGCCTTTTATAAATGATAGTAAAGGAGAAACGCTGTTGGAACATTTAGAAGAACTATGGGCAGGTGTCCTTGCTCAAGTCGAGCAAAAAATTTCGAAGCCGAGCTTTGAAACATGGTTAAAATCGACGAAAATGTTAACGTATCGTGGGGACGAAGTAACCATTGCTGCACCTAATTCATTCGCACGCGATTGGTTAGATACGCATTACGTCCATTTAATCGCTGGAATCCTAACAGAACTGACTGGTGAAGCATTAACCATTAAGTTTGTTGTTCCAAAAGATCAAAGTTTAGATGATTTTTCATTACCAGCACCGATCATTCCTATGAAGGATGACGAGCAACCTGAATTTTCTCCTGGAATGCTGAATTCGAAGTACACATTTGATACTTTCGTAATTGGATCTGGGAATCGCTTCGCACATGCAGCTTCATTAGCAGTGGCTGAAGCACCAGCAAAAGCCTATAATCCGTTATTTATATATGGTGGAGTAGGTCTAGGAAAGACCCATCTAATGCATGCTATTGGTCATTATGTGCAAGAACATAATCCTAATGCAAAAGTGGTTTATTTATCATCTGAAAAATTTACAAATGAGTTCATTAATTCGATTCGAGACAACCAAACAGTTGATTTTCGAAATAAATACCGAAGCGTAGACGTTCTATTAATAGATGATATTCAGTTTTTAGCTGGAAAAGAACAAACGCAAGAAGAATTCTTCCATACATTTAATACGTTGCATGAAGAATCCAAACAAATTGTTATTTCAAGTGACCGACCACCTAAAGAAATTCCTACACTCGAAGATCGCTTAAGATCTCGCTTTGAATGGGGTCTGATCACCGATATAACGCCACCTGACTTAGAAACACGTATTGCCATTTTGCGTAAAAAAGCAAAGGCAGACGGTTTAGATATTCCAAACGAAGTCATGATGTACATTGCCAATTCAATTGACTCCAATATTCGCGAGCTCGAAGGGGCATTAATTCGCGTAGTTGCGTATTCTTCACTGGTTAATAAAGATATGAACGCAGATTTGGCAGCAGAAGCATTAAAAGATATTATGCCAAATGCAAAACCTCGTAAAATTACAATTTTGGATATTCAAAAAGTAGTTGGAGAGCATTACAGCGTGCGTTTAGAAGATTTTACAGCGAAGAAACGAACAAAATCGATCGCTTTCCCACGACAAATAGCGATGTATTTATCACGTGAACTTACCGCATTCTCATTACCTAAAATAGGGGAAGAATTTGGTGGTCGTGATCATACAACGGTTATCCATGCTCATGAGAAAATATCGACGATGTTAAAAGAGGATCAAGTGCTTCAACAAGACTTAAAAGAGATTAAGAGCGTTTTAGGGAAGTCTTAAAACTGTGGATAACTCCTATAGAAGCGAACTAGTTTTCACACATGTTATCAACATGTGGATAGCTTGTCCTTATTCATAAAAAGGGGCTTATCAACATATCCACAGGCCCTATTACTATATCTATTATTCTTTTAAAACATTAATAAATATATAAGCGAGGTTAAAAAATGAAATTTGAAATCATGCGTGAACGTTTATTAAACGGTTTAAGTGATGTTATGAAAGCAGTTAGTTCGAAAACAACAATTCCAATATTGACTGGTATTAAACTAGAGATTTCGGAACAAGGATTACGTTTAACTGGTAGTGATTCTGATATTACGATTCAGACATTTATCCCAACTGAAGAAAATGGGGAACAAGTAATACGAGTAATTGAAGAAGGATCGATTGTTCTTCAAGCACGTGTATTCAACGAAATTATTCGTAAATTACCAACCAATGATGTTGAAATCGAAGTAAATGATTCTTATCAAACGCATATTCGTTCAGGTAAATCGGAATTTCATTTGATTGGATTAGAAGCTTCAGAATATCCATTGCTTCCAGAAATTCAAGATGACCGCGAATTCATTATTCCTGCAGATTTATTAAAATCAATTGTTCGTGAAACGGTATTTGCCGTATCTTCTTCAGAAAGTCGCCCTGTCTTGACAGGTGTACACTGGGAAGTGAAAAATGGTGAATTAATTTGTGTGGCTACTGATAGTCACCGTTTAGCTCGCCGAAAAACTGTACTAGAACAGTTACCTGAAGGCGAATATAGTGTCGTGATTCCAGGTAAGAGTTTAAATGAGTTAAGTAAAATCATTGGAGATTCTTCAAGCCCTGTTCATATTGTTATGACGCAGCAGCAAGTTTTATTCAAAACGGAGGACGTATTATTTTACTCGCGTTTGTTAGAAGGCAATTATCCTGACACGTCTCGTCTAATCCCAAATGAATATAAAACGACTGTCACGATGAACGGAAAGGCTTTATTACAAGCAATCGACCGTGCATCTTTGTTAGCTCGTGAAGAACGTAACAATATTGTTCGCTTCACATCACTTGAAGGAAATGTGGTAGAAATTTCTTCAAGTTCACCTGAAGTCGGCAAAGTTGAAGAAGAAATTCAAGCGGCTTCGATTGAGGGAGAAGATTTGAAAATTTCTTTCAGTGCGAAATACATGATGGATGCCTTAAAAGCGATTGAAGGGCAAGATGTAGTTGTCCAATTTACAGGAGCGATGCGTCCATTCATTTTAAAATCACTACATGATGATTCGATCCTTCAATTAATCTTGCCAGTTCGCACATATTAATCACTAATTTTGACGAGGATAGCCAATTTGGCTATCCTTTTTTACTTCTTTGGAATTATGGAGTAAAATGAAGGGATAGACTAAAAAAAGAAGGATTGAATTGCCTTGAAAAATATTGAGATTGATACGGAATATGTAACATTAGGACAATTGCTTAAAATGACAGACATTATTAGCTCTGGCGGAATGGCTCGATGGTTTTTGGCAGAAAATGATGTTCTTGTTAATGATGAGCTTGAACATAGACGCGGTCGTAAGCTTCGCAATGGCGATACAGTGACTATTCCAGAAAATGGTAAATTCTGCATAGTGGAAAATTTGAGCGGAGAATAAGATGCACATCGATCGGCTCGAATTAACGAACTATCGGAATTATGAATCGTTAACGCTTGAATTTTCACCTACGATTAATGTTTTCATTGGTGAAAATGCACAAGGGAAAACGAATATTATGGAATCCTTATATGTTTTATCCATGGCAAAATCTCATCGAACGTCAAATGATAAAGAATTGATACGTTGGTCAGAAGAATATGGTAAAATAAAAGGTGATGTTTCTAAAAAATATGGACACTTACCACTCGAGTTAACTCTTTCGAAAAAAGGGAAGAAAGCACGAGTGAATCATTTGGAACAAAGTAGATTGAGCGACTATATTGGGCAACTAAATGTCGTCATGTTTGCTCCTGAAGATTTGAACTTAGTAAAAGGCAGTCCTCAGGTAAGAAGACGTTTTTTAGATATGGAAATAGGCCAAATATCGCCCGTGTACTTGCATGATTTATTGACATTTCAAAAATTATTAAAACAACGCAATCACATTTTAAAAACGCATCAAGGGAAATCGTCTTTAAACGATGTCATGTTTGATGTGTACACTGATCAATATATTCAAGCAGCTGTTAGTGTTATTCGAAAACGCTTTGAGTTTATGGAGCTGCTTCAAAAATGGGCTGAACCAATTCATTTAGGGATTTCGAGAGGACTTGAAAAGTTGGACATTCGGTATTGTCCAGTAAGCGGTCTAAATCGTGATGCCTCTTTTGAGGAAATGGTCGACATTTTAGAGCAGAAATTAAAAGATGGTCGATCACAGGAACTTGCCCGTGGTTTAACATTGGTTGGACCTCATCGAGATGATTTGCAGTTCTACGTCAATGACTACGATGTCCAAACATATGGATCTCAAGGACAACAAAGAACAACAGCTCTATCTTTAAAGCTGGCAGAGATTGAATTAATTAAACAAGAGGTGGGTGAATCACCTGTTCTTTTGTTAGATGATGTTCTCTCTGAACTCGATGATTATCGCCAGTCCCATTTATTAAATACCATCCAAGGCGAAGTTCAAACATTTGTTACAACAACAAGTGTGGAAGGTATCGATCATGAAACCATTAGACAAGCTGCGATGTTCCATGTGAAACAGGGACATGTGGAAGAAGGAGCATAAATTCCATGTATGTTGGACTTGGCAAAACGATTGTCGTCAATCACATGGATATTCTTGCGATTTTAGATTTTCGTGAAATGAAGGATGCGACGAAGCAGGACGCGTGGTTAGAACATCCACGAACACGAATGATTGTCGATCATCA
>JAHIWI010000105.1 GCA_018816185.1 Bacillota bacterium
TATTTAGAAGAGAAATATACACGAATTTATCAGTTAGATTAGAGGTGTAAAAAGGCATTTCACAGGTTACCAAGAACTTATGAGTACAAACAAATAAGCAAACCATAATCTAATGAACACAGGAAACGAGCGGGACTAAAGCCACCGCTCGTTTCTCTATATCACATTCCTCCATTGAAAATAAGATAGGTGGCAACGAAATATCCAATTATTATTAGTAAAGAAGGAATTACATATGAAATTGTAGAAGTAACGTGTTTCCGTATAATTGAAATCATGACCAATATGGATAAGATTGTTACAGTAATGGCTGTGATTTCATGTGTTGAAGCAACATTTGAAAGGATTGGGCCATTTCGATAGACGATATCCGTACCCATAAGTATTAGCATATTGAAAATATTACTTCCTAGGATTGATCCAATCGCAATATTTATATTTCTTAATCTTAAAGCAATAAATACAGCAACAGCTTCAGGCAGTGAGGTAGTTGCTGCCAAGAGGAAACTACCTACGAAAGTAGATCCAAGCCCGGTTACTTCCGCAATTTCATCTCCAAATATGGATAACAAAGTTCCTGCTATCATAATGACTACAGCAGCAAGAAAAAAATTTAATACTGCTTGTCTAATGCTAGTTGTTTTTCTGAATTTGGTATTATTCACTTCTTTTTGATCGAAGTCCAAAGCCCTCATTTGATTATCAGGCAAACCCTCAGAAACGATGCTTATAACATACATGCCTATCCCGTAAACAATGGCTATCAAAAATGAATCTAAGCCTATCCCGAACACCATTATATTCAATTTACTGACCATTGCAATGAGGGTCATTGTAGATAGAATTAGCCCTAATCCTGCAGTATAAAGATGACCTCTATTTGAAGAATGAAAGAGTCGGATTTTTCTATAATAAATATCGAAACATGCAATTATAAAGATGTTAAACATGTTTGATCCTAACATGTTTCCAACAGCAATATCTGGATTTGCAATTAATACTGATGAAATACTAGTGGTCACTTCTGGGAGCGATGTTGCGCCGCCTAACAAAACCGTGCCTACAAGTAACCCACCTAAAGAAGATTTTCCACTTAATACATCTGCATTGTTAGAAAGTTCAATCGCTGCTAAAATTGTAACGATTGCAGCCAATCCAAATAATATAAAGACCATTATTCTCCCCCTTTTTTGCGGAAAAACTTCAATAAAAATGCCAACTATAACATTCTATTAAACGATAGGACGAGTAATTCCAAAACTATCTAAACAACTAAAATACTATGATTTATTAAGACATTTCGTAACGTTTTCCCATCAAGTTCAATCGTAAATAACTCAGGGTTAGTGACATCAAAATGGTAAAAATGGGTTAAACACAATCAATCTTAACCACCACAAATTTTGGTTTACACTGCCACTTTTTAAAAGACATAACACAAACACATCCATTTTCATGGGGTGTGTTTTTTTTTGCCGTAATTATATGCGTACTTCATTTTTATTTTTAATAAAAATGAACTGGTACTTATTATCCGGCGATATTCACCTTAGATAGAGAAAGTGAAAATAAAAATTCTTTTTTATTTTTTCACAAAAAGTATTATGTAGTAATACAATGTAATATATATTAACTGTTATATAACAACGAAGGAGAGATTAAGTGATTGAACGCAACGGTTTGAACATAGCGAAAGAACTGTACCAGTTTATTGAAGATGAGGCTTTACCAGGCAGTCATGTTTCCAGTGAGGAGTTCTGGGAGGGGTTCAGTCAACTCATTTTAGATATGGTTCCAAAAAATAGAGATCTGTTAAGACGAAGAAATCAGCTTCAAGAAGAGATTGATCAGTGGCATGAGTATAATGAGTGGTCAGAAAATCGAGCTGAATATGAAGCGTTCTTAAAAGACATTGGTTACTGGGAATCAACAATGGAGCCCTTTACCATTACAACTTCAAATGTAGATGATGAAATAACTATTCTAGCTGGACCACAATTAGTTGTACCAGTTAATAATGCTCGATACGCACTTAATGCAGCAAATGCTCGGTGGGGAAGCTTATATGATGCACTTTATGGAACGGATGTAATCGATGAACAAGATGGTGCGGAAAGAGGAACTACTTACAATCCGCAAAGAGGAAACAAGGTAGTTGAATATGCACGACAATTTTTAGATCAAATTGCGCCATTAGAACAGCGCTCGCACGCATTTTCAACACAATATCGAATTGAACAAAATCAACTAGTCGTTGTTCAAGGAACGAAACAAACCGTTTTAAGTGCTCCATCAAAAATTATCGGATTCACTGGAGACCCATCTTCGCCAACTGCGATTCTCCTTCAAAACAATGGGTTACATGTAGAAATCCAATTTGATCGACAACATCCGATTGGCATGACTGATCAAGCTGGAATAAAAGACTTACTAATTGAATCGGCTATATCGACGATTATGGATTGTGAGGATTCAGTTACTGCAGTAGATGCAGAAGATAAAGTTATCGTTTATAGAAACTGGCTAGGATTGATGAATGGAACGCTTAAGGCAACATTTAAAAAAGGTCAACATGAAGTTATAAGAACGTTAAATGAGGACAGAAAGTATCAAACAATAAGTGGAGATGAAATCACTTTACGTGGTCGCTCGCTTTTACTGGTACGAAATGTGGGGCATTTAATGACCTCGAATATGATATTAAATCAGCATAATCAAGAAGTGCCAGAAGGAATCATTGATACTGTGATAACAAGTTTGCTTGCAAAGCATGATCTCTTAGGAAATGGAAATGTTCGCAATTCTGAGAAGCGTTCTGTCTATATTGTGAAACCTAAAATGCATGGATCGGCAGAAGTGGCATTTGCCAATGAACTGTTTAACCGTGTGGAAGACATATTAGGACTTGAACGCTATACATTGAAAATTGGTGTTATGGATGAAGAGCGGAGAACATCTCTCAATCTCGAAAATTGCATTCGAGAAGTAAAAGACCGGATTGTTTTTATTAATACAGGCTTTTTAGATCGAACGGGTGACGAAATCCATACTTCCATGCTAGCGGGTCCTGTCATTCGTAAAAATGAAATGAAAAGTTCAAAATGGCTTCAAGCTTATGAAAAATCAAATGTGGATACAGGACTAAATTGTGGACTGCCAGGTCGTGCGCAAATTGGTAAAGGCATGTGGGCAATACCAGGTCATATGAAGGATATGATGGAGCAAAAAGTGGGTCATTTAAAAGCTGGAGGAAACACGGCTTGGGTACCGTCCCCAACTGCAGCAACTTTGCATGCTCTTCATTATCATCAATTGTCGGTAAAAGAAGTTCAAGAAATCTTGAAGAATAAGACTCGAGACAGAAATGCTGACATCTTAACACTACCAATATCTACTGAGAAATGGTCTGCAAATGATATCCAACGAGAGCTCGACAATAATGCACAAGGTTTACTTGGATACGTGGTTCGTTGGGTTGAGCATGGTATTGGTTGTTCAAAAGTGCCTGATGTTCATAATGTAGGGTTAATGGAAGATCGAGCGACATTACGTATTTCAAGTCAGCATATGACCAATTGGCTTCATCACGGTATATGCACAGAAAGTCAACTACTCGAGACCTTAAAACGAATGGCGAAAGTAGTAGATGAACAAAACAATGAGGATCCTACTTATCAACCGATGTCGTCAGACTTTGAACATTCCATTGCTTTCCAAGCCGCCTGCGAACTTGTTTTGCAAGGTAAAAACCAACCTAATGGATACACCGAGCCTATTCTACATCGTCGGCGTCAAGAGTATAAGAATCGGTTGTATGCGAAAAATTAAACCATGGTTTTTGTAAAAGGTTCTGTTTGTTATTTATGGTTAAATCGTGCTGACCACTCTTTCCACATGAGCCAACAAGTATGAAAAAACATATTTGTTGGTATTAAACTTCCCGCTAGGCTCACATGACTCTTTCACTTGTTTTTCAATATCAACAGCATTTTTTTAAAGTGGCTTAATAAAAAAACATTAAAAAAAAGAGGGATTTACATGCAAGAGCAAAAAAGAGAATTCAATTCAAAAGATGATTCCCAAGGAGTGTTTTCCGATTCGAAGAATGACATTAGACTACTGAATACATGCCTAACATGCGGGCAAGAATTTACTAGTTTCAAAGAGTGCATTCAGTGCTGTGCAGATATCGATTAATTTTTTTTGGACTATTTGTTATATAACACTAGGATAATGTGTGCATGTGTTAGGACAATTAAAGTAAAAGGGAGATAGAAAAAATGGGAAATCGCAAACAGCAAGCTGAAGCATTAACGAAAAGTTGGAGTGAGGATCGTTGGAATGGTGTAGAACGACCGTATTCAGCTGAAGATGTCATTAAATTAAGAGGTTCAATCGTAGTTGAACAAACACTTGCTACTTTAGGTGCTAACAGACTATGGGATCTTGTAAATACAGAAGACTATGTGAATGCACTTGGCGCACTGACTGGAAATCAAGCGATGCAACAAGTAAAAGCGGGATTAAAAGCAATTTACTTGAGTGGCTGGCAAGTAGCTGCAGATGCCAATCTTTCAGGGCAGATGTATCCAGACCAAAGCCTGTATCCAAGCAATAGCGTACCACAAGTTGTGAAACGAATTAATCAGACATTGCAACGTGCTGATCAAATTCAGCAAGCGGAAGGTAAGGGCGATACATATTGGTACGCCCCAATTGTAGCGGATATGGAAGCTGGGTTTGGTGGAACACTGAATGTTTTTGAATTAACGAAAGCGATGATTGAAGCGGGAGCAGGTGGGGTGCATTTAGAAGACCAACTTTCCTCTGAAAAGAAATGTGGTCACCTAGGAGGAAAAGTATTACTTCCTACTCAAACTGCCATCCGCAATCTGATTGCTGCTCGTTTAGCTGCTGATGTTATGGGTGTACCTACTGTAATAATTGCTCGTACTGATGCAAATGCAGCTAATTTAATCACGAGTGATGTTGATCCATATGATCACCAATTTATTACTGGAGAGCGGACGCCGGAAGGATTCTATCATACGAATGACGGGATTGAACAAGCGATTGCTCGAGGTCTTGCGTATGCGCCATATGCCGATTTAATTTGGTGTGAAACGTCTGAACCAAATATTGATGAAGCTCAAAAGTTTGCTGAGGCTATTCATGCGAAATTCCCTGGCAAACTGCTTGCTTATAATTGCTCTCCTTCATTCAATTGGAAAAAGAAACTGGGTGAAGATACAATAGAAAGCTTCCAACAAGAGCTTGGGAAGATGGGCTACAAATTCCAATTCGTTACACTCGCTGGCTTCCATGTATTGAATTATGGAATGTTCGAACTTGCGAAAGGATATAAAGAGAGAGGCATGTCTGCTTATTCTGAGTTGCAGGAAGCGGAGTTCGCGGCTGAACAAGATGGCTACACAGCAACTCGCCATCAGCGTGAGGTTGGAACTGGTTACTTTGATGAAGTTTCACTCGTCATTTCAGGAGGAACATCATCCACTACGGCGTTATCAGGTTCAACGGAAGCAGAACAATTTCAAAACGAGGAAGTAGCGGCTTCA
>JAHIWI010000106.1 GCA_018816185.1 Bacillota bacterium
GATACTAACCCATGTTCTGTTAACTCTTGCATTACACGGTCAGGGTTTGCTGCAGGTTTATCCATTTTATTAACAGCTACGATAATTGGAACTTCAGCTGCTTTAGCATGGTTAATTGCTTCAATTGTTTGAGGCATTACACCATCATCTGCTGCAACTACTAAAATTGTGATATCCGTAACCTTCGCACCACGAGCACGCATTGTTGTGAACGCCGCGTGTCCAGGAGTATCTAAGAAGGTAATTTTCTTGCCGCTCTCAACAACTTGGTATGCCCCAATATGTTGAGTAATACCGCCAGCTTCGCCAGCTGTAACTTTTGTTTTTCGGATTGAATCAAGTAAAGTTGTTTTACCATGGTCAACGTGACCCATGATCGTTACAACTGGTGGACGTTCTTTTTGTACGCCAGCAACTTCTGTTTCATCTTCAAAATAAACTTCTAAATCAGTAATATCTACTCGGATTTCTTCTTCTACATCAACACCGTAGTCTGCACAAATTAGTTCAATTGCATCTTTGTCCAGTTCTTGGTTGATTGTAGCCATTACACCAAGTAAGAATAATTTTTTAATGATTTCTGACGGTTCACGGCCTAACTTTTTCGCAAGTTCTGCAACTGATAATGATTCATAAAAAGTGATTTTTTCTGGTAATTCTTTTTCTTTTCTTGGTACTGGTGGAGCTACCGGTTGGCGATTTTGCTTGCCTTTACGACCAGCGCGATTTCCTGTACCAGGACGATGATTACCACCGCCACCTTGACGACCTCTATATGCACCAGCTGGAGCTTTGTTTTGACCGAAAACTTTTTGCTCCTTCGCTTGTGTACCTTGTTCTTGTTTACGACTATCTGTTGAATTAGTCGTTTGGGATTTTTGTTTATCACGAGCAGTTCCTTGAGTAGCTACACCTCTAGCTTGACCATTAGATGGCTTCGCTGGAGTAGTACTTTGAGGACGAGCATTTTGTCCTTGTGGTCGATTTCCTTGAGGGCGAGTGTTTTGCCCTTGTGGACGATCTCCTTGTGGACGTGTGTTTTGTCCTTGAGGACGGTTTCCTTGCGGACGAGTGTTTTGTCCTTGTGGACGATCTCCTTGCGGACGAGTGTTTTGTCCTTGTGGACGATCTCCTTGAGGACGAGTGTTTTGTCCTTGTGGGCGATCTCCTTGAGGACGACTGTTTTGTCCTTGTGGGCGATCTCCTTGAGGACGACTGTTTTGTCCTTGTGGGCGATCAGTTGATGCCGTTTGTTTTGGTGCTGTTGAAGATTTTTTATAAACTGAATCTAATTTAGATACAGCATCACCTTCTAATGTCGACATATGATTTGTCACTTGAACATTTAATTTACCTAATTCTTCGATAACTTCTTTGCTGGTCTTATTAATCTGTTTCGCATATTCATGAACTCTTAATTTGCTCATTAGGTCACCCCCGGTTTATTTCGTTGAGAAGGCCGGACAGTTTTTTCGCGAAACCGGCATCTGTAATGGCGAGTACCACGCGGGCCTCTTTTCCTGTAGCATGTCCGAGATCATATCGATCACCGAATTCATGCAACTCAACGTTGTAAGACGTACATTTATCCTTTAACTTTTTGCTCGTGTTAGCAGAAGCATCCGTAGATATGATGACTAGTTTTGCTCTATTGCCACGAACATCTTTTACCACTAATTCTTCACCAGTAGTAATTTTTCGTGCTCGAGTAGCTAATCCTAATAGTTGTAAAATTGCTTGTTCCGGATTCATAAAGTGCCTTCTTTTGAAACAATGGTCATTAACTCTTCGTATATTGTTTCCGGTACGGCTACTTCTAATTGACTTTCCAAAACTTTGCGTTTTTTAGCAACTTCAACAGCTTTCACTGATTTTGAAACATATGCACCGCGTCCAGACTTTTTACCAGTTGTATCAACTGACACTTCGCCTTCTTTGGAACGAACAATACGAATCATTTCTTTTTTAGGAAACATTTCGTTTGTAGCTACACATTTACGCAGTGGAATTTTCTTTTGATTCGACATCAGAATTCACCCTCTTCGCTTATTCTTCGTCGTCTTTATATAAGTCAATTGAATCATTGTCTTCATACTCATCTTCTTCGTACTCATCATCATATTGAGCATTAGCAGGTGGATATAATCCTAATTCACGTGCATCCGTTTCGCTCTTAATGTCAATTTTCCAACCAGTTAATTTAGCAGCTAGACGAGCATTTTGACCTCTTTTACCAATTGCTAAAGACAATTGATAATCGGGAACAACGACAGTCGTTGATTTTTCTTCTTCATTTACTTGAACATCAAGAACCTTAGAAGGACTTAAAGCATTTGCAACAAAGATTACAGGATCTTCAGACCACTCAACAATATCAATCTTCTCACCATTTAATTCATTAACAATCGTTTGAACACGAGAGCCTTTTGAACCAACACATGATCCTACTGGATCTACTTCTTCGTTATGAGCAACAACTGAGATTTTAGAACGGTCTCCTGCTTCACGAGCGATTGACTTAATTTCAACAATTCCGTCAAAGATTTCAGGAACTTCCATTTCAAAGAGTCTACGAAGTAAACCTGGATGTGTTCTTGAAACGAATACTTGAGGTCCACGAGTTGTACGTTCAACTTTTGTGATGAACACTTTAATACGATCGTGTGGATGATACACTTCATTTTGAATTTGCTCATTTACTGGTAAAACAGCTTCAACTTTTCCAAGACCTACATAAATATTACGAGCATCTAATCGTTCAACAATTCCGTTCACGATATCTTCTTCGCGATCTACATATTCTTCATAAATAAGTCCACGCTCAGCTTCACGTACACGTTGTGTAACAACTTGCTTTGCAGTTTGAGCAGCAATTCGACCAAAGTTACGTGGTGTTACTTCCTCTTCCACGATGTCACCAAGTTCAAATGCTGGGTTAACAACTTTTGCATCTTCTAATGATATATGAAGGCGCTCATCTAATACTTCTTCCATAACGTCTTTGCGAGAATAAACACGCATTGAACCATTATCTAAATTTAAATCTACACGTACGTTTTGTGCTTGATTGAAATTGCGTTTATAAGCCGTTACTAAGGCCGCTTCAATCGCTTCAACCAAAACATCACGAGAAATGCCTTTTTGTTTTTCTAATGCGACTAACGCATCTAGCAATTCACTACTCATTTTCTTCACTCCTAAATTCACATTATGCTTAGAAATTAATTGCTAATCGCGCAAATGCAATTTTCTCTTTTGTCAATTTAACTTTAATTTTTCTAGTCTTTACACGCACTTCAATTTCAAGTTCTTCTGGAGTATTTGAAAGTAAAGTTCCTTCAAATTCCTTTTCATTCAACTCTTTAACTGCTGCGTAAGTTTTTACATGGATATACTTCCCGACTGCTTTTTCATAATCACTTTCTTTTTTAAGCGGTCGTTCTGCACCAGGTGAAGAAACTTCTAAGAAATAATTTTGTTCAATCGGATCTTGTTCATCTAAAACACCACTTACACGTTCACTAACTAGTGCACATTGTTCAATATCGATTCCACCTTGAGGTGTATCTACATAAATACGTAAAAACCAATCTCGGCCTTCTTTTACAAATTCCAAATCAATTAATTCAAGGTTTAATTCTTCAACAATGGGCTTCACAAGCGTTTCTACTTCGTTTAATATTTTGCTCATACATGCCTCCTGCTAGATATTGTTTACGACATAACAAACAGAAAAGAGCGGGAAATCCCACTCTTTTGTCGCGTACCTATCAACAAATGTTACTCAAATTATACCATAACCATGCACTGTGTGCAAATCAGGCTCAGAATAGAGACAACTGATTTGCATCAGGCATACCTTCTAAACAACCAAGTGTATCCATGTACTCAATCAATGTTTTGGAGACACGTCCACGTTGTTGTAAATCCTCTTTAGAAAGAAACTCTCCATTTTTCCGTGCTTCCACAATCGCTTTAGCTACGTTTGTTCCTAGACCTGGTATCGCATTAAATGGTGGGATTAACCCTTTCCCATCAATGATAAATTCAGAAGCACTTGAACGGTACAAATCCACTTTCTTAAAGTGGTAACCACGTTCACACATTTCAAGAGCAATCTCTAGGACTGTCATTAAGCTTTTCTCTTTCGGTGCAGCATCCAAGCCTTTAGCATTTATTTCATCTAACTTCGCTTTAATTGAAGCAGAACCCTTTGTCATCACATGCAAGTCAAAGTCTGCTGCGCGAACGGTGAAATAAGCCGTGTAATAAAGAATTGGGAAATGAACTTTAAAGTAAGCAATACGAACGGCCATCAATACATATGCAGCCGCATGGGCTTTTGGGAACATGTATTTGATTTTTTTACAAGAGTCAATGTACCACTCCGGTACGCCATTTGAACGCATATCACTTTCGAATTCAGGTGTAAGTCCTTTACCTTTACGCACCGATTCCATAATTTTAAATGCCAACGACGGTTCTAATCCTTGATAGATTAAATAAACCATAATATCATCACGACATCCAATAACATCAGATAATTGACATGTACCATTTTGAATCAACTCTTGTGCATTCCCTAGCCAAACGTCTGTCCCATGGGATAATCCTGAAATTTGAACAAGTTCAGAAAAAGTAGAAGGCTTTGTTTCTTCAAGCATTTGACGCACAAATCGCGTTCCAAACTCAGGAATACCAAGCGTTCCTGTCTTACACCCTATTTGTTCTTCTGTAACACCTAAAGACGATGTACCACTGAAAATCTTCATTACTTCAGGATCATCCGTCGGAATGGTTTTAGGATCTATTCCTGATAAATCCTGTAGCATACGAATAGCAGTAGGATCATCGTGTCCTAGAATATCAAGTTTCAACAAATTATCATGTATAGAATGGAAATCAAAATGAGTTGTTTTCCATTCGGAATCTTGAGCGTCTGCTGGGAACTGAATTGGTGAAAAGTCAAAGATGTCCATATAATCAGGCACAACGATTATGCCCCCTGGATGTTGTCCGGTAGATCGTTTAACTCCAGTACAACCTAAAACCAATCGATCAATTTCAGCACCACGAATTGTTAAATTATGATCATTTGCATATCCTCTAACGTATCCATAAGCTGTTTTTTCTGCAACTGTACCAATTGTTCCTGCCCGATACACATTATCTTCTCCAAAGAGAACTTTTGTGTAATTATGGGCAACAGACTGGTATTCCCCACTAAAGTTAAGGTCAATATCTGGCACCTTATCCCCCTTGAAACCTAGGAAAGTTTCGAACGGGATATCTTGTCCATCTTTGCGGTATGGAATTTCACAGACAGGACAGTCTTTATTCGGCAAGTCAAAACCAGAGCTTACGGAACCATCATCGAAAAACTCTGCCTGTTTGCACGTTGGACAAACATAATGTGGAGGAAGCGGATTTACTTCCGTAATTTCCATTAACGTTGCAACCAATGATGAACCTACTGAACCACGTGAACCTACTAGGTATCCGTCATCCAATGATTTTTTCACAAGCTTATGCGAAATTAAATAAATAACCGCAAATCCATGTCCAATAATCGACGTGAGTTCTTTTTCAATTCGAGCTTCAACAATTTCAGGTAAGTTTTCACCATAAATTTGTTTTGCCATTGAATAACTAAGTTCACGAACTTCTTCATCTGAGCCTTCAATTTTGGGTGTATACAAATCATCTTTGATCGGCTTGATGTCTTCAATCATATTTGCAATTTTATTTGAGTTCTCTACAACTAATTGTTTAGCTGTTTCTTCACCTAAGAAAGCAAATGAATCTAACATTTCATTCGTCGTTCTAAAGTGTACTTTTGGTAATTTAGCTCGATTTAATGGGTTTGCTCCACCTTGACCGCCAATTAATATCTGTCTAAATATCGCATCATTTTCATGAACATAATGTACATTCCCTGTCGCTACTACTGGAATTGAAAGTTTCTTACCAAGCTTCACCATCTTACGAATGATATCTTCCAGATTCCATTCATCTCTCACAAGCTCTAATTCAATTAAATGAGAATAAGCTTCTTTTGGAAAAATTTCTAAATAATCATAGAACTTTGCAATATCTTCAACTTCTTCAGGAGATTTTTGCATTAACCCTTCAAAAACTTCTCCTTTGTCACATCCCGAACCAATAATTAACCCCTTACGATGCTTTACTAGAACGGACTTTGGAATACGAGGAACTCGGAAAAACGAATTCATATGTGAAGTTGACACCAATTTAAATAAATTTTTCAATCCAACTTCATCAGTTGCCAATAAGGTACAATGCGAGGGTCTCGCTCTTTTATAAGACTCGCCATTTCCTGTTTGGTGATTAAATTCATCGTGGTAGTGGATTCCTTTTTCCTCTGCTTCTTTTAACAAAATGAGCAGTAAGTATCCTGTAGCCTCAGTATCATAAATCGCTCTATGATGTTGCGTTAAATCGATATTGAATTTCTTTGCCAATGAATTTAATCGGTGATTTTTCAGTTCAGGATGTAAAAATCTAGCTAATTCTAACGTATCTATGACAGGGTGGATGGTATCTTGCAAGCCACATTTTTTATACCCAACATATAAAAAGCCCATATCAAAAGAAGCGTTATGTGCGACTAAAATGCTATCGCCAATCCAATCATGGAAATCTTTAATGACCGTTTCAATTTCTGGTGCATCGGTAACCATATCATCAGTTATACCAGTTAAATTAATTGTGGTTGCAGACAGTGGGTGATGTGGATTCGCAAAGCTTTCAAACTTGTCGATTACATTGCCCTCTTTAATCTTAACTGCTGCTAATTCTATAATAGAATCATAGACGGCTGATAGACCCGTTGTTTCAACATCAAAGACCACGTAAGTAGCATCAGATAATTTTCTGTGCTCTTCTTCGTATGCGATGGGAACCCCATCATTAACTAAGTAAGCTTCTAACCCATAAATAATTTTAATGCCATGTTTTTTACCCGCTGCGTAAGCATCTGGGAATGATTGCACCACTGCATGATCAGTGATGGCAACTGCTGGGTGCCCCCATTTCGCTGCTTGGCCAACAAGTGCATCAACAGAGGATACGGCATCCATTTGACTCATCGGCGTATGCAAATGAAGTTCTACTCTTTTTTCATCCGCTGGCGCTGTATCTTTACGAACGTCTACTCGGATCTCCATCATATCTTGAGCCATCACAATTAGATCGCGAACAAATGTATCGTTTTGTACAGACCCTCGTACTTTCAACCAAGTCCCTTTTTTCAACAATGTCATTAATTCCGCATCTTCTTTATCACGGGAAAACATTTTAACTAAAATTGAGTCTGTATAATCGGTCATCTTAACAGTTAATAACGAACGACCGCTTCGTAACTCTTTCACTTCAACATCGAAC
>JAHIWI010000107.1 GCA_018816185.1 Bacillota bacterium
TAATTGGTTTTGTGCTTGTTGTACTAATCGTTTAGTGATTTCTCCACCAACAGATCCATTAGCACGAGATGTTGCATCTGGTCCTACTTGAACACCAAATTCTTGTGCAATTTCGTATTTCAGTTGATCCAAAGATTGTTTAGCACCTGGAACCACAAGTTTGTTATAACTACCGTTCGAATTGTTGTTTGCCATATGACTCACCTCCTTGTGACTATTATGTTGTGCTATTTTCATTTTTTCATTCACGTTAATTCAAAAATATTTTAGACTACCTTGAAATTAAACTTTTTTAATTGTTAACCATAAATTTTCAATCGATTTCAAGCAGCAACTTTTTTATTGGCGTTAACGGTCGATAATTTGTCGCAACTTGAACTTAATTTAGCGATTCGGTTTCATAATATGGCGTTATATTCAATTAATATGGCGAAAGCCATCAACAATTTGGCGTTAAGAAAAAAAATAGGATATTGTACTAAATTTCACGCACGATACAACTTACCTTTTCTTGCTCATTATCTATATCAAATCTCCATAAAAAAACCATGAACATTTAGTCCATGGTCTTAAAAAAAAGACTCGCCTAATGGCAAGTCAGAGTTGTTGATATGGTACTTGATATTTTCCGCCTTCTACGTCGGAATGATACATTGCTCTTAAAGCTGCATCTTTGTCGATATCAAGCTCGTCCATTAAATCGCGTAAACGCTTTTTAAGTTCTTCATTTTCTTTAACGAGTATCTTCATTTTTGATTTTACAAATTTCATATTGGGTAAACTCCTTTCAGGAACTAACTGTTGTCTTAAGTATACCATTGATTAGTGAAATCCATGAAATACAATAAAAAAAGGAGAGAAACATCGATCAATTCTCTCCACCTATTTTTATGAATAATACGCAAAAATCAAATCAAAAACATGGCAACAATCGTTGTTACTATTAAACCAATCGTTACCGGCAAAAGGTTTCTTCTAGCAAGTTCAAATGGGTCAACTCCACAGATAGCTGCTGCAGGAATTAACGCCCAAGGAACTAAAGTTCCTCCACCGACCCAGATTGCAGCAATTTGACCAAGTGCAGTTAAGGTTGCCGCTCCAGCTCCAATTGCCGTCGCAAAGATATTGGCTACAGATCCTACTAACGAGATCCCAGAAAATCCTGAACCATCTAAACCAGTGATTGCACCAGTCACGGCTAAGGTGACTGCCCCAACCTCTTTACTTAACGGCACGACCGATGCTAGTGCTACGCCGAGATCATTGACAATCCCATGCGAACCTTTTGGTAATAAATCACCGACAATCGTTAAAAATCCTGAGTCACCTAAATAGAAGAAAGCTGCAATTGGGATAACTGCTCCAAATACTTTAAACCCAAACTGAAATCCCTCTATTAAAAAGGATGTCGCTTTTTCAAGTCCTTTATTCCCATGACTAACCATGGTGATGACTAACAAAATGAATACTGCCGTACCTCCGATTAATGCAGTTGCATCGCCACCCTGTAACTTAAGAATAGACATTGCCCACACATCAATCGCAAATAATGCTGGGATAAATAAAGCAAAAAATCGTTTTTGTCCTTTTGATAATAAACTTTCCTCTTTATCTGTAGGTTCAGTAATTGTTGTAACAGCTAAACCTGTATCCATTGTTAAGACACCTGACTTCAAATCCCTTTTCAAGAAATAAAATGCGAGCACGGTCGTAACAATCCCCATAACAAACACTAGTGGAATACTCGCTTGAATTACATCACCCACAGGCAACCCAGCAGCATCAGCTGTTAACTTAGGAGCACCTTGAATGATGAAATCACCCGACAAGGCAATCCCATGACCAAATAAATTCATCGCCATCGCAACACCAAGTGCAGGTAATCCTACTCGAATAGCTACCGGCAATAAAACCGCACCCATTAATGCCACAGCTGGTGATGGCCAGAAAAACCACGAAATGACCATCATTAGAATCCCAATCGTCCAGTAAGCAAGAGCTGGCGTTCGAATCAATTTTGAGAATGGGGATATCATGACATCGTTAATACCTGTGGTAGTTAAGGTTCGACTCATAGCCACAATGATCGA
>JAHIWI010000108.1 GCA_018816185.1 Bacillota bacterium
ATATTTCGTTGACGTTTTGCTGTTCAGTTTTCAAGGTTCATGTTGTCACTTGTTTTGGCGACTTTTGTATCTTACCACCTCTCATTCATGAATGTCAACACGATTTCATAAATTTAATTGAAGAATTATTTTTTGTATGAAGAGAGGTAGGATAACTATTGAAATGGAGATATGTTTTCACCCTGTGTATTGTGTTCAGTATCTTATTTTTTATTCAACCAAAGGAACAATTTTTTTCTGTGTTCCGAGTAACGGATGAACCTGATGTTATCGCCTCGGGTAATAACGGAATGACGTTAACTGTTGATCTATCCTTCGGTCGCGAAGATGTTGAAGAATGGATTACGAACTTAGAATCGCCTTATCCACTTTTGTTTTTAGATGCAGATTGGATTGAACGTTCTCCAAAAACCGTAAATCTTATCATCGAAAAGAAAATACCTGTTGGATTGCTTGGGAGCAAAGGAGAGATGTATTTAGAAACTCCGGATTTATTGACAAAAGAAATAAAAAAATATGAAGAGGCTTTTGAAAACAAGCCTTTATGGTTTCGCACTGCAGACTATGACTTTCCATCTGAACTGAAAGAAAATGTATGGGATCATGAGATGAACTTAGTGAGCGCTTCAGTTTTTTGGACAACTGGAGATTTCCCGAAACTCGCACAGGGTGATATCGTCAGCGCAGCACTTCATAAAGAACAACGAGTAAATTTTAAAAAATTACAGGCGTTTCAAAAAGCTTATCCATTCCAAACTATAGAAGAAACTCTGTTTGCCTTTAAAACGAATACAAAGACGTATCCATGAAAACCGGTAGCTATACTTTTCGAGGAATTTGCTACATAAATTACAACCAAGGTGGGTAAAGTTCTAACTGAGCGAAGATTCACCTAAACAGGAACACCCGCCAAGCGCTAGCGGCGGGGCAATTCAGATCTTTAAAATACGAGTTGGTGCTGCCCGCTTCGCTTACGCAGCCTTTGCTGTTGGCGTATACTTTTTAACAATTACAACTGAGATGGCGATTTTTCTAACTGAGATCGTCAAAATTCTAACTGAGACTGCTATTATTCTAACCAAGAATGCCAAAATTCTAACTGAGCGACGATTCTCCCTTCAATTTAAAACAGAGCTTGCACCAAAAAAGGTGCAAGCTCTGTTTTCTATCATATATCCTTACGCTTTTGCTGCATCTGCACGCGCTTTGCGACGTTTTTCTAAATTAATGCGATCCACTTCTGATTTGGCATTATATTTTGGTAATTTTAATAATTGATAGGCATTGACCGCTAATATTGGGAATAATAATAACGCAACCCAGCTATCAATGTTATTTTCTCTTACCATCAACACTGGTAACCACTCGAGTGTTGTTACGACAATCATGAAGAACAATGCTGAAATGAACGCTTGATTGTTTGTCCATTTTGCTTTGAAGTAAGCAACGATTAAAGCTGTTGCCAGTAAAAAGACTAGAAGTCCTAAGTATAGGAATAACTGATTGTTCGTTTCTGCACTAGGCATGAATCGGAAAACAACTAAGTCAAAAATAACGATCGCAATGATTAATAATTGTACCCAGTTCCATAGGCGAAGCGATTTAAAAATATTTACGCCAAACTGATGAACTGTTAAATATGCAAAAAAGCCCATTTGGCTAACCACACTCATTGTAAATCCAACAATCACCATCCACATAAATGCAGCTAAAAATTCGCCGTATTCTCCATTAGACAAATAAGGTGCAAAAGCATCTTCCCAACGAATAATTAATCCAAGTACACCAGTGACTATTCCACCTATCATGAGTGCCTTGAAGAAAAATATAAACCAATTTCGAATCGTCACAGCATTAAATCCTCCGTTTTTCACGAGTTTCTTCTTTAATTGTATCAACGTATTCGTAAAAAATCTATTTTACGTAAGGTTATCTACATAATCTACGCTATTTTGTGAACAATAAATGAAAAGCTGCGTACGAGAAGAGAGGGATAATATGCGAAAATGGTCGATTCTTTTGATTTTATTGGTATTAGCAGGGTGTAATGGCGCTCCACAACAGGCACCTTCTTATGAGGAAACAAAGAAAATGATGACGGATGCGTTGCAAACGGAAGACGGGAAAAAGGTCATGAGACAAATGCTAACTGATCCCGAGTTTCGCGAGTTATTAGTGCTTGAACACGATGATGTACAAAAATCGATTGAAGGAACTCTTCTTTCAGAGGATGCGAAGAAATTTTGGAAAGATACCTTCAAAGACCCAAAATTTTCTGAGACGTTCGCCAAAAGCATGAAGGAGCAGCAGCAAGATATTATGACTGAATTAATGAAGGACCCTGCTTTCCAAAAAGAATTGGAAACTTTTTTTGGACAAGCAGATATGCAAAAGCAGTTAGAAACCATTTTACAAGCTCAAACCATGCGTAAGGAAATCCAAGAAATTGTTCAAGAAACCATTGATAGCCCGCTCCTAAAAGCGAAATGGCAAGAAATGGTGAAGTCCGCTGGGATGACCGCTGAAGAAGAAGGTGGGAAATCTGGAGGTGGAGGTGGAGGCTCGGAAGGTGGCGGCGAACAGAAAAAGGCAGAAGGTCAATAATCAAAATAAAACCCCACTCGCATATAAGCAAGTGGGGATTCTTGATGACTATTTTGTTGTTTTGTCGATGACTTTTGTTGCGATTTCTAAGTAAATCTTCCCGGTCGGATGTTCTTCTGCATATACCGAAGGTGCAAAATCCGCTTCATTCCAATCCGGTTGACCTAAAGGAATTTGACCAAGTAATTCCGTGCGAAGTTCTTCAGCTAGCTTTGGACCTCCGCCTTTGCCAAATACATATTCCTTTTCATTTGAGTTTCTCGATTCAAACCATGCCATATTTTCAATAACACCCAATACTTCATGGTCTGTTTGTAACGCCATTGCACCTGCTCGGGCAGCAACAAATGCAGCAGTAGGATGTGGTGTTGTTACGACGATTTCTTTAGATGACGGAATCATTTGGTGAATATCTAATGCAACGTCCCCAGTTCCTGGTGGTAAATCTAATAACAAGTAATCCAGGTCTCCCCATTCAACATCTTTGAAGAATTGGTCTAGTACTTTACCAAGCATTGGTCCACGCCATACGACAGGAGCATTATCTTCTACAAAGAATCCCATTGAGATCACTTTGACACCAAAGCGTTCTACTGGGATAATGCTTTCCCCACGAATAACTGGGCTTTGTTGAACGCCCATCATGTCTGGAACACTAAATCCATAAATATCCGCATCGATTAAGCCTACTTTTTTCCCAAGACGTGCTAGGGCGATTGCTAAGTTGACAGATACTGTTGATTTCCCAACGCCACCTTTACCTGATGCAATCGAAATGAATTCGACTTTATTCAACGGAGATAACAAATCTTGTGCAGCTGATTCTGTTGCTGTACCACGGAATTTAGCTAACACTTCTTGAGGCAACTCTTCAAAGCGAATACCAACTGTTCCAAATCCAGCTTCTTTAAGTGCATCTACCACTTTCATTTGCAGTTGCATTTGTTCTGCGGTATTAACTTTAGCGATCGCAATTTTTACACTCACATGATTCTTCTCTTCTTTTATGGACACTTCTTTAAGACCATCTGTTTCGAGTAAAGTTTTATGTAAAAAAGGGTCTTGTAGTTGCCCAATCAGTTCTCTTACTTGTTGTTCATTCATCAATTTTGAGACACTCCTTCTATGTACATTTCGTCCTATAGTATATCATATCTAGATTTAGTAAGTTGCGTCGTAGGATTCTCTTTCAGGACAATACATATTATGAGCATCTTGTGCTTACGTAGAAATTATTGAACTTCACCATTCACGTACGTTTCGATCCCATCCGCAATCGCTTTCGCCATTTGGCTTTGATAGTCTTTTTCGGTAAGTAGTTTTAATTCTTCAGGATTACTTAAAAACCCGGTTTCTACTAAAACTGCTGGAACCGTTGCTTTTTTTAATAAATACACTTGTTTAATGGCTAATGCTTCTCGCTCTGTATTTCCAACTTGCTCACGAATCGAACCTTGAATGGCTTTAGCCACGGCCGCTCCTTCAACATGACCATCCTTGTGATAGAAAACCTGTGCGCCTCTCCATCTCGCTTCTGGAACAGCGTTCACATGCACACTGATAAATAGATCAGCATCTGTGTTTGTGATCATTTCTTCACGCAGTTTTAAATCAGCCATCTTTCTTGCACGAATGGTAGGGAATGTTGCTTTTGGATTATGTTCTTCTAATGCATCCCCACTTTGAGAACGTGTCATGACCACGACAGCACCTTGTCTTTTCAACTCTTTTTCAAGCGCTTTCCCCAAGGCCAAGGTAATATCCTTTTCAATCACTTCTCCAACTGAAGCTCCTCCATCAATTCCTCCATGACCAGGGTCCACTACAACTTTTATTCCTGCTAATGGGGCTGGTAAAAAGAATGCACGATCAGATGCTTGCGTTTCATACACCACTACGGTTACCGACAAAACCATCAACAATAAAATTGCAATCCATCGTTTCAACGCTGCGACACCACCTTTTACACTCACTATACGTATGTCCATTCCGAACTATGAGCAAAAGTGTCAAGCCTTCCCTATATTATTTTACTGGTATTCCATCTTCCCTGACATCCAGGTAAAGTGAACCATCTGATTCCACTTCTGCATAAAATACTTGTTCCACTGAATTCACCCCGTGTTTGACTAGTTGTTTATGCAGCCATTCCTCAGTCAATCCTACCCCATGTAAATTTTTCAATACTACTTTGCCATCTGCAATGATCGTACTAGGCATAAATTTCGGGGTACCCGTTGGTGCTTTTACATCTTGTTTTGTAGCAGGTTGTTGCGATACTTTTTTAAATACACTTAGTTCCCCATTGGTTTCTAGAACTGCGAAGTGAACATCCTTAACTGAAAAGATCCCTTGTATTCTAAGCAGCATATTTAAATCACCTATTGGTAGCCGGCTTTTTTTAAGTGCTTTTTCTAAAATTTTACCTTCTTTAATAACAATTAACGGCTTATCATCTAAAAGCGACTTTGCTCTATTGGATTTTATTGAAATAAAACTGACTAAGATTGTTAGCAATGACCACCAAATTAGCGAAGTAATAGCGTTTAAATAATGAGTGTCATCATGTGAAGCAATCTCACCAGCAATGGACCCAATCGTAATCCCTGTAATGTAGTTGAAAAACGTCAGTTGACTCAATTGCTCTTTACCAAGAATTCTAGCCAGTCCAAGAAGGACAGAAAAAGTTACGGTCGTTCGAATTAGCATTTCAAAAAAACTATAGTCGTCCAAATTCATATGGTTG
>JAHIWI010000011.1 GCA_018816185.1 Bacillota bacterium
AATGGCGATTTAACCGCAAATAGGTTAAATCGTCTTTTTTGTTTTTAATAAACCTATATTTAATTCGCCGTTTTATTAATCAAAGCTAATAATCAAAAGATGTTTGAAATTTCTCACAGTCTACTGCATTATTAACAATAGACAGTCTTTTCGTAATCAAGGATGATCGGATTACGTAGAAGAAATATATTCTATGAAGGAAGTCACTTATGCTAGAAGAAAATATCACACGGATTCATATAGACGGAAAAGAATTAATCCTTATCGGTACCGCACATGTTTCGAGACAAAGTGCTGAACAAGTAAAAGAGGTTATTGAAAGAGAAAGACCTGATTCAGTATGTATCGAATTGGATGAACAGCGATATCAATCCGTTATGGAAAACAACAAGTGGAAAGAAACGGACATTTTTAAATTAATAAAAGAGAAGAAAGCGACATTGCTATTAATGAATCTAGCTATCTCTTCTTTTCAAAACCGTTTAGCAAAACAATTTGATATCAAGCCTGGCGCAGAAATGATTCAAGGCATTGAATCGGCTAAAGAAACGGGTGCAGAGCTGGTCTTAGCTGATCGCAATATTCAAATTACCTTCTCTCGCATCTGGTCAAATCTTGGCCTGACAGGGAAAGCGCAACTTCTAAATGGTATTTTCTTTAGCATTTTCAGTAAAGAGACAATTTCAGAAGATGAACTTGAAAAAATGAAATCTCAAGATACGTTAAACGCGGTTCTTGCTGAATTCACGGAACATTTTCCAAAGCTAAAAAAGCCTCTAATTGATGAGCGAGATCAATACTTAGCTCAAAAAATTAAAAATGCACCTGGTGAAAAAGTGGTTGCAGTACTTGGTGCAGCACATGTACCAGGGATAACAAAAGAAATTCATAAAGATCATGATTTAGAGGCTCTCACAACTATAGCTCCTAAATCCATCGTACCAAAGCTAATAGGGTGGGCCATCCCTATATTAATTCTGGCCATCATTGCTTATACATTTATCACCAACCCTGCAGCAGGATACGACCAAGCGATTAGTTGGATTATTTGGAATGGTGCACTTGCTGCCATTGGAGCCGCGGTTGCTCTAGGTCATCCGCTGGCCATTTTATCAGCATTCATTGCTGCTCCATTTACTTCACTAAATCCATTAATCGCAGCGGGATGGGTTTCGGGACTTGTTCAAGCCTCTATTCGTAAACCGAATGTTGGAGATTTTGAAAGACTATCCGAAGATGTATTTTCGATAAAAGGATTTTGGGATAATAAAGTAACGCGTGTTTTGCTAGTCATTGTTCTGACCAATTTAGGCAGCACTCTAGGGACGGTTATTGGCGGTGCCGATGTCATTCGAGTGTTTTTCAATAGCTTATAAACTCAACCTATAAAGGCAGTCCTCACAAGTCTTATTTCAAGACTATTGCGGGCTGCCTTTTTTTGAATCTCTTTATGACACCTTGTCACATTTTAATTGCATTGTGACAAGGTGTCATATATAATGTAAACTTAGTTCGATATGACAAGGTGTCACTTATGTGTAGATGGGAGTGTTATAGGTTGCCAAAGCAAACCTTTTTTAATTTACCAATAGAAAAAAGAGAGTCATTAATTTCAGCTGCGATGAAAGAGTTTTCTCGTGTTCCATTATCAGAAGCTTCAATCGCTAATATCATTAAAGATGCTGCCATTCCAAGGGGTAGCTTTTATCAATACTTTGAAGACAAGGAAGACATTTTTTACTTCTTGCTTGAAGAATATTCAAGTACGCTCAATCAAAGATTTCGATCGATTTTAGTAAAAGAAGACGGTGATCTAATTCCTACCTTCATCGAATCTTACAGGATGATGCTAGAGAGCATCCAAAACAAAGAGTTTCGCTACTTTTTCAAAAACGCCTTTTTAAATATGAATTATCGAATAGAAAATACAATATCAAAAAGTATATCCGAAGAAAAAAGGAACAGCCGATTTGCAGAAGTAGCCAAGTTAGTGAACATGGATCTTTTGAACATTCAACATGAGTCCGAACTGTTTCATGTGGTGAAGATTATTAGAGCTGTGACTTTCCAAAACCTAATTCAAGTTTTTGCACTCGATTTATCGATGGAAGAATCCATTAAAAACTATTCACTCGACCTTCATTTGATTAAAAATGGGGTTTATAAAAAGTGATCAACAATAGAAGTAGTACGGAGGAATAAAAATGACAGAGTTGAAAAAACCACCTTATGGCATTATCGCCATTTTGTTTACAGGGGCATTTGTGGCGATTTTTAACCAAACGCTATTAAATATCGCATTGCCTTCGATCATGACGGATTTAAATATAAAAGATGCATCAATCGTTCAATGGCTTGTGACAGGTTATATGCTAGTGAATGGGATTTTAATTCCAGCGAGTGCCTATTTCATTCAACGTTTTTCAAATCGATCTATTTTCATATTAGCCATGTCATTATTTGTACTCGGAACGATTATCGCTGGTTTGGCACCGACTTTTGGTGTGTTACTTGGTGCTAGAATGGTGCAGGCAGCGGGTGCGGCTTTAATGATGCCTTTATTAATGAACGTCATGCTCGTTGCTTTTCCAGTTGAAAAGCGTGGTGCAGCAATGGGGATATTTGGATTAGTAATGATTGTAGCTCCAGCCATCGGGCCAACACTTTCAGGTTATATTGTGGAACATTACTCGTGGAGAGTGCTATTTTTCGTTGTCTTACCGATTGCTTTGATTCCGTTATTATTAGGGATATTTAAATTAAAGAACTTAACCTTCCAAAACAGAGAAATTTCACTGGATAAACCTTCACTCGTCCTTTCGAGTCTAGGATTTGGTGGAATATTATATGGGTTTAGTGCGGCTGGACAAAATGGATGGAGTGACCCGTATGTTTTAGGAACAATCACGATTGGTGTCGTATCTCTCGTGACATTCATTCTTCGTCAACTGAAATTAAAAGAGCCACTACTGGAATTTAGAATCTATAAATACCCAATGTTTGCTTTGTCATCGGCCATTTCAATTGTCTTATCCATTTCCATGTTCTCTGCTATGATTTTGATGCCGATTTATGTACAGACAATTAAAGGGATTTCACCATTCGATTCTGGTTTACTCATGTTACCAGGAGCTTTGGTGATGGGCTTTATGTCACCAGTTACAGGGAAATTATTTGATAAATACGGGGCAAAGGTTCTCGCTATTACGGGGATGGCAATTGTTACTCTTTCAACTTATTACTTTAGTGAATTAAGTGTTGAAACAACTTATCTTCATATCATGTTCCTTTATACCATTCGCATGTTAGGTATATCTATGGTAATGATGCCAGTTATGACGAACGGTTTGAACACTTTACCAATTAAAGCTTACCCACATGGTACAGCGATGAACAATACGCTTCAACAAGTGTCTGGTGCGATAGGTTCTGCACTATTAATAACTGTCATGAATACACGAGCAACTTCTGCAGCGGGTGATTTAGCGAAGAACGGTACTAACCCAGCGGAAATCATGAACATTTCCCTGATGGAAGGAATCAACTATACCTTCTTCATCTCTACATTCATTGCCGCAGTTGCTTTAGCGTTAACATTATTTATTAAAAAACCAATCAGACAAGTTACGGAAGAAGAGAAAGACCAAGTGTATAAACAAGTTCCTGTCGAGGAATAAAAAAACGCTTAATATTCAATATAAAGGACGATCAATTCGAAAGTGAATTGATCGTCCTTTACTTTTTGCTTTATTCTTTGAATCCATGTATTAAAACGAGATTTTTTCAAAGAACGTGATCTACAACTAGCCTTTATTATATTTATTTCACGAAAAAAACATAGGAACTTCTTTTTGGGACAAATTATAAAAAAGAAAACGATGTTTGAGGTGAAGTTTATGATCATAGATAGGTCATCCCAATGGAAAGAAGGTTTAATCGAACGTTTGGAAAATCGTGAATCATGGGATAACTGGATGCTTTATCAGATGAATTATGAAGTGGTGAAAACCAATTTAATCTCTGATTTTAGCGGGTTGCAATCACCCAAGTACTTGCCGAATCTAACACCACTTGAACATCAGTTAGACGTGGCAGAAACGGTTATAGAGCGTATGAATGGAAAAGCGATTTTAGCAGATGAAGTAGGGCTTGGTAAAACCATAGAAGCGGGTTTGATATTAAAAGAATATCTCATTCGTGGTCTCGTGAAAAAAGCGCTTATATTAGCCCCGGCTTCACTGATCAATCAATGGGCAGAAGAGTTGAATCAGAAATTTTATATTCCGGCGATTCCTTATCGGAAAAACACGTCATTAGACCATTACAATGTCGTCGTGATGAGTATGGATACGGCGAAGAAAAGCCCGCACAAAGAACATATTTATACACAAGATTACGACATGATTATTATCGATGAAGCACATAAACTCAAAAACCATAAAACGAAAAACTACGAGTTTGTTCAAGGTTTAAAGAAGAAGTTTTGTTTATTATTAACAGCCACACCGATTCAAAACAATGTGTTTGAATTATTTCATCTTATTTCATTACTAAAACCGGGTCATCTAGGGAATTATGAGACATTCCAATCATCATTTTCTGCTAGCAAACATAACTGGGAACATGATGAGTATTTGAAAGAACTAGTGAATCAAGTCATGGTGCGTAATAGAAGGCAGGACACTGGGATCGATTGGACTACTCGCAAGGTGCAAACTATTCCAGTTCAGTTTACCCAAGCGGAACAAGACGTGTACGACTTGATTTTAGAGCTTAAACATATCTCTCCTGTTTTTTCGGGTGCCTTCTCGATGATTACACTGCAAAAGGAAATGTGTAGCAGCAAAGAAGCGACCTATTTAACGTTGAATAAAATGCGACAAAAATGTACCGAACCGAAAGAGATTGCCCATGTAGAAGAAATTATTCAAAGACTTATGGTGTTAGAGATCAATACAAAAGCAGAAAAAGCGTATGAAATAATCCAGCAGGCAAATGATAAAGTCATTCTCTTCACCGAATATCGAGCGAGCCAAGTTTATTTGCAGTGGTTTTTACATCAAAAAGGAATTACGAGTGTTCTATTCAATGGTCAGTTCAAGAAAAGCAAACGAGATTGGATGAAGCAATTATTTAAAAATCATGCACAAGTACTGATTGCGACTGAATCTGGTGGAGAAGGAATTAACCTTCAATTTTGCCACCATGTCATCAACTACGATTTACCTTGGAACCCGATGAAGCTAGAACAACGTATAGGACGTGTGCACAGGCTAGGTCAGGAACATGACGTGCATATTTATAATTTAGCCATTGAAAACACTATTGAAGATGATATCTTAAAATTGCTTCACACTAAAATTGATGTCTTTGAAAAAGCAGTCGGTAATTTAGACGATATCCTATCGTCATTCAAACAAACGATTTAAGGAATTATGGGAGCATCTGGAGGAGGAGTTACATGTATCCCCAACAAATTCATAGTTATTTACGCAACTTTTTTACAGAAAATGATTGTCCAATTCTAAATAATCACCCACATTACATGACGGTACAGTTAACCGTTGATATGGATAAACGAATTATGAATCGCCCGTTTTATTGGAGATATCAAGAAAGTACAGGGGCAGAACC
>JAHIWI010000109.1 GCA_018816185.1 Bacillota bacterium
CCGCTTCCCTCGCGTTGCAACAGGACGTCTTCAGTTCTTGCTAATTCCGCTGGAGTCGCCGCCTCCATTCCAAACAACTGAAATATACAATCATACATCTTAAATTAGCATTATAAATAGTTTTTATAAGTGATACTCTGCAAATCTAACAGAGCGACCACTCACCAACAGAAACACCTGCCAAGCGGAGCGGGCAGGGCTAATTAGGGCTGCACGCTCCGCTTTCGCAGCCTTTGTTGTTGGATTGTCTTCTTCTTTGCTATCGTGCTGTTAGGACAATTACAACTGAGATGGCGATTATTCTAACCAAGAATGCTTTTTTTCTAACTGAGAACCTCAAAATTCTAACTGAGATCGTCAAACTTCTAACTGAGATTTTTGACAACAAAAAAACCTCAGCATTTGCTAAGGTTTCCATCTATCATTCTTCAATTAATACTGCACGAACAGGGCTTCCATCTGCTCCCTCTATTTTTAATGGGAGTGCAATTAATTTGTAGAGTCCTTCTTGAATACCATCTAAGACAATCCCTTCAAGAATGTAGCGTCCTGCCTCTCCTAATGCGTGATGCATTGGCAGTTCTTTACTGGTAATGGCATCCACTGAGGGTAAGTCTACGCCAAATAACACCAAGTTGTTTTCAATCATCCACTTAACAACGTCGGTATTAAATAATGGAATCTCTTCAGGGAATTCACTTCGGTTTTGCCAAGAACTTGTTTTAAAGAGAACAGCTTTTGCAGTACCAACCTGCACGTTACGAAGCATTTCTCTTGAAACTTCACTTTTTCCACGCACATCGACCACAACGGCATCTAGAATATAATTTTCTAGTGGAAGCTCATGTACTTTTAACCCTGCATTATCAAAATGAAATGGTGCATCAATATGCGTTCCGATATGTGTACTAGTAGTGATTTGCCCTACATTAACTGAGCCACTTTGTTCCTTTGACCAGCTAATTTGAAATTGGAACGGTGTGTCTCCTGGCCATTCAGCAGATTCTTTATTCAACAGCATGGAAATGTCATGAATTTTCAATCAGGCCACCACATTTCGTTCATTTGTAAACGTCTTGTATGATTCTTCTTCCATTATCTTTTTCAAACGTTGAACCATTTCCCAAACATCCATGAAACTTGAATAGAAGCTGATCGGTGCCAGACGAATAATATCTGGCGCACGGAAATCGGGTACAACATTTGCTTGTTTCAACGCTTTACAAATACGCGCCGCTTCGGGATGTGCCAAAGCGATATGCCCGCCACGTGCCTCATCAGCAATTGGCGTCACATCTGCAAAACCAAAATCATTCAGTTGCATCTTCACTAAATCTCGTAAATATTGTGTTAATGCTAAGGATTTGTTACGAATTGCTTCCATTCCCGCTTCTTCAAACAATTCAACACTTCCACTAAGCGGAGCTGTACTAAATAAGTTCGGGGTACCAATTTGGTATGCACCCGCTCCCTCTGCTTTTGAGAATGCATGCGACATATCAAATTGCTTTGATTTATCAGAGCCAAACCATCCTGCTAAGCCAGGTAATTCATGGTGATGACGTTCATGAATAAAGAGTCCTCCAGTTCCACCTGGTCCGCTGTTCATATATTTGTAATGACACCAAATCGCAAAGTCAACCTCGTCGTTGTGTAATTGATGAGGAACTGCTCCAGCTGAGTGAGCCAAGTCAAATCCAACTAAAATTCCTTTTGCATGAGCCATTTCTGTGATTTTCTTCAAATCTAATAACTGTCCGCTTCTATACAAAACAGATGGCAACATTAAAATCGCGACATCATCTGTTAACGTTTCCTTAATGGCTTCGAGCGTTAATGTGTAACCGTCATTACTTTTTACTTTGCGCATGGAAACAGACGGATCAAGTCCACGAAGTTTCAAGTGACTTTCTACTGCATAAATATCTGATGGGAAGTTTAGTTCATCTACAACAATAACGGAACGCTCTGGCGTTGGGTGAAAAAGGGTTGATAGCATTTGATGAATATTCACTGTAATTGAACCCGTCACCATTACTTCATTGCCACGAGCACCTACTACCTTAGCGACACGTTCACTTAATTTCTCTGGATAGGTAAACCAAGGCTCCTCGCCTTCTGTCCATCCATCAATGCCTTTTTCACGCCAACTAGATATAATTTGAGTCAATGTTTTTTCTGAACGCTTGGACATCAGTCCTAAAGAATTCCCATCCATATAGATTTGATTTTCAGGTAAATAAAATTCAGATTTAAAAGTACTCATCTGATCGTGTTGGTCCATATCTTTTGCATATTGCAACATTGTATCCAAAGTCAAAACTCCTTTTTAGCCAAACATGGCAAAGCTCAATGCACCTAAAATAGCTGTAATGACCACAACAATCCAAGGTGATAGTTTATAAAATACTAACAGAGTAAACGAGATCAGCACAATGACAAAATCAATTGGGTCATGAACCGCGCTTGTAAATACAGGATCATATAATGCAGCAAGTAAAATGCCCACTACTGCCGCGTTTACACCTTTTAAGGCAGCTTGAATTCTTGGTTTTGTACGAATAATAGACCAAAACGGCAAAGTTCCTATAACTAATAAGAATGACGGTAAGAACATCGCGACAACAGCTATAGCCGCTCCTGAGAAACTTCCCATTAGTTGTCCTAGGTATCCTGATAATGTAAACAATGGACCTGGAACGGCTTGTGCAGCTCCGTATCCAGCGATAAACGCTTCTGATGACATCCAACCTTCCGGAACAACTTCACGCTCTAACATAGGAAGAACGACGTGCCCCCCACCAAAAACAATTGAACCTACTCGATAAAAGATATCAAAGATGGCATACCAAGTTGCTTGGACAAACGGTCTGAATATTGGTAACAAAATAAGTAAGGCAAAGAACAATATCCATGCAACAATGCCTGTCCTTTTCCCAAACTGTAAAGGCATCTCAACTGCTTCAGGTGCCTTTTCATTTCGATAATAAAGGAGTCCAAAAAGACCAGCTAGAATAATAATCAATATTTGCCCCCAAGCAGTTGGAATTAATAATGTTGCTCCTGCAGCAATCATCGCCACGGTTATTCGGGGTCTGTCTGGAGTTAAAGATTTACTCATACCCATTAACGCATGTGCAACAACAGCTACTGCGACAATTTTCAATCCTTGAATCCAACCACTTTCAAAAGAACCAGTTTGCATGATGATCCAAGCGAATGCCATAAGCAAAAGTACGGATGGTAATGTGAAACCAATCCATGATATCAAGCCACCAAGTAACCCTCCGCGAAGCATGCCGACAGATATTCCTACCTGAGAGCTCGCAGGACCGGGTAGAAACTGACACAATGCCACTAAATCTGCATATAATTTGTCATCTAGCCATTTTCTTTTTTCTACATATTCATCTCTAAAATACCCAATATGCGCCGCTGGACCACCAAAAGATGTCAAGCCAAGTTTTGTTGAAGCAGCTAATATTTCTATGTATTTGCTTCTTTTTTTAGTTGTCAATGTTGAGACCTCCTCTCTATATATAAGCTTCTTCTTATATGATAATAAAAATAGTGATAAGGATAAAGAGATAACGTGCTAAAAAAGTATTATTTGTCTTTTGGTCTTGAGTATTTTATTATTATAAGTATTAACTATTTTTCAGAAAAACAGGAGGTGTACACTTTGTTCTCCCCCTCATTCGGGTTTGGAACAAAGGAATTCTTTGGACATAGCCATACGATTGGCAGCATTTGCTGTCTTAATCGCTTTTACAGCATTCTTCGTAGCAACTGAGTTTGCTATTGTAAAAGTGAGAACAACACGCATCGATCAATTGATTGCGGAAGGTAATAAGCGTGCGATTCCCGCTAAAAAAGTCATTTCAAACTTAGATGAATATTTATCAGCGTGCCAGTTAGGGATTACTATCACAGCTTTAGGATTAGGTTGGTTAGGTGAACCTACTGTGGAACGCATTTTGCATCCTGTATTTGAAAACTTTTCAGTGAGTTATAGTGTTTCTACATTACTTTCATTTATCATTGCATTCTCATTAGTTACATTTTTACATGTAGTAGTTGGTGAATTAGCACCAAAGACCTTAGCGATTCAAAAAGCTGAAGAAGTCACACTATTCTTTGCTGTTCCAATGATTTGGTTTTATCGTCTCATGTATCCGTTTATTAAATTCTTGAACGGATCTGCTCGGGCACTAACGGGTTTATTTGGATTAAAACCTGTTTCTGAATCTGAATTAGCTCATACAGAAGAAGAACTTCGTATGATTCTTTCAGACAGCTTGAAAAGTGGCGAAATCAATCAAGCAGAATACAAGTATGTAAATAAAATTTTTGAGTTTGACGATCGGATTGCCAAAGAAATTATGGCTCCACGTACAGAGATGAGCACCATTGATAAAGATACAACTCTTCGTGAAGTGTTTGATCAAGTAAACGTTGAGCAATATACCCGCTACCCAGTAACTGATGGCGATAAAGATCACGTTATTGGTTTGGTAAACATGAAGAACTTATTAACTTCTTATATTAAAGATACAAATAATATTAATCGTCCAGTTATCGATTATATGCAACCTATTATTCGGGTTATTGAAACGATTCCGATAGGTGATTTATTACTGAAAATCCAACGTGAACGAATTCATATGGCGGTATTAATGGATGAATATGGTGGCACGTCTGGACTTGTTACAATTGAAGATATTCTTGAAGAAATCGTTGGCGATATTCGTGATGAATTTGACAATGATGAACTACCGGAAGTACAAAAAATAGGCGAGCACCATTATATATTAGATGCAAAAATCTTAATTGAAAATGTCAATGATATTCTTGGCATTGATATTGACGAAGAAGATATCGATACTATTGGTGGTTGGTTTATGACGAAACGTTTTGAAGCCATAAAAGGTGAAAAAATAATTGAGCAAGGCTTTGAATTTACGGTTAAAGATATGGAAGGTCATCACATACTTTACCTAGAAGTCGCTCGAATTAATGAAGAACAGATTACAAATGTAGAAGATCTATAAAACGGACGATAGAAAACGACTCTCTAAATGGGAGTCGTTTTGTTATGTCACAATGTTTTGGAGGTGGGAAACAAAATGGAACTCTATACACAATTAAGAGAAGGGGAAAAAGGTGCGATTATCAGCATTGTTACCTACCTCCTTTTAGCAGCTACGAAATTAACCATCGGCATAATTGGTACATCAGAAGCACTTAAAGCGGACGGCCTAAATAACACCACCGATATTGCTGCCTCCATCGCTGTTTTAGTTGGCTTACGTATTTCTCAGAAACCACCCGATCATAACCACCATTATGGACATCTACGTGCGGAAACAATCGCTTCCCTTGTCGCTTCTTTCATTATGGCTGCAGTAGGTTTACAAGTACTCGTCCATGCAGGCGGAAATTTACTTCATCCTGTTCATCAAACACCTTCGTTATTAACAGCTGGTGTTGCTAGTGGAAGTGCCATAATTATGTATGTTGTGTATCGATATAATTTAAAACTAGCGAATCGCATCAACAGTTCGGCTGTTCGAGCTGCTGCATACGATAACCGATCGGATGCACTGGTCAGTGTTGGGACCACAGTCGGGATTTTAGCAGCTATATTTGGCTATCCGGTTATCGATTCGATCACTGCCCTTCTCGTTGCTTTTTTAATTATTAAAACGGCTTATGATATTTTTAATGAAGCGGTACATACCTTAACGGATGGCTTCAATGAAGAAGAAGTAGAAACGCTATCTTTACTGGTTCGAAAAGTGCAGGGTGTCATTAATATCGAAGATTTTAAAGGGCGGATGCATGGGAATTTAATGTTTGTGGATTTAACCGTAACCGTAGATCCGACACTGAATGTCGTAGAAAGTCACCGAATTACGGAACAAATTGAAAACAAAATTCACAAAGTGAAACCATTCTGTATGGTGCTCGTGCATATTGAACCCGCAATTCCCGAACCAGAAAACTCAACGTTGTAATCCATTTGAAGCAATACATTGTAGCCAAGACCTATAAGTCATGAAGGAACCTTAACTCTTATGACATCACAATCATATGTAACAACAACATTTAACGTAGCACTATAGAATTAGGTCAAATTAATTAATTAGAGTATTGACTTACTGAATATACTTTTGGTATGGTTTATTTATTAAATAGAAAGCAGGTGAGGTATTATGTCAATTTTATTATCGAATGTAAACAAGCGAATCGGCATGTTTCAGGTATCTCATCACGCGTGTGCTTTCTAAAAGCGATACGTCTTCTTCTAGTGATGTGTATTAAACCGTGACTGCCTTTTCGCAGACACGGTTTTTTTATATACACAAAATTGGAGGAAACAACATTGAAAACAATTAAACATTATGGTTGGAACGATAGCTGGGAAACAAAATGGAATGAACAAATACTAAGTGAAAAGCGTGGAAAAATGATTGCGGGTCGAGTACTACTCGAACATAAGCATATGTATCGAGTGGTAACTGATCAAGGTGAATGGTTAGGAACATTGTCAGGTAACTTTAAACATAACGCTCAACAACGACGCGATTACCCTGCTGTAGGAGATTGGGTTGGAATCGAGCAAATGCCTGGGGAAGAAAAAGGAATCATTCACAGCATTTTGCCAAGAAATTCTTTATTCTCAAGAAAAGTAGCTGGTGAAACAACGGTTGAACAAATTGTCGCGGTAAATGTGGATTATGTACTTCTGGTCATGTCTTTAAACTTAGATTTTAATTTACGTAGACTGGAACGATACATGATTGCTGCATGGGATTCAGGTGCAAATCCTGTCATCGTGTTAACGAAAACAGATCTTTGCAATGATCCTGAAACCTATATAGAACAAGCTGAAGCGGTTGCTTTTGGCGTTCCAATCTACGTTGTCAGTAGTGTTACAGGTGAAGGAATCACTGACTTACAGGATTTATTGAAAGATGGTAAAACAGCTGCCTTACTTGGTTCTTCCGGTGTCGGAAAATCATCTTTAACGAATGCATTGTGCGGAGAAGATGTTATGAATGTGCAAAACATTCGCGAAGATGATGACAAAGGTCGCCACACAACTACCCATCGTGAGTTATTCCATATGCCCGGTGGAGGTTTACTCATTGATACGCCAGGAATGCGTGAGTTCCAGTTATGGGACAATAGCGAAAGTTTAGATGCTGGCTTTAAAGATGTGGAACAAATTGCTGAGACTTGCCGATTTAATGACTGCCAGCACAATGGGCAACCAGGTTGCGCAATTGAAGAAGCGTTAAACAATGGCTCATTGTCACGCGAAAGATATGCAAGCTATGAAAAGCTGAAAAAAGAATTAGCTTTCATGGAACGAAAAGCCGACTTAGCCGCACAAAAAGCGGAACGAAGTAAATGGAAGCAAATCACTAAAGATAGTCGAAAACGTCCAATTAAGAAAAGATGATGATTTTCAAATACTATAAAATTCAAAAAAGCTGTTCACACATCTAAAACGATGTTGAACAGCTTTTTCTTATTGGTGTGATTTAATTTCGTTGCCAATACGCGCATACATTTTCAGTTCGTCGATTAATCCATTGACTTGTTCTGCCGCTTCTTTGACAAGTCCATCACTGTCATAATCGAAAGTACTAGGGTCAAGAACTAATTGACGAGGAATGGCATTCGCATAAACTCCACGCATGACAGTGCGCATATTGTTCAAACAATTGATGCCGCCTTTTCCCCCACCTGCAATAGCCATTAATCCAACCGGTTTGTGTAAAAATTGTGTGCTACCTAAAAAGTCGAGCGTGTTTTTAAGTGCTCCACTCATTGCACTATGGTATTCAGGGGATATTAATAAAACGGCGTCTGCATCTAAAACGGCTTTTCTTAAAGATTTGACAACAGGGTTTGTTGCTTGCTCTTCTTCTCCGTTGTACATTGGCATTTCCATCACACTTAAATCCATTGTATGAAACCCGTATGTCCGTTCAATAAATCTTGCAGCGATTGCAGAACGGCCATGCTTACGTGGCCCACCACTAATGACTAATATATTCATCGTCTCTCTCCTTTACAAACTACTTGGTTCAGTTAATCCATGTTTAACTGCATATAAAGCAGCTTGGGTTCGATCTTGAACATGTAGTTTTGAAAAAATATTTGAAATATGTGTTTTAACGGTTTTCTCCGTTACGAATAATGATGACGCAATTTCTCTATTGCTTTTCCCTTTTGTCAGCTCGGATAAAACATCTTGTTC
>JAHIWI010000110.1 GCA_018816185.1 Bacillota bacterium
ACAAGTGAACAACTCGTTTCGATTCATGAAATTGGCGATAAAATGGCGGATTCCGTTATTCGTTATTTTGATAATGAAGAAGTACATGATCTCCTAAAACGTCTACAAGAATATGGAGTCAACCTTTCTTATACAGGTAAAAAAGTGGATACTTCCAATTTAAATCATGTATTAACCGGTAAAACAGTTGTATTAACCGGGAAATTAGAACAATTGACACGTCAAGAAGCAAAAGAGAAAATAGAACAAGTAGGCGGCATTGTATCAGGGAGTGTCAGTAAAAAAACCGACATCGTCATCGCAGGTGAAGATGCTGGATCTAAACTCGACAAAGCAAATAGCTTAGATATTCCTGTGTGGGATGAAAACCGCTTAATCGAAGAATTAAACCAGTAAAGGAGTCCTTCATATGATCAAACGAATCAGCTGGATTCCGGCCATGATTTCTTTATCTTTAATAGTCGGATGTGTTCCATCCATTACCAACGATACAGAAGTGATTCAAGAAATCGATAGTGAAGTTGAAACAACCACCATTCCAAATCTTCAACTTTCTGATCAGTATTACCGTACGTTATTGCCTTACGAAAAGAGTGCAAGCCGGGGTATGATCGTTTCAAATGTCAACTCGAAGTATGATGTCAAGGAAGTAGAAAATGGGCTGACTCGTATTTCGCAGCGCTCATATTCACCCGATAAATATTTCTTCCAAGAAGGTCAAATGCTAGATGCTGAAGTGATCAGTTCTTGGTTATCAAGAAAATCTGAAGAACAACCGCTTGGCTTAAACCCGTCAGTGAAGGAAGGCATGACCCCAGAACAAAGAGCCACACAAGCACCGATGTACTTGGCGCACATATTAGAACAAAATTATTTAGTTAAGACAGATGACAACAAAGTTAAACTTGCCGGAATTTCAATTGGGCTGGCATTAAACTCGATTTATTATTATCAAAAAATCCAATACGGTCCAACATTCGAGGAACCGATACCAGAAAGTGCTTTGTTGGAACAAGGGAAGAAAATGGCCAATGAAATTGTTGCGAGAATGCGAACAATGGAAGGGCTAGAGAATGTGCCAATTACGATTGGTTTATTCAAACAAGAGAGTCGCAACTCGATTGTGCCGGGAACCTATATGGCATTTGGGAATGCATCTGAAGGTAAAGGTAGTATTGGAGAATGGACTCCTATAAATGAGGAATTTATATTATTCCCTCAACCAATTACCGAAGAGAAATATCGTGAAATGGATAATGCTTTTAAAAACTTTAAGCAAGACATTGATGAATATTTTTCGAATTATACAAGTGTAATAGCCACTGGTTTCTATCAAGATGATCTCGTAAAAAAAGTGACCATTGATATCCCGATTCAGTTTTATGGCTCAGCAGAAATTATAGGTTTCACGCAATATATGGCCGGCTCTGTTATTAAACGTTTCCCTGATTCGATTCAGGTAGAAGTGAGCGTGACGTCCATAAACGGACCCGAAGCATTTTTGATTAAAAAAGCAGGCGACAAAGAGCCGTACGTTCATATTTATGATTGATTTTTCATGAATATATCTATACTAATAGAAGACGTTCTGTAAAAGAGGAAACTTCCAAACCGAAAACAGGCTTTCGCATCTGTATTTTTAGAGAGCCGTATTGCAAGAATTGTTTTAATGAATGAGACAGCACTTGAGCTGTCTCTATTCTTTTAGGGTTAAAAATGATATGATAGTCGGTATGATTGTCGAATTCGGAGGTGTAAAAAATGGCGAATATTTCAAAAGAAGAAGTGAAGCACGTTGCGCATTTAGCGCGTCTTGCCATTACAGAGGAAGAGGCTGAAAAGTTTGCAGGTCAACTTGCAGCGATTACTAATTTTGCGGAGCAATTAAATGAGCTAGATACAACGGATGTAGAACCTACTACGCACGTTTTACCGCTTGTAAATGTGTTACGCGAAGACAAATCGATTCCTGGTCTAGACCGAGAAAAAATGATGAAAAACGTTCACGAACAAGAAGCGGGACAAGTTAAAGTACCAACCATTCTAGAATAGACCAGAGCAAGGAGTGAACCCAAT
>JAHIWI010000111.1 GCA_018816185.1 Bacillota bacterium
GCAACTGGCATTAAAGTGAAATTATCTGATTCCAATTTGAAATTGGCTGCGTTAACGGAGCAAACAGTTCCAGATGAACAGATGCTTTGGCTTTCACAAATGAAAGGCTCATTAGACTATAGGGATTTACTCGATTTGTATATAAAGAAATACGAAAAAGAAATCGCTTCTCACTTTGAAGATATTTTCATTGAGAAATATCGAATCATGAAGGGTGCTCGTCTTAAGAAACTATTTCTGGTCGATTTCGCTTATATGCCAATCGAAAAACGGTTGGAACGAATTAAAACCATCTTACTTTCACATGTACGTCAGAAAAAGAAAGAAATTTTGTTGATGTTAAATCAAAAATACGACGATGCATTAGACAAAGCACTCTTTGGCATACGGGATGACGCAAAACGGAAATCCGAAGTGACAAAATTCATTGATGAACGCGATCGACGTATTCCATTAATTGAAAAAGAATCAAAATCAACCGCTTCGGTTTATATGAGACGTTTCAAAAAAGCTTCCATCAAAACGATGTATCGGAATTTCGTAAGTGATTCCGTATTTTTTGAATTGCATGCATCGAGTTGGAACGAAAAGCAACTTCAATCTTTCCATCAGCATCATGTTCGCGATACTTGGGAATTAGAAGATTTGGCCCCCCTTTACTATCTTCATTCAAAAGTAAAAGGAATTTCTGACCAATGGAAAATGCGTGTAGTTTTTATTGATGAAGTGCAAGACTATAGCATTTTCCAACTAGCTGCTTTAAAAGAAGGACTGGATACGGATATGTTCACAATGGTCGGCGATTTAGCCCAAGGCATTCACAGTTACCGAGCGTTGACTTTATGGGATCCTGTTGTCGAACTTTTCCCTAGAGCGACCTATACGACGCTCCAAAAGAGTTATCGAACAACGATTGAAATAATGGAAATGGCGAATACCATTTTGCTTCAAATGGAGGAAGAGTTGCCACTTGTTGAACCCGTAGTTCGCCATGGCATTCCACCAGTTTTTCATGAAATGAAAGAAATTGATGCAAAGAAAATAGCGAGTTTACTGACTGAAATAAGAGAGCGTGGGCATCATTCCATCGCACTGATTTGTAAGACCACAAAGGAAGCTGCTCGTGTTGCACATATATTAAACGAGGAATTTCCGGTTCAATTATTAACCGATCACTCTGACATTGATCAGCAGAAGTTATTAATTGTTCCGAGTCATTTGGCAAAAGGATTAGAGTTCGACGCTGTGCTTGTAACAGCTCTTGACGAACCTTTTAGACCACATTCAATTGACCGCAAACTTTTGTATGTGGCTATGACTAGACCCATGCATGAACTTCATTTAATTGGACCGAGTTATTCTCATTTTCTATTGAATAATTAAAAGACTTTAAGCCGCTTCCTTCTTAACTTGAAGAAGCGGTTTTTTTATTTACTCTTGCAACCTTATAAAAATACGTGTATCTTTAAATCGTAATTATTACTATTTAGGTTTAAGGAGTGAAAGTATGAATAATCAAATTCCCGTTACAGTCTTAAGCGGATACTTAGGGGCAGGTAAAACTACGGTTATGAATCATTTGTTAGCAAATAAAGAAGGAAAGAAAATCGCAGTTATTGTGAATGATATGAGTGAAATTAATATTGATTCACAATTAATACAAAACAAAGGATTTTCTCGAACAGAAGAAAAATTAGTTGAGTTAACGAATGGGTGCATTTGTTGCACATTACGTGAAGACTTAATGATTGAAGTTGAGAAACTAGCAAAACAAGGAAATATTGATGCCATTCTTATTGAATCTACGGGAATTTCCGAACCTATTCCAGTGGCACAAACGTTTACATACATTGACGAGGAAGTCGGGATTGACCTTTCAAAATATTGTCGCTTAGACAGTATGATTACAGTAGTCGATGCTTTTCGTTTTTGGAGTGATTATGAAAGCGGAGAATCCCTCTTGGAGCGAAAACAAACCGATGACGAACATGACGTGCGTGATGTATCTGATCTATTAATCGATCAAATTGAATTTGCAAATATCATTCTAATTAGCAAAACCGATTTAGTGTCCAGCAAATATGTACAAGCATTTAAATCATTTTTGACAAAAATGAACCCAGATGCCATTTTAATTCCTATTCAAAATGGTGTAGTAAATCCTTCTGATATCTTCAATCAAAATTTATTCGACTTTGAAAAATCAAGTCAATCTGCTGGTTGGATGAAGGAGTTAAACGAAGAACATATTCCAGAAACAGATGAATATGGAATCAGTTCATTTGTTTATAAACGCAAACGTCCCTTTCATCCAGAGAGATGGAATGCTTGGCTTAGTGCATTCCCGCAAGAAATCGTTCGCTCGAAGGGGTTTTTCTGGCTTGCTACAAGAAATAAGATGGCCGGTCTACTTTCCCAGGCAGGAAACTCTTTGCAATTCCAAGGAGCTGGCTATTGGATTGCAAGTTTATCAAAAGCAGAACAAAAGCAAATTATGGCTGAAGATGAAACGATTAGCTTAAATTGGGATGATATACACGGAGATCGACAAACGGAAATGGTTTGGATTGGACTCGATATGGATCAATCGGAGATTGAATCGCAACTCGATGATTGCTTATTAACTGATGAAGAAATGAAGAGTGACTGGACAAAATTCCAGGATCCCCTTCCACCATTTGTCGCTGCTAATTAAAACGTATAAAAACCACCACTTTAATTAGTGGTGGTTTGAAAATAAATTCGTTGCCTGTGGGGTCTAGCGTGTTTCGGTTTTCCGCAGGAGTCTTCAGAAATAGCCAATCACTTTCCTAAAAGAATAGTTTGCAGATTCAGGCTTACAGCAACGGTATAACTGCTAATTTCAGACGTGAATTTGTGAAAAAAACACATAATTAAATTCATATTTACAACAATTTTAGTTGATTGGAATGGAGGCGGCGACTCCGGCGGAATCAGCACGAACTGAAGACCCTGGACTGAGCCTCGCGAAGGAAGCGGCTGAAGTCGTGCCCGCGGAAAGCGTCCGCTGCAATGAATCAACAATTATTATTTATTTAAAGTCTGAACCACCACTCTAATTAGTGGTGGTTTTTACGTAATAATCTACTTGTAAATTCGTTTTAAATCCTGCTTTTTCGTAGATGGAAAGTGCTCCAGCATTATCGATTTCCACATCCAACATTACCTTTTCTACTTCTCGATTTTTCGCTTCTGCTAATACAAAATGCAAGATGGCAGAACCGATGCCTTGACCTCGCTTAGACGCATCTGTTGCAAGTGCAGTGATCCAAAATGACTGATCGTCTTCTACAACCGTGACAGTTCCTACACAAGTCTCATTTATCTTTGCTACGTATACATGGCGACTCGGATTTGACTCATTAAAATTTAAAAGGGTATGTACTTCTTCTTCAGTATCTCCAAATGCATTCATCAGTATTTGCGTAATTTCATTATGCTCATTTGTTAAAGGTTGCACGTGAACTGGGCTATCTGATTTCTGTTCAGCAGGGGCAGCTTGCATGGTTGCTTCTGAGAAATTCCATTCGTAATTTAATGCATCCAAAAATTGCTTGGCATTCGGTGCGTCTTTAATCGCGAGTGCTAACTCTGATTCCGCCCCACGCATTTCAAGATTTTTATTCAACGTCAAAACTAAAGCTGTGCCAATCCCTTGCTTTCGATAGCGTGGATGAACAAGTCCGCTCCATTCATAAGAATGAACACCAATCATATCAATAGCGGATACGACTGCTACTAATTCTTCCTCGTCATATGCTACAACTACAAACCCTTTGACAGATTCATCTGTCATCGCATACAGATTAAGTACTTGCTCATATGAAAGCTTGTCCTGTTTTTCAGTTAACTGAATGAGTTCCATGATTTCTCTCGCTGTTTCTTGATCGACAGGAAATGAAACAGTCATTAAGGAAATATCCACACAATTTTCCACCTTTCTATCATTTGTATGTCAAGCCCGTGTCAAATTCATAACAACGGTTTATTTCTCTATGGAAAAGGCTATATAATAACAAAAGTTTGATATTTTAAGGAGCCTTCACATGGAGAAGAAACGTTTAAATTGGGTAGATGTCACAAAAGGATTTTTGATGATTTTAGTCGTCATTGGACATTATCCAGGACAATTAGATTTCCCATTAGGAAAGTATATATATTGGTTTCATATGCCTGCGTTTTTCCTGTTAAGTGGGCTATTTTTTAAGCCTGTTTTGGAAAAAGGCAAATCCAAAGAAGTCATCTACAAACGCTTTATGCAGCTTATCGTACCATATTTGTTTTTCCTTGTAACGATAACTGTTATCCGTTATGGGATGGAAATCGGTTCAGGAAATATGGAGCTTTCATGGTACTTGAATGACTTATGGACACTCGTAATTGGTGGCCGTTTCGCACGTGGAGCTTATGGTGTGTTTTGGTTTGTCACCACACTATTCTTTACATTCTTGTTTTTCTTATGGATGACTAAGTATTTCAATCGAACGAAACAGATTATTATTTTGTCAGTATTTTATCTAATTGCACATATTGAAAGTTTGTTTGCAATGCGCGTGATTGGCGGTGCACCAGACGAAGCTTCTCAAACAATACCAATGATTTGGAATATCGATGTAGCACTTATGGCAGTCGTCTATTTCGCACTCGGGTACTATATGAAACATATTTGGATGAATATCACCACACCTTGGTTCATTGCTGGTTTAATAGTTAGTATTTCAGCAGTTACTTTGGATTGGTACAAGGTCATTGATTATCATTTAAGTATGAAGTTTTTACGTTATGAACACTTTACGCTCGATTTACTCATTCCCATATCAATCACATTAGTTTTTGTCGGTCTAATGCAACGTATCACGGCAAAGATTTCACTTTCCTGGTTACAAAATATTGAGAAACACTCGATTTCAATTATGTATTTGCATATTTTCACCGATATCGTGTTGAACGATTACTTTGAATACGGCTTAATTGGCTTTACTGCCTTTGGACTTATTGTGCCAATCGTCGCTTCGATTGTCATTCAAAAACTTGTGCCTCATGGTCGTATATTCCTTGGCGGATTTAACCCTAAACGAAGAAAACGAATTACACCAACCGCAACACCATTACCAAATTAAAGAGAAGGTGGAGCTCAAAATGAGCCCACCTTCTTTTTAAATTTTTGATTCTGCAAGCATATGATAATACAAGCCTTTACTTTCGATTAACTCATCTTGATTTCCAGATTCCACTAGCTCACCTTGTTCAAGCACATACACAACATCTGCTTGTCGGATCGTATTCAAACGGTGCGCGATAACGAAACTCGTTCTGCCTTCCATAAGACGTTCAAGTGCTTCTTGAATCTTCACTTCTGTTACTGTATCAATACTGCTTGTGGCTTCATCTAGCAGTAATATGACAGGGTCTGCGATGAGAGCTCTTGCAATTGAAAGTAATTGTTTTTGTCCTTGGCTGATTTCTCCGCCATCCGCAGTCAAAATCGTGTCATACCCCAGTGGTAGTTTTGCAATAAATTCATGCGCATTGGCTTTATTCGCAGCTTCCATCACTTCTTCATCCGTAGCATTCAGCTTCCCGTAACGTATGTTTTCCTTCACGGTTGCTTCGAATAAAAATGGATCCTGTAATACGAATGCTATTTGACTTCTTAATGTCTGCCTTGGTAACTCCTGAATTGGTATATCATCTATTCGAATTTGACCTTCATTGGCTTCATAAAAACGGGCTAACAATTGCATAATCGTCGTTTTCCCTGCCCCAGTCGCCCCAACTAAAGCAGCTGTTTCTCCAGGGTTTACAGTGAAATTCACATGCCGTATCGTGTGTTCATCATCCGTCTGCTCATATTTAAAGGACACATTATCAAACTCCACTTTCCCCTTAAGTACCATGTCTTGATACTTAGTTGCATCATCTTTCTCAATCGGTTCACCAATAATGACAAATACACGCTCAGCACCTGCAATTGCCGACAATACCGTATTAAATTGATTCGCCAAATCGTTTAAAGGACGCGTAAACTGTCGCGCATATTCAGAGAAAATAACAATCGTCCCGATCGTTACATGTCCGTTTAATGCGAGCAATCCACCAATACCCGCAACAATGGCAAAACTCGCGTTATTTAGCATGTTCATGACTTTCGGAATAAATCCTGAATAAGTAAGAGCCCAAAAGCCGGTTCTACGAAGACGTTCACTCTTCACCGTAAATTCATCAATAACTCGATTTTCTTGTGAAAAGGCTTTTACAATTCGCTGTCCTGAAATTGTTTCTTCAATCATTCCATTTAAATCACCCACAGCTTGTTGTTGCTCTTTAAATAGTTTGCCTGTTCTTCTAGTGATCCACTTCATGGCAATAAACATAACGGGAATGATGGTCATCGTTAAAAGAGTGAGTAATGGACTCAAAATAACCATAACAATAACGGTTCCAGTTAACGTTAATATACTCGAAAACACTTGTATAAATGAGCTATTGAGCGTGGAGCTAACGTTCTCAATGTCATTGGTTACACGACTCATCAACTCTCCATGTTGTCGTTTATCAAAAAACGAAACAGGCAGTTTTTGAAAATGTGCAAACAAACTCGTTCTCATACGATAAATCGTTTGTTGTGCAATACCAATCATCCAATAGTTTTGTAAAAACATCGATACAGAAAGGAACACATAAATGACAATCAACCACACAATCTTCGATTGCATGCCTGCAAATTCACCTTCGACAATATGAGTATCAATAATTTTCCCGATAAGAAAAGGACCAATTAACGCTAGTGCAGAACTAATAACAACAAGCAGTAAAACCGTTATGAGAAGAAACCGTTGCTCATCTACTAACTTCCAAATTTGTTTAAAGACAAATTGCCAATCACTCGGTCGATCACCTTTTTTCTTTTTGACTGGTTTAATATCTTCCTTTGAAAGAACTGGTTCATAACCAAATGGTTTAGAGAGTATGTTGCGCATTTTCAGACACCTCCAGTTCTTGCTGAGACTCTGCGATTTCACGATACAATTTAGAGCTTCTTAATAACTCTTCATGCGTGCCATACCCTGAAATCCGACCATTATCAAGAAGTAGAATACGGTCTGCTCCTTTGGCTGTTCTAATTTTTTGAGTCACAACTAACATCGTCGCATCCTCTTTTTCAAGCGCTTCCCATAGTGCAGTTTCTGTCTTAACATCTAACGCACTCGTACTGTCATCTAACAATAGAATTTCCGGCTTACGCACTAGTGCCCGTGCAATGGATAAACGCTGTTTCTGTCCGCCTGAGAGATTTACACCTTTTTGACCTACACGTGTTTCATATCCTTTTGTAAATTGTTCAACAGATGTATGAATTTGTGCTTGTTTGGCTGCTTGTTCTAGCTCTTCAATCGAAGCCTCTATTTTGCCCCATGCTAAGTTTTGATAAATACTCCCCGAGAATAAAAGAGACTGTTGAGGAACTAATCCAATAGTTTGCCTTAATTGATCCAAAGACCAATCCTTCACATCTTTCCCATCAATTTCAACTGACCCACTTGTTACATCAAAGAATCGAGTTATGAGTTGAAGCAATGTCGATTTACCAGAACCAGTCGCTCCCATTATGGCGAGTTTTTCACCTGATTTAACCGAGAAACTAATGTCTTTTAATACAGGTTCCTTCGTATTCAAATAGTTAAAGGAAACATTTTTAAACGTGATTTCTCCGTTTGCAAGCTTTCTCATTTCTCCTGTTTGTTCATTGCGTTCTAGCCCTTCATTAACCAACAAAACTTCTTCCATACGTTCAGCAGAAGCCTTCGCTCGAGCAACCGCCATGATAATAAAAGCGAACATTGAAAAGGCACCGGTCATTCGCATCGCGTAATTGACAATCGCTACAAGCTCTCCTATTTGAGCATCATTCGTTTGTATTCGATCCGCACCAAACCACAAAACTGCAAGCAAACTGACATTCATGACGAATAAAAGAAGCGGTAAAATGATTTCCATCATTCTTAATGCTTTCACCGTATCCATTTTCAATAATCCAGATACTTGCTCAAACCGTGAAGACTCATATTTGCCACGTAAATAGGCTTTGATTAATCGGACAGCTTGAAGGTTTTCTTGAAGAACGCGATTTACTCGGTCGAGACTAACTTGTACGCGAGCAAAATACGTCACTCCTTTTCTAACCATTATGTATAAAAATATAATAAGAAACGGAACTGCTACTACTAAAAACATCGCTAAATATGCATTGACAATGAAAGCCATAATTAAGCTTCCTAACACAAGGAGTGGTGCTCGCAGCATAATACGAAGACTCATAAACAATACGTTTTGAACCATGGTTACATCACTCGTCAATCGTGTTATAAGACCCGAGGAAGGAAAACGTGTAAAGGTCGCCATCGTAAATTGTTGGACTTGTTTAAAAAGCGCACTTCTTAAATCAAACGCAAAGCTTTGCGCCGCATGGGAAGCAAAGAAAGAGTTAGTTGCTCCTGATAGAAAAGCTAAAAACGCCATCCCCATCATCACGGATCCCCAAACCCAAATGACCGATTGGTCCTGCTTTAAAATGCCATCATCAATTATTTTGGCAATCAACAATGGCTGGACAAGTTCGACCGCAAGCTCCGTAAGCATAAGGAATAGTGCTACAGCTATTGGCCATTTATATGGTTTTACATACGAAAAGACGGTTTTCATATCATTGTGCCTCCTGAAACTTCTTCGCTCTACGAATTAATTATCTGATTGTTCCCATTATGCCACATTGAACAGGATTGGGGTATCTTATCGACACGATAAATATGCATTTTTTGTGGGTGAGCAGTCGCTCAGTTAGAATTTCGGGGTTGTTTGTTAGAGTTTTCGTGTTCTCAGTTAGAATTTTGACCATCTCAGTTAGAA
>JAHIWI010000112.1 GCA_018816185.1 Bacillota bacterium
AAGACAACACGCGGCATACGGATGTTCCAAAGTATATTAGATAATGCAGGATCCGCTTGTCGATTCCAGAGAGTTGATACTGGAATCGATACGGTTCCTATGGTCACACCAGCAATCACAGCCGCGATCAATACGCAGATGGAAACTGCATAAGCGATTCCGGTTTTATTCATTAAAAGCCTCAGGGTACACATTCTTCGCTACAAGTTCTAAACCTTCTGCAAGGCGAGGGCCCATGCGTCCCGTCAAATCTGCATCCATGTCATAAACTGCTTTGTTTTTCACAGCAGTTACATCTGAGAAGCCATTTCGGTTTAACACAAGATTTACCGCGTCAGGTGTGTAATTTCCATAAGTTGTGAGAATGACATCAGGGTTTCGTTTGACGATTTCTTCTGGATCAATTTTAATCCAACCGTCTAGGTCAGCTACTAGATTTTCTGCATTGATCATGCCTAACATTTCGTTCATGATTGTGTTTCCAGCTGGTGTGTAAATTTCTGGTTCGGGTGACACTTCCACGAGCACTTTCTTTTTTGTATCGACATCAGCTACTTTGTCTTGCACTTCTTTTATTTTCGCTTTCATGTCTTCTACGATTTTCGTCGCTTCTTCTGTCTTGCCTGTTGCTTCACCAATTTCGTGAATGGTTTCGTATGTTGCGTCAAACGTTTCTGCGTTTGTCACTGTGTACACTTGAACACCAGCGTCACGAAGTTGTTGTAACCCTGCATCCCATGTTCCTAATGCTGATTCATGTGCAAGTACTAAGTCTGGATTTAATGAAATGATTTTTTCTACGTTAAATTCCATCCCGCCGATTTTCTCTTTTGAAGCGGCTTCTTCAGGGTAGTTGTCATAATCTGAAACGCCGACAATTTCTTCACTTAAGCCTAATGCGTATAAGATTTCTGTGTTACTTGGAATCATGGATACGATTGCTTTAGGTGCTTCTTCAAGTATGACTTCATTTCCAGTCACGTCAGTCAGTGTCATTGGGTAAGAAGCGGCTTTTTCTTCTTGAACAGACGTGTTATCCGTTGTGTTTTCTTTCGGTTGAGCGTCATTTTGTCCACATGCGGTTAATAAAGATAGAGCCATTAATGATGTTAGTGCTAATTGCCAAAACTTTTTCATTGTGGTTTCCTCCTAGATGTTTGTGGTTTTTGAAGAACAAAAAATCCTCCGCGCAATGTCGGAGGATGGGAGGTTGAATTAAAGCAAGCACGCTTTAGCGTAACTGCTGTCGATTCACACCATTCCTATCCTCGTAGGGTTGCTGAGTGTTAGCACGTAGGCAGGTCTCCTGGCTTGTGGTCAATGGATTGTGCGTCTTCCCAAAGTCGTTCGACTTCAGTGACTTGATGCACGTTCCTCACACATACAGTGGCGGGACCGCGTCGGATTTAAACCGACTTCCCTTTTAACTCTGCGATTGAAGCAGAGCACCTTCGTGTTAAAGCTATGTAATTCATTTTTCATTATACATGATTTGTTGAGCGTGTCGAGAGGGTTTATTATTGGAGTTATACTTAATCTCAGAAAGAGCTGATTTTCATTGCGACGGAGGCCAACAGGATGTTGGTTTCACAGACGTTGCCACACGATGTGGCGTTCTTAGTCTGTGCTCCTCTCAGACCCGCCTCGCGGTGCTCAGTCCAGGGTCTAAAACTCGCGCTAATCCCCTCGGAGTCGCCGCCTCCATTTCAATCAGCAAAAACATTTAAAAACTACCCTGTAAAAGAAAGTTTTGTAGACAATCACAATAGAAGAGAATGCATTTTAGTTATACATTCAGTAAAACTCTCAACAAAAAACAATACGTAGAGAAAAATCTATCATTTATCTTTCTTTGTATTAAAACTAATTGGACAAACCAAGTTGTTTTTTGAGAATTACTATAAGAAATAACACTAGCGTTGATCATGAGTTCAATAGAATACAGCTTACACAAAAAATAGCGTAAGCTGGGACTTTTCTTAAATTGATAGCCGAATATACTATCAGAAAAATAGCCATTCCGCATTTAAGGAATGGCTAAGTTATTTCATTTACATTTTCTCAGGTGCGCTAACGCCAATTAAACGAAGTGCATTGGCAATTGTTGTGCGAACTGCTGTAATAAGTGCGATACGTGCACGTGTCATCTCTTCATTTGAAGGATCCAACACTTTTTCTGCGTTATAGAAGCTATGGAATGTAGCCGCTACTTCTTGGATGTAATTAGCCACGCGGTGTGGTGAGCGGTTTTTCGCTGCATCCGCTACGACTTGTGGGAAGTCTCCCACTTTCTTCAGTACATCAATTTCTTTTTCAGCTTGCAATAAATTCAAGTTCTCTGTCGAAGCTGTAAACCCTTGTTCTTCTGCTTGTCGTAAAATTGAACTGATACGAGCATGAGCATATTGTGCATAGTAAACCGGATTTTCGTTCGATTGAGAAACGGCTAAATCTAAGTCGAAGTCCATATGTGAATCGCCAGAACGCATCGCGAAGAAATAACGCACTGCATCTAACCCGACTTCTTCCACTAATTCACGCATCGTTACGGCTTTACCTGTACGTTTACTCATTTTCATTTTTTCGCCATCTTTATACAGTTGAACCATTTGAATAACCATGACTTCTAACATATCACGGTCATAACCTAACGCTTGAATGGCTGCTTTCATACGTGGGATGTAACCATGGTGGTCAGCTCCCCAAATGTTGATTAACTGATCATAACCACGAGAAATTTTGTCTTCATGGTAGGCGATATCTGGCGTTAAATACGTAAAGGATCCGTCGTTTTTAATTAATACACGGTCTTTATCGTCACCAAATGTTGTAGAACGGAACCAAGTTGCGCCCTCTTCATCAAACACATGTCCATTGGCTTTCAATTTATCCAAAGCGACTTCGATTTTGCCGCCGTCATACAACGACGTTTCTGAATACCAGCTATCAAAGTTGACACGGAAATCAGCTAAATCTTGTTGCAGCTTCGCTAATTCGATTTTCAAACCATGTGCACGCAAGAAATCGAAACGTTCTTTTTCTGTTTTTGCTAATAAAGCATCTCCATGTTCAGCTACGAGTGCGCTTGCGATATCAATAATATCTTGACCACGGTATCCGTCTTCCGGCATTTCCATGTCTTTTCCTAACGCTTCGTTGTAGCGAACTTCTAGAGATAACGCTAAGTTATTGATTTGATTCCCAGCATCATTGATGTAGTATTCACGAGATACTTGATAGCCTGCGAAGTCTAAAACATTACATAATGAATCACCAACAGATGCTCCACGCGCATGCCCAAGGTGAAGGTCACCAGTTGGATTTGCCGAAACAAACTCGACTTGAATTTTTTCGTTAGCGCCAGCTTGTGATCGTCCGAAATTAGACCCTTGCTCAATGACCGCTTTAATGACATCTGCTAAATAATCTTTGCGTAGCGAGATATTTATAAATCCTGGACCTGCGATTTCAATTTTTTCAATTGGTGTATTAGTTGCATCTAGATTTTCTAAAATAGCTTCTGCGATTGCACGTGGTGGCATTTTTGCAATCTTCGTTAATTGCATCGCAATATTTGTCGCGTAATCACCATTGGTTTTGTCTCTCGGTGTTTCCAAATGGATAGCGGGAACACTTTCTGTTTCTGCTAATTTTGCTTTTAACACTGCTTGTTGAATAGCCGTTTTCACAACTTGTTGTACTTGTTCTACTGCGTTCATGGCGATACCTCCGTGTAATTAAATTCGAGGGTGTATTCGCCAACTGGCTGTCCACCAACGATTAGTTCGTATTGAACCAGAAAATGGCCCTGGTCGTCATTTAATTCAAACGTCATTTGACGTGTTTTGGTTTTTACGATTAATGTGCCAAATTCACTTTCATAATTCCCTGTTTGATCTGCCCCAATTAAAAATGGCAAACGCATATTAACTGCGCCGCTTCTAAAAATAAGACCTTGTCTTGACCCCATTTTAACAGTCGTTTTTATGACTTGTTGGTCCTGAATTTCTTCGTATTTTAAATAAGAATGTTCACCTTTTTCGATGTAAGTTCCAGAAGACCATAATTCATATATTTCCGGTTCTTCATTTGGCTGCTGTATGGTCGTCTTTAATTTCACTTTTACTTGTTTACTCATGACGTTTCCACCAGCTCCTTTTTATTGATAACCTTTTTATTATAAGCGATTTGAGCTCTTTATATCAATTAAACAATATATTTGTTCATTTCCTTCATTTTGAATACTCACTTTACTTGTAATGGATCGAATTAGGTATGATATACTAAATCTACCATACATACCCGGAGGAAAAAGGTCATGCTTCTTGAACTAATTGTCAACTTTTGTATATTATTTTCATTTGCCGTTTTATCTTATTGGCCTTTTCAAGATCAAGTTCGATTTAGAATGCCATTCCCGAATTCACATCCATACATGATTGGGATTATGGCTGGTATTACTGGTTTCATTTTAATGGAATCCTCTATACAAGTAACCGATACGATGATAGTCGATTCTAGGCATGTCATCATTGTCATTGCTGGTTTATTTGGTGGTCCGATTGCTCCCATTATTAGTGGACTCATTATTGGTTTATCAAGAATGCTGATGTATGATGTCTCACCGATTTCCATTGTGGCTGGAGTCAATGCAATAACACTAGGGTTGGTCATTGGCGGATTCAGTTTTAAATTTCCAATGAACTTTAAAAATGCTAAGTACTTCTTTTTTTACGCAACCATTCAGACAACCATATTAATTGGCGCTCTTCTTTACCTCAATAACTCAAATTATATGTATATCTTGTATTTTATTTTATTTTCAACTTTCTCCTTTTTTATCTTAATGATAATTTTAGATGAGCTGAAAAATCACTTTGATCAAATTCGTAGAATTGAATTGTTATCTGAAACTGATTATTTAACAGGTCTATATAATAACCGGAAATTCCATCAAATAACGAAAGCATGTATAACACATGAACAAAAACCTTTTTCACTGATATCCATTGATATTGATCACTTTAAAAAGGTAAATGATTTATACGGGCATCCTGTTGGGGATGAAATCGTGAAAGAATTAGCTAAGCGTTTAAAAAACTTAGTTTCCCCAAAGGAAGGCATCGTTGCACGAAATGGTGGCGAACAATTTGCAGTGTTGCTTCCAAATGCACCACCTGCAATGGGCATTCATATGGCTGAAAAGATTCGATCGATGGTTGCTCGTGCAGATTTCCCTGTTTCAGGTGACAATGAAATAGGCATCACAGTATCTGTAGGTGTCAGTTCTTATCCCGATAACGGGTCCACTCTGCAAGAGTTGTATGGAGCTGCAGATAGCGCTATGTATGAAGCCAAAGCCATTGGCCGTAATCGAGTTTTTCATTTTACCAATAAAAAAGCGTGAAGCTCTCTTACTGGAGAAAGCTTCACGCTTTTCTTGTTAACTAGAAGCTGCGTATGGGACATGTTTCTTTTCAATCTACTTTTACTAGATTAGCTGTCAAAATTACTAGATTAACCATTAGTTTTACTAGATTAGATAAATAATTTACTAGATTCACGTAAAGCTACTAAATACAAAAAGACCTTGAAACTTTAAAAAGTTTCAAGGTCTTCTTTATGTTTTATTTAACCCAACCAAGTAGCATTTCACGGATGAGTTTGCTTGCAGTGTTAGCTGTTTGTTCTGATGAATCGTAAATTGGTGCTACTTCAACTAAGTCGAAGCCAACAACGTTTACGTCAGAACCGGCAATTGCATGAATCGACGCTAATAATTCACGTGATGTTATGCCGCCGCAATCCACTGTACCTGTTCCAGGTGCGTGTGCAGGGTCAAGAACATCAATATCAATTGTCACATAGACTGGACGTCCAGCAAGTGTTGGCAATATTTCTTTTAATGGCTCTAACACTTCAAATTTTGAAATGTGCATGCCATTCTCTTTCGCCCACACGAACTCTTCTTTCATGCCAGAACGAATTCCGAATGAATAGACGTTTTTCGGTCCGATATGATGTGCAATTTTACGAATTGGCGTTGAATGGGAAAGAGCTTCCCCTTCGTACGATTCACGTAAATCTGTATGTGCATCCATGTGAATGATTGCTAGGTCCGGATATTTAGCAGCAACTGCTTTCATTACCGGCCATGAAACTAAATGTTCGCCACCCATACCAACTGGCACTTTTCCATCAGCTAATAATTTCGTAACGAACGTTTCAATTTCATCTAAGCTTTTTTGAGGGTTACCGAATGGTAATGGAATATCGCCAGCATCAAAATATTTCACTTCTTCTAAATCACGGTCTAAATATGGGCTGTATTCTTCCAAACCAATGGATACTTCGCGAATACGCTGTGGGCCGAACCTAGAACCTGGGCGGTAACTAACTGTCCAGTCCATAGGCATTCCATAAATAACTGCTTGTGATTCATCATAATTTGGATGACTTTTAATAAACACATTGCCTGAATAAGCTTCATCAAATCTCATTCTTTATTCCCCCGCCAAGTCTTTTACGAACTTAGGTAGAACGAATGCAGCTTTGTGCAATTCTTTCGTGTAATACTTCGTGTCGATGTCGTGGAAACGAGCATCTTCCACTTCTAATGGATCATATTTTTTAGAACCTACAGTGAAACACCATAAACCTGATGGATACGTAGGAATGTTAGCCGTATATAAACGAGTGATCGGGAAAATTTCCTTCACATCTTTTTGAACTTGTTTGATTAAGTCAGGAGTAAACCAAGGATTGTCCGATTGAGCGACAAAAATCCCGTCTTCTTTTAACGCTTTTGAAATTCCTGCATAGAAACCTTTTGTAAATAAATTCACTGCCGGTCCAACAGGTTCAGTTGAGTCAACCATAATCACGTCATACTTGTTTTCTGATTCAGCAATATGCATGAAGCCATCGCCAACTTGAACATCAACACGAGGGTTATCAAGTTCAGATGCAATCGTTGGTAAATACTTCTTGGAAAACTCAATTACTTTGCCATCGATGTCTACAAGTGTCGCTTTTTTTACTTGTGGGTGTTTCATGATTTCACGAATTACCCCTCCATCACCACCGCCGACTACTAATACGTTTTCAGGGTTTGGATGTGTGAATAAAGGCACGTGTGCCACCATTTCATGGTAAACAAATTCATCTTTTTCAGAAGTCATTACCATGCCGTCTAGGAATAACATGTTGCCCCATTCAGCCGTTTCCGCCATTTCGAGCAATTGGAAATCCGTTTGCTCCGTATGCAAGGTACGGTTCACCTTCATCGTAATGCCAAAATTCTCGGTTTGTTTTTCTGTAAACCAAAATCCAGCCATAATTGCATTCTCCTTTACTTACGAGGTTAGTGGATCCGTTCCCGGCATGTAGCGAAAAGTGAACGCGGTCTGCCGAAAAACAAATACAGGAAAAGTATAGATGTTTTCAGCAAAAGTGCAACTATTTTTTCCTTTTTCGATCATATTTTTCGAAAATCCATCTATTTTATTCGCCAATATCTGCTATTTGTTTCACACTTATATCCGTTTAATATGGACCATTTGTTCACATACTAGCAAAAAGCTACAGTGAACGGAGCGATAAAAAATGCGGCGGATCCAATATCAAAAAAAAATGCGGAGACACCAAAAAATCCGCAGTATTATATGGGCCTCAATCGTCGTTGTGAGCGCAATTTGTACGGTTTTTTTAGCACTTCGTATTTATGCTCAAATACAAGGACCACCTTCACTTGCGGTATCTAAAGCGACCGTGTTTTTAGATCGTAACGGTCATTCAATCGGTGATCGTTTTTCAGAACAACGACGGTACTGGGTGTCCCTTGATGAAATGTCACCTTATATCAAATCGGCGATCATTGCTACGGAAGACCAAGAGTTTTATGAACATAACGGGTTTGATTACACCCGAATCGCCTCGGCTTTATTAAAAGATGCTAAAGCCATGCGAAAAGTCGAAGGTGCGAGTACCATCACCCAACAGTATGCCCGAAATTTGTTTTTGACTCATGACAAAACCTGGACTCGAAAAGCACGTGAAGCGTTATATGCTTATCGAATGGAAGTTTTTTATGACAAAGAGGAGTTACTTGAAGGGTATTTAAACACCGTCTATTTTGGTCATGGCATGTACGGTGTCGAAGCCGCTAGTCGATTTTATTTTGGCATACCTAGCAAGGATGTCACACTCGCACAAGCCGCTTTACTCATTTCAATACCAAAAGGACCGAGCTCATTTTCTCCATTAGTTAATGAGGAAAAGGCTTATGGCAGACAAGCATTGGTTCTTTCATTGATGAAATCACAAGGAATTATAAATGAGGAACAACAAAAAAGAGCAAAAGAAGAACCGATTATTTTGAAGAATAAAGAATGGATCGCGACGAAAAGTGTTGCCCCGTACTTCTTAGATGCAGCATGGCAAGAAGCAGAAAAACTATTGAAAAAAGAAGGTCGAGCTATCGCTGAAGGCGGATGGACAATTGAAACGACTTTGAATCAACACCATCAACAATCAGCGGAAGAAGCAGTCGCTGCGTGGATGCCAGCGAATGGATTAGAAGTCGGATTTGTTAGTATGGAACCGAATACAGGAGATGTAACTGCTCTCATCGGTGGCCGCAATTATACAAACAGTCCTTATAATCGCGTCACACAAGCGAAACGACAACCTGGATCGACGATAAAGCCAATTCTATATGCTGCCGCTTTAGAAGAAGGCTTCTCTCCCCTAACATTTATGGAAAGCGAGAAAACCATTTTCACCTATGACGATGGTCGATCGCAGTATGAACCGAAAAATGTAAATGGTGAGTTTGCAGAACATCCGATTTCATTAGCACAAGCTTTAGCCATTTCGGATAATATTTACGCAGTGAAAACACTAGAAAAAATAGGCTATAAACCTTTCGAGCAAATGATGAAACGTTTTGGTGTCGATGCTACCATTCAGCACACACCTTCGATGGCTCTTGGTACAGCCGAAGTAACGTTGAAAGATTTAACAGGCGCTTATAACCAACTAGCGAGTGGCGGATTGAAAAAACCACCTCGAACGATTTTATCAATCAAAGACAGTGATGGAAAAACCATTTTTGAAGCAGAGCCACAAGAACGAAAAGATGAAGAACAAATCATGAAAGCAGATGATGCGTTCATCTTGACTCATTTAATGACAGGCATGTTCGATCCTGTATTTAACGATTATGCGCCTGCCACTGGTTTATCGATTCGCAGTAAACAAACACGTCCTTATGCCGCTAAGTCAGGAACAACGATCTCAGATCAAGTCATCATCGGGTATTCTCCTACTTTAACGGCTGGTGTTTGGAATGGATACGATCAAGCTACTGAGTTAAAACTTGCTGAGGATCATCAAGCTACCAAAAATATATGGATTGATTTCATGGAAAAAGCTCACCAAGGTTTAAATCCAGAACCTTTCCTACCACCTAAAGGTGTTAGAGGCGTCATTGTGGATATTGAAACGGGTGGTCTCGCGGTTTCATCTTGTTCGAAACAACGCTTGTTATATGTGAAGGAAAAGGATGTTCCAAAACGATTATGTACGGATACAAAATTGAAACGGTCGCTCGTCGATGAAATTAAAGAACGCAGTGGAGAAGTAGATATGGATTCTGATTTCTGGTCGATCTTCCCGTTTTCATTGTTTGACGAATGATTAGGGTTTAGAGGGGGAATCGTCAGTTGTGGGTTGGCGGTTACTCGTCCGGGTTTGTGAGGATACTCGTCACTTTTAGGGATTTACTCGTCAACTCTGATTATTTACTCGTCACTTACTGACGTTTACTCGTCAACTTTACGGATTTACTCGTCAAACATCTTTATTCAATCAAAAAAGCTTTCTCTTCCACGGAGATATCTCCGAATGGAACAGAAAGCTTTTTTGGTTAGCGCGACATGAGAAACATGGGGCATTCGGCTTGGGTTTGTCACAAATGTCCCACAACTCTCATGTACAGACGCGTTTCCAATTGTCCTAGCTCACTATTAAATAAGCTATACGTTCAGTTTACTTGCTTTTGTGACGAGATTCAACAATATATCCCATCAAGTATAGAATGTCACATTTTGTACAACTGTTTGGAATTATTATACATTTAATTCTTGGTGAAGTTTTTCTTCGCTTCTCTCCCACATTTCAGGGTTATGTGAAACAAGAAACTCTTTCAAGATTTTTTTAGATTCATCGTCCATATGTTCAACAATGATATGACGTTTCATCGATTTATCCATACGATTCACATGATCAGCTAACAGTTTAAAACCTCTTCGTTTTTCACGGTTAATAACCATTTCACAACCGGTAACTCCAGCATAGTAGGGTCCTCCAGCTTTATGGTCAATGGTTACCCAGACAAGCCAAAATAGTTTGCCTCCTGCAGAATCTTCGCGATTGGTGGTGAATTTAATTCCACGTTCCGTATCACTTCGTGCATGCATCGCACCTATTTCAACTTTTGCCGTTTTTTCTTCGACATCGATGATTACAGGTGACACATGTTCAAGTGTAAGCGATCCAATTCCAAAACCGCCATGTCCGTCGGTAGGATCATTTTTTATGATGGTGAATCCAAGTTTTTGTTTAGGCTTTTCTTCATTTGTCATGCGTATGTCACCTCCGTTCTGTTATTATAGCGAATATACAAACTTTTGTGAAAGAGGAGGACCTCCAATGCCTTATGTAACCGTTAAAATGTTAGAAGGTCGCACTGACGATCAAAAAAGAGCGCTTGTTGAAAAAGTATCTGCAGCTGTTGCTGAAACTACGAATGCCCCAATTGAAAATGTTGTGGTATTTATTGAAGATATGCCAAAGAATCACTATGCAGTAGCAGGCAAATTATTCAGTGATAAATAGCAATTAAAAGGAACCGTTTTTGCGGTTCCTTTTTTATTAGTTTTGTTAAAGATATTCCGCAAAACAGCTGCGTTTTCCTCGGGCTTGCGCCGAACTAACTCGGACGATTTGTCCGAGTGGATTTCGGCACTTCGCTTTTCCCGCTGGAGTCTTCGCTTTTTTTGCTCCATATCTTGAAATGATGAAGAATTCAACAATGAATTTTGACTTGATATTTGAAGACTATGCATGGCATTTCTTATTAATTCAAACAAGTTTCTAATTCGCTAATAAAGGTGAACGCTTGCGTGATTTCTTCTTCTGAGAAATTGAGCTTCCCTTTCACGACATGAATTTTTTCAATTTGTTGTTCACGTGAGAGGTGATCGAAGTAAAGCAGTGTCGATACGAGTTCTAAAAACCTTGAGCTTTTCTCGTTTAAATGGTCAACACATACTGATAATTTTGCATGACTTCGATTCATCGATGTTAGAAATTGTTGTCCCTCATCCGTACAAGCGTATGTGTATTTTACATACGAACCTTTGTCTTCTAATTGCTCAGCTAAAAAGCCCATGCCACATAATTCTTCAACACGTAACGTCAATTCCTCTGAATAGGGACCATATATATGAAATTCATATTTTTCGTGAAAAGGCATTTTCATTTTTTTCGCAATGTACACCATTTTTTGAAGTTTTTTTCTTCCGCTTACCTCACCAGCAAGATGAATGAATTCTACGAGTTTTGCATGTTCTTCTAACAAAAAAGGCACCTCCAGCTTATCCTTTAAGTACTTGTAATATTTGTTTTTTCAACGCTTTCTTTTTACCATCTGGTGTAATTAAATCTTCTGGGAAATAAAGCTTGTGATCCGAACGACGTTTCCCTGAAATCGCTTCTACTATTTCAGACGATCTGGACAATTCACGAAGCTCATCATTCGGCATTAATAAATGAATAGGTACCCGCTCTCCTTCTTCACCAGGTCTGTAAAAGTCATAAGGCAAATCCGATGAAGAATCAAACACTAAGTAATAGTCAGGATTAATTCCTGCTTTTTTAAATAGCTGTTCAAGCTCAGATAATTTCCGATAATCTTTTGCAGGATCAAATTCGATGTATTGGAAAAGCTTTCGATTAACAAATCGATCACATAAATCAGCTAAGATTTCATCTTCTTCTTTCATCCAAGCTTGGAAATAGGTCATCACAATTCCTTCATCTAAAGCTAAATATTCTTCTAAATTGAAGCTGTGATTAAAAAAGCTTTTAAAGTGGTGAGGTTCAAAACTAAATTGATAATCCGTTTGGCTCAACTCTTTTGCGCGATGCAGTGCTTTTGTTAAAATCACTTCTGCACTACGTGATACGGGGTGAAAATACACTTGCCAATACATTTGGTAGCGACTCATAATATAATCTTCCACAGCATGCATCCCACTGTATTTAATCACAACTTGTTCTTCTCTCGGACGCATCACACGTAAAATTCTCTCCATATCAAAATGGCCATAACTTACACCTGTAAAATACGCATCTCGCAGGAGATAATCCATTCGGTCTGCATCAATTTGACTTGATATCAGACTAACCGCTTGTTTATTGGCATAAGTTTTCGCCACAACATCCGACACGTCTTGGGGGAAATGTGGAGAAACTTTGCTTAATATCGTATTGATTTCCGTTGGTCCCGTTAAAATTTCTTGTGTGAATTTTTCATGATCAAGGTCAAACACATTTTCAAATGCATGCGAAAACGGACCATGTCCTAAATCGTGTAGTAATGCGGCACAAAGCACAACCAATCGTTCAGACTCGTCCCATTCTGGACGCCCTTGAAAAATATCATCAACAATTCGTCTAACAATTTCATAAACCCCTAACGAATGATGGAACCGACTATGTTCCGCCCCATGAAAAACTAAATAGGTTGTCCCTAATTGCTTAATGCGGCGCAATCGTTGAAATTCTTTTGTGCCGATTAAGTCCCAAATGACTTGATCACGTATATGTATATATCGGTGAACGGGATCTTTAAAGACTTTTTCTTCAGCCATTTTCTGCGTTGCATAACTCATAAGAATCCCTCTTCTCTGGCAACTTTTTTCTTGATTTTATTATAACAAGTAAAGTCTGAATGACCACACTATCCGTGAATGAAAAATGGAAAAAATAGTTTAT
>JAHIWI010000113.1 GCA_018816185.1 Bacillota bacterium
AAGTTTCCAACATCAGATCCTGAACCTGGTAGGACATTAACCACACCAGCAGGGACACCAGCTTCAAGGCAAATTTCACCTAAAATAATTGCTGTTAAAGGAGTAAGTGAAGCGGGTTTAACAATAACAGTACATCCTACCGCTATTGCGGGTGCAATTTTCCAAGCAGCCATCATAAGTGGATAATTCCAAGGAATGATTTGTGCACAAACGCCTACTGGCTCTTTTTCAGTATAGTTATGGAATTGACCTGGAACGTTATTTACTGTTCCACGATGACCGACAATAGCACCAGCATAAAACTCAAAATCTTCAATGGCTTGCGTCACTTGCCCTTGAGCTGCATGTAGAGATTTACCTGTATCCAGAATCTCTAATTCTACTAATTCATTAAAACGACTACGCATAATAGCAGCGATTTTATTCAGAACCTGAGCACGTTTTCCTACCGGGAACAGTTTCCACTTTCCTTTATCAAATGCATTACGGGCAGCATCGATTGCTTTTTCTGCATCTTCCTTCGAAGCTTTAGCAACTTCGGCAATTAGTTCACCATTTGCAGGATTATATGTCTTTAATACTTCACCAGTGCTACTTTTAACTTTTTCACCGTTTATAATCATATGATAAAATTCACGTTTCATCGATTCTTGTACAGTTTCATTTTCACGAATGGTTGTCATAAAATTTACTCCCCCTATTTTCCTGAAAATACAGGTTTTCTTTTTTCCATAAATGCTTGAATTCCTTCACGATGATCCATTGTAAGACCCGCAACTCTTTGACCTTGGGCTTCTAATTCCAAATAGTCTTCAAACGAAAGGTTCGACACTGCTTTTAACGATTTCTTTATTAAGCCAATAGCTTTGGTTGGCAGTGCAGCTAGTTTAGTTGCATAAGCTGTGACGTCATCTGGCCATGTTTCTTCAGATATAAGTAGATTTGCTAAACCCATTTCAACTGCAGCGGAAGCTGGTATTTTTTCTCCAAAAACCGAAAGCTCGAGTGCTTTTGAATGTCCAACAAGCTGTGTTAAATATAAAAGGTTTCCCGAATCCGGTATAAGGCCAACATGTATAAATGCATTTAAAAAACTAGCACGTTCAGAAACAATTCTAAAATCACACGCAAGAGCTAAACTGAATCCTGCTCCTGCCGCAACTCCATTTACAGCTGCAACTATTGGTTTTTCACATTTACTGATTTGCTTGAGCATAGGTCCATAATGGTCTCTTAACACTTGCCCATGGTCCATCTGTTCGTCTACTTCAGACAAATCTTGTCCTGAACAAAAAGCTCGTCCTTCTCCAGTAATAACAATACAACGAACTTGTTCGTCAAAACTGGCAGACTTAATCGCTTCTTTCACTTCATGATTCATTTTTGCTACAAATGCATTTAATTTTTCAGGTCTATTTAAATAAAGCCATGCAATGTTGTCTTTAACGACATATCGAATCGTTTCAAACATAGAACACTCTCCTTAATAGCCACGATAATCTGGTTTGCGTTTTTCAATAAAGGCGTTCATGCCCTCTTTTTGATCTTGTGTCGCAAACAATAAATAGAAGTTTTTTCGTTCATACTGCATACCTTCATATAACGAAGAATCTACCGCTTTATTGACAGAGTCTTTTATAAGACGAACTGACAACGGCGGTTGTTTAGATAGTCGCTCTGCAAACTTCATTGTTTCTTCCATTAATAATTCAGGTGCAACGATTCGATTGATAATCCCATGTGCAAGTGCAACTTCTGCTGAAATTCTTTCCCCTGACCAAAGCCACTGTAAAGCTTTTGTACGGCCAACTAGTTTCGTCAACCGTTGTGTACCACCTGCTCCAGGCATGACGCCAAGTCCTACTTCAGGAAAAGAAAATTCTGTATCGGTCGAAGAAATAAGTAAATCGCAACAAAGAGCTAACTCAAATCCACCACCAAATACAAAGCCTTTAACTGCACCAATAATTGGCTTTTTCACTTGGGCTATTCGATCCCAATCCGTAAATTGATTGAGTAATTCTAGAGAAATTGGATTGGCATCTGTCATTTCATCAATATCTGCACCTGCAGAAAAAGCTCGACCTTTACCAGTTAGAACAATTACACGAACTGCATCATTACGATCAAAATCTTCCATCGCCAGCAAGATTTCACGTATCATTTTTGTATTCAAAGAATTCAACTGACGTGGGCGATTAAGTTCGATTAGAGCTGTACTTCCCATTAAGGTAGTTTCGATGAATTCAAAGTCTGACATTATGCATCTTCACCAATCATTAATGTCACTAAATTTGATGCGAAACTCATTAAATCTTTACCAGAAGCTTTACC
>JAHIWI010000114.1 GCA_018816185.1 Bacillota bacterium
TCCCTCTTCACACCTGCAAGAAAATCATATACACGTAGACCAAGAGAAGTTGAAAGAGGACCAAAAGTTCCCCCTTTATGAAAAGGTAGCAGCATCCATTCAGGTTCTGTGACATGAACAGCATTTTCATATACGATTTCACGCTCTTTTCCAACTTCAGCTACCATTTGAACTTCAAATTGTTTTAAATAGCGTAAGCCGCCATGTACTAATTTTGTCGAACGGCTTGAAGTTCCTGCAGCGAAATCTTGCATTTCAATTAGGGCAACTGAAAGACCTCTCGTTACAGCATCTAACGCAATCCCAGCTCCAGTTATTCCCCCGCCGATAACTAGAAGATCAAATTGATACGAATCCAATGATTGAATCATTTTAGGTCTAGATAATGCTGAAAACATCTTGAATTCCTCCTCAATTTTAGAACATTCTTGTCGCCTTTACTGCTCTTTGCCATCCTCTATATAATGACTCTCTTTGTTCGTCTTCCATTTTAGGTTGGAAGGTGTTTTTAGTACTCCGCATTTGTTCGATTTCCTCTAAATTCTTCCAAAAACCTGTAGCTAATCCCGCTAAATATGCAGCTCCTAAAGCAGTTGACTCGTTTAATTTAGCCAATTCTACATCCAAGTTTAGAAGATCGCTTTGGAATTGCATTAAAAAATCATTATTAACCGCGCCACCATCTACTCTTAATACCTCTATCTTCAACCGCGCATCTTCTTCCATTGCGTTGAAAACATCTTTTGTTTGGTAAGCCAGTGATTCAATTGTTGCGCGAATAAAATGTTCTTTAGAAGTTCCGCGAGTTAAGCCAAAAATGGCCCCCCTTGCTTCGGAATCCCAATAAGGCGTTCCTAGTCCTACAAAAGCCGGCACTACATATACACCTTCTGTAGAGTCAACTTTCTTTGCATAAGATTCGCTATCAGAAGCTTGTTTTAACATTCGCAGACCGTCTCTTAACCATTGAATAGCAGATCCTGCTACAAAAACGCTGCCTTCTAATGCATAACTCACTTTTCCATCAAGTCCCCATGCAATTGTCGTTAAGAGTCCATGTTCAGACTTGACCGCTTCCTCACCTGTATTTAACAGCATAAAACAGCCTGTACCATATGTGTTTTTCGCCATACCTTTCTCAAAACAGCATTGACCAAATAAAGCTGCTTGTTGATCACCCGCTATCCCCGCTATTGGAACAGCAGCACCAAAAAAGACAGAAGGGTCTGTATCTGCATATATTTCAGAAGAAGATGCTACTTTTGGAAGCATAGATAAAGGAACGGAAAGTTTTTCACAAATTTCTTCATCCCATTTTAATTCATGAATATTAAATAATAGCGTACGTGAGGCATTCGAATAATCTGTTACATGAACTTTTTCATTCGATAGTTTCCAAATAATCCATGTGTCAATTGTTCCGAATAATAAATCACCTTGTTCCGCTAATTCTTTTGCCCCTTCTACATTCTCTAATATCCACTTTACTTTCGTACCAGAGAAATAAGGGTCTAAACGTAAACCGGTTTTGCTTTGAAACCAATCTTCCAAATTATCTTCTTTTAGACGATCTACTATTGATTGGGTTTGTCTAGATTGCCAGACAATTGCATTATAAATAGGTCGACCCGTTTTTTTATTCCAAACAACGGTCGTTTCACGTTGATTGGTGATTCCAATTCCATGTATATCTGTAGGCTGAATCCCACTCTCTGTTAATACAGCTGCAATCACAGATAAGACAGAACCCCATATTTCATTTGCATTATGTTCGACCCATCCTGGTTTCGGAAAATATTGCTGAAATTCTTTTTGTGCAGTATGTACGAGGTCACCATTTTTATTAAACAGAATGGCTCTAGAACTTGTTGTTCCTTGATCAATCGCAAGCATGTATTCACCCATTTATAAACCCCCTCATTAATTCCTTTTAATTACGTGATATCAAGAAGTATGTATACCCTCTAATTATACTGTTTTTCCTATTTCAATGTATATCAAACAACGTTCCCTTTCATTCACGATAAAAATATATTGAACTTATTTTCAGAATTAAGATGTGCTCCATCTAAAAAAGTTTTGCATTTTTGGAATGATTATTAGACCCACAATGTCTAACTTTCTAAATTTTTTTCACTGTACCTAACAAAACACAACATCCCTTTCTTTTAAAAAAAGTTGCTTTTTTGACTTTAGATGCATATAGTTGCATTAAGGAAACTTTTTTATGAATAAGAAAATATTATGCGTTAGTAAAAGTGTTTTTATAGAATAATATATTTTAAAAGGAGGAAACATTATGAGTTTAGCAATCGAAGTTAAACATTTATCATGTTCATATCTAGGCAATACGGCCTTAAGTGACATAAATTTTTCGATAAATGAAGGAAACCTAGTTGGAATAATCGGACCCAATGGAGCAGGAAAGTCCACTCTATTAAAAGCCATGCTTAATTTAATAAAAAAAGATAGTGGAGAAATTCGGATACTTGGTCATTCAATTAAAGAAATGAAAACAAAGGTTGCGTATGTACCCCAACGAAATGATATTGACTGGGATTTTCCAATTACCGTATTGGATACTGTTTTGCTAGGAACTTATCCAAACCTAGGTCTCTTCAAACGTCCTAAAAAAGAACATAAAATTTGGGCTCTCGAATGTTTGAAACAAGTAGGAATCGAATCATATAGCAATCGACAAATCGGAGAACTTTCAGGCGGACA
>JAHIWI010000115.1 GCA_018816185.1 Bacillota bacterium
GAAGAAGTTATTGAGAAAATGGGCTATAACAAAGATGCTGATCCTGAGTACAGTTCAACTTCTATTTTTTGTGCCAAGGGGAAAGGCTACCCTGTTCCGTGGGACGAAGCAGAATCCATGATGCATTGTCTATAAGAAAACCGTCATATTAATTGGGTGACGGTTTTCTTATAGAGCTTTCTCGTTCAATTGACCATCTTGCTCTTTCAAAAGGTTATCTATTTCATTTAAGGCGGACCTTTCACTTTAAACAGCGTCTATGAGCTTTTCTTTCCAACATTAAAGGCTGCCCGGACAGTACTAATTGGCTTTTTTGTGCTTATTAAGAATAACGGAAAAGAGTAGTCGCCGTTAATCCACCAAACCTTATATCTGATATATATGTACACAAAAAAACTTGGCCTACAAAGCCAAGTTTTTTTATTTTAACTGATTTATTTATTGATTATTGTGCTGAAATCGTTCCGCCAGCAGTTGTATATCGAGCGTTAAACTCTTGTAGGAATTGATTCGTAATTGCTGAGTCATGAATAATGAGTAAATTTTCATCATTGATGTCTTCACCATTTGTACTCCAATTAGTAGAACCAACTATGACAGTCGGATCACTGTTCGTATCTGCATCGATAATCATCGTCTTACTGTGAAGTTTTCTGGATTCTGCGTCTTTATATACGGGTGCAGCATTTGCCCATCTTGTATTTGGGTTATTGACACTTCCCGTAACAGTTCGACTGGTCATTTCAATACTAGCGGACCAATATTGATTCCAAAAGCTACTGTCAAAAACACCTTTTACATCAAAACCAGTTAAAGTACCTTGCATATCCGTATAAGAACCTTCCCACTTGTTCTTTAACTCATCGACCAAAGCTTGATCACTCCAAGCAAAAATCGTGAAATAGGTTTTGAAATCTGCTTCTGTTTTTATTAAATTAACCATTCTTGCCACTGCATTGTCACCAGGCGAGAAGTACACTTCAATGTTTTTCCCACCTATCGTGACTTGATGAGCGGTATTGTCAATTTTACGCGAACTAAAGTTAGATACGAGAAGATCTGGTGTTTGTGTATTTGAGCCCCACATTTCATTGAACTCAGTTTCATAAATTGAAGCCAACTCTGTTGAATTTACTTCAACAACATGTTGCTGGTTACCATCAAGAATGCCCGCTGCCATGTTTTCATCTGTTCCATATAAACCTGTAACGGTGAAATTCCAACTTCCTGTAAATACCCATTTATCATCCACAATGGCAAACTTGTTGTGCATTTGTGTGGAAGGTGAGTAATAGCTACCGTCTGCCTTCTGTTCACCATCAACAAACAAATACCCTGTCATTTGTGTGCTTCCCACCATAATTGTTTTTTGAGGAAAGTCACTTGGTGAGGCAGGTAACCCATGACTTGCACGTTTTGTCGCATCCTCTACAGCGAGCATTGGAGATTCTGATAGAACCGTAATGTCATCGGCGGTGCCAATCAGCATATCTGAACCACGAACCATTTCTTCAATGTATAATCTCATTGACTCAAAACGCTCAATATATGAAGGGTCCGTCGCATCTTTCGAATCTGCTATTACACGAACGTCAATCCCTTGTGCCGCTTTCGCAATTAGAGCATCCACAATTTTAGGAAGATTGATTTCGTAGGTTGCAAAATCAATACTCGTTTGTGCGTTGTTAATACGGTTTAGCAAACGGTTTTCAAGATTCACATTGTAATTCGCTTCATTATTAGATGTTGCATATTGATCTAATGCACATTTATTAAAATAGATATTAATCGAATCAGGAGCATCAGATACTTGGTTTAAATGTTCTAAAGAATCTGCGCAACCACCATTCGGAGGTGCGGATGAATTATTCTTTCCAGGAGTTCCTAGTCCCTCTAAATATGTATCTGTGGATGTCCCCCAACTTGGAGCTTCCGTTCCCGGGGCAAATGTATCCACTCTTTCCATTGTGGCTTTCGTCGTATTGTTTCCGCCATACCAAGCGTTTACTTCATCGATTAATACGCCAGTTGAATCTCTCAATTCTAAGATTTCACCTGAATTTCCCATTGCTCCACTATAAATTTGGTTCGATGAAATCTCAGATACAGTCATATCATCAGTTCGTTCAAGTAAAAAATATTCATTTGCTTGAATGCTACCAGTTAACGTGATGGATGGGGTGCCATCTTTAGCTTTTAAAGTCCAACCTGTAAGTGATATCGCATTTTCACTATTATTGTATAATTCAATCCACTCGTCATTAAAATCAGCTGTTGTTCCCATCCACGCGATTTCATTTATGACTACCTCTCCGTTCGTTGCAGCTTGAACATTCGTTTCAGGTGACACCGTTGCAGTAATAATTGTAAATATTAAACTAAAAGAAATAAAAATCTTGCCAAATTTGTTCATTTTTTTCTCCTTTTTGAAAAATATTTCATTCGTATTACGCATTCATCTTACCTTCAAAGTTATTAGTTGAATAGCTTTATTTTTTAAACATTTTGTAAATTTGACTTTACAATAGCTTGAATACCTTTTGCGCATTGAGTTTTCGAGCAAAAATTTTGTTGTGAGCTATAACATAATTTCTATTCATATTCTTATTATCGAATATGAATAACTATATTAAATTTGTTTCAAACCTTTTATGAAACTGTTATCAAAGATCAACACCTTCTTTACAATGCCTTGTTACGCTTAAATAATAAAAAGGAGGAAGATTTATGAAATCATGGGTTCAAAAAAGTCTCGTGTTTTTACTTGCAATATCTCTAATCCCTATCTCCACGCAGGCAATAGATTCACCATTAAGCGCATCGGGTGAAAGAGATGGTGGGATTGGCAATAGTACACATTACTTAGATGTTGTTCCATCCATGGCAGTTAACTCAAAAGTAAACCAAATTATTTATCCTCTATTTGCAACTCCCGCAATTACTAAAAGGGATGAAAAAATGACCTTAAAGGTAGACACACGAGGTAAAGAAGCAGGCATGTGGCGTATCAAATTAAAACAAACCAATCATTCAGCTCTAACAAGTGAATACGAATTACCCGTTGAAACAGTGGGAATTGGACAATCTCATTGGAATAAAAGCAGCTCTATTTTTGATATTACTGTAAATATCCCTAGCCATATACCTGAAAAATTGTATGACCTTGAAGTAACATATACAGCAAATGGAAAAACAATATCAGATAGGCAGCCGCACTCAGTTAAGGTAATTGATGAATATAAAAAGGATTTCACGTTTCTTCACTTGACAGACACGCATATTGGATCACCTCGGAATCTTGGTGACAACGAAGATCCGTCAACGATAGACCCCGCATTAGCTAAGGAGGCAGGTCTGTGGCATCCCGACGAAAATCAGCGTTGGCTCTATCTTCAAAAAGCAATTAGGGAGGTCAATCTTAAGAATCCAGATTTCGTTGTGGTAACTGGAGATTTAATGTATGGTCAAATGAATCCACAAGAATATATTTATGAATATGAAGAAACCTACAAAGTTCTTCAAAAACTAGAGGTTCCGGTTTATCTTGTTCCAGGAAATCATGACATTTATGCACAAGATGCGACTTTATCGGATGGCGCAAAGTATTGGGAACAATATTTCGGTCCACAATTCTTTTCGTTTGACTATGGTCCATATGCCCACTTTATTGGGTACAATTCATTTGATTGGCATAAATTCGATAGAAGTGGACATGGTACTGTTTCCGTTCCAACATGGGGCGGTCAAATACGTCAAGACCAGTTAAATTGGATGAAGCAAGACTTAGAAGAAAATGCGAATACCGCTGGAACCGAACAACTTAGAGGCTTATTCTCTCATCATAATCCACTGTGGCAGGATCGAACTATTTGGCCAGAATCTGATGAAGAAGTAAAAGAATATTGGAAACAATATGATGAACAACACAATCCTCAGCGCCTTGAAACACTTATATTAGGCGAAAAACTAGGCATCAAGTACGATCAACAATGGCATGGGGAAAATGCCAATGAGCTAATGCAAGTAATGAAGGACTATTCTGTAAATGTTAGTCTTCATGGTCATACACATATCGATAATGTGACAAAAAAAGATGACATTTTATTTACAACAACTACTGCAATAGAATTAACTGGGAAGCCATGGGTTGGTTTCCGAAATTTCAAAGTGACTAATGGAAAGATTTCTGCATATACCTTTGATGAGTCTGGACATTCGATGCCAGTTTATGAAGGTGGAAATACGAAGAATGGAGTCATGTCGTTTGATACGACCTACCAAAATCTAAATGACGGAAAGTCATCCATTCAAAAAGTTTCTGCAACCAATCGATTAAATAAACCGTTAACCATAACTGTTCCTTTTTATATGTTGGAAGGAAATTATCAGGCTTCAACCGGAAATATTATACAAAACTATAATTCTGAAGGAAAACAATATTTAGAGGTGGAGTGGACCCTCCCAGCCAATTCCACTGAAACGTTAACTCTGAATAAGAATTAAAAGCAAATATCCATCCTATTATTAACACTTATTCATCGAAAATAAGTAAATATGTGTCTTTGGTTACCTGCTTTTAAGTAAATTCACCATTATAAAACCGTCATCCACGATTCGGGTGACGGTTTTTTAGCGGTTGTTCTTTCTAGTGACAATCTTTCTCCTACAATTGTCAATCTTTCAATCAAAACAGAGTTCTATGCACGTTAACTCAGTTCTTTCCAACACAAAAGGCCGCCTAGGCAGCTGTTTATGACTACTATAATCAGAGCACCCGTCAATACTCCATATATCCAGTACATATTTCCAGGATCTACGATTGTTGTCCCAATAATTCCTCCAATGGCAATTTAAAAAGCAATCCTGCTAAATTTCCTCTTAGAATTTATTACTCCATTCCGCAATAATATCTAATGATTTTTTTATTCAATTTCATTAAAAGTACTCCAGAACCAGTTAGCTCAATCACAAGGAGGTTTATCAATTAGGGTTCATAACGATAGATAACAAATCGTTCGTTTTCGTTGTTTGCATAGAGTCCAGGAACTTGAACTTCATTCAATAGTTCGAATGCCGTGTTGTTTTCGAGATATTGAATATAATCGCTTGTTGGGTAATAAAGCATGATATCCACTTGACGAGTTTTTTGTTCAACAGATTGAAGGATTCGATCGATTACATTCATGAATATTTGAATCGAAAATGGATTAAAAAAGTAAAAACGGTTATCGGTTTCTTCTATTATATATTCTTCTGCTAAACCATTTTCGAAACGTATAAAACCCTTCATATTTTTCCGTTTCTCCATATAACTCGATTGATTTTGAAGTGCATCTAAATACAGCTGACCACTCATTTCGACTCCGGTTACACTTGCTTTAAAATGATGGTTCACATAAAACGGGAATCTTCCCTTCCCACAACCAAAGTCCACAACCACATCTGTTTTTTCGAATTTGTATTCTTCAAATAAAGCATCGAGGGCAACGTAAGGAGTCGCTTCATAACGATTATAATGAACCATTTGGTTACGGACTTCGTGTAAGCCCACCGTCTTTATTCCAAGATGTTGATCGAACTCAAACTCATCCATTCTACAACCTCAGTTCTTAACTAATTTATCCTTTAATCAAAACATACAAGATGGATATGAAACAACTATTCCTGTTACTTTAGGAAAAAAATGTTATTATTGGTATAAGATATAATTTTTCTGAATTTTGTATAAATAAAATAGTGGAGGTTATTTCATGAATAAAGCGATTGTTCTACTATTAACTATATTGATGTTAGCCCTCGTAAACTGGGTCGTCTCTCTCTTTTTTGCTGCAAGTTTTATAGATACATCGATTCCTTTTGCACTTGTGGCTATAGCCGTTCTTTATATTTTCACTAGCAAAGATAATACAGTGAGTCGTCATATGGATATGCAAATTCAGGGACAAACTGGTATTCGAATGGCTGCTTCTAAACGTGTTGGTGGTCAATCTCTATTCTTTATTGGTGCAGTGATCTATTTCGTCATTACACTTGTTGCAACATTCGTTATGTATAGAGAGTATTTTATAAGTTAAATGGTACTATTAAAACCTTCGAGATCGGTACTAAACTAGTACCTACCTCGAAGGCTTTTCATTTTTTCGGAAATGTTACTCTCCAACCAAGAACGATTATGACGAGTAAAATCATCATATAAATATAAATCCCTAAAGGAATACTTAAAGCAATAAAGTGGCCAACTACAAATAAGCCTGTAATGAGAAACAGCAGAAGGTTATTTGCTGTTTGTTGCTCTTGAGCAAATTCATATGACTGCGAGAATGGATAACCTTCATTGTTAATCATCCTGTATGTCAGGATGATTTGCACGACTGCGACTAACAGAATGAGGACTATTTCAGGGATGATTCTTGGAGAGAATAACCATATGAAAATCACACTATTAATTAAAAATATGGGAATATATAGTTTTACAAAAAAAGCTTTTAACGTTGCGCTATATATAGATGAGATGTATTGAATGGGAGTCGATCGATAGATCCAAGACCCTTTGTAAGTTCCAGAAAACTTCAACATATGAATGACCCCAGGAATCATCAGGTTACAGAAATAAAGAGCAAAATACGTTTTACCGTTTGATACCTCAGAAAGTGAGTACATCCTCAAATCATTAAATACAAATAGTGCCGGAAGTAAGATGGATAATCCTAAGGCAGGATACACTCTCAATTTAAATTCCCGCTCTTGAGTCATCATTTTGGAAGCGAATCGGTAAAAGATTTGTTCTTCTTTCCTTCTACACATGATTTTTGAAAAGAACGAATCAATGCCAGCCCACTTCTTTTTATTGGAACCCGTCTCTGTCATTAGTTTTTGTAAATTCCGTTCAAAAGAAGGCATGACTCGATTGTACAGATAAAATGAGATTAGCGGCACACATATGGCAAGGCTTGAAAAAACAATCATAGGTGTTGAGAACTGTTGATGTAATAACATCTCAAAAGGAGCACCATACCACAAAGCTGGAATGAATAGATGCCACCAACTAAATACATACTCGACATCTATAGTGGCCAAATCAAATGAACGAAGTAGGATTTGATAGCCAATCACAATGCCCACTGATAAAAGAATTTGCACATAATTAATAATGTCCTTTAGCCGCTCTCCATCGAAAAAGCGCAAGACGAGCAAATATAAAATAGCGGTTAAAACAACGACAAATATATTCACAATGATAATTTCAACTAAGAAAATAAGCGAAAATCCAATTCCTTTTGTGAATAAACCGACCGCAAACGGTATTGCCACAAATGCACTCGTGATGAAACTCATATAGATGATGACATGGATGATCTTCGCAGCATTAATGGTCTTCCTACTAATCGGTTTGGTGTTTAAAATACTTTTATCTCTCAAATCGAGAAGAACTGTCGAAAAATCTGAAATCATGGAAGTCATGAGAATGAACAAAATTACACCAAAAACTAAACTCATTTGAAACATATAATTTTCGCCTAGGATAATAAAAGGAATCAAGATTAACCCATAAAAAGCATACAAAGCTAACGTTTTGAGATAAATACTGCCTTCCTTTTTAACTTCTCCATTAAAAATACTCGGTACGCGACGTTCATCTAACGTCAATTTCACCTGCAAAATTCTTCTCATTACTGGATAGTCAATGTCTAACTTTATAAATAAAGCCTTGAAGGTATCTAAGATCCTTAACGAACGAAAATCATCCATTCGATTGTCCCTCATTAACCTTCTCAACAAATTTTTCGGCAATACTCTTATGCTCATTGAATCCAGTTAACTGATTAAATATTTGCTCGAGAGATCCTTCTTTGCTTTGATTTTGCAATTCTTCAAAGGTACCGTCGGCAATAACTCTTCCTTCAGCCAACAAAATAATTCTACTACTGATTTTCTCAACAACGTCCATTATATGAGACGAGTAAAATATCGTTTTCCCCTGGTTTGCAAGTTGAATCAAGATTTCTTTTATAATCATCATCGAATTGGCATCTAGTCCACTCAAAGGCTCATCCCAAAATAATAAATCAGGGTCATGCAATAAACTCGAGATGATTAATACTTTCTGCTTCATCCCTTTGGAATAAGATGAAATTCGGCTATGGAACACTTTCTCCATACCGAAATGATGCATTAAACTATAAGCCTTATGCTCAGCAAATTTTTGATCGAGCCCATAGAGCTCTCCCGTCAAAGTCAAGTACTCACTAGCTGTCAAATTGTCATAGACTTCAGCATTCTCCGGTACATAACCGATTTTTCTCTTATATGTATAGGTTCCAGTGGAAATATCTTCACCGAAAACTTCAATCTTGCCTTTATAACCCTCAAGGAGACCAAGCATTATTTTAACAGTCGTACTCTTTCCCGCTCCATTAGGTCCGATATAACCAATGATTTCTCCTCGATGCACTTCTAAATCAATTCCATTTAACACTTTTTTAGAGCCGTAACTCATGGTTAAATCTTTAATCGAAAGAACCTTTTCTGTTTGAACAATCATATCGTTCACCTCAAAATCACATATTTATACTATTCTAACATATTGGATTTGGAATAGTTGCCATTATTTACCTAGATTTTAGACTCATGAATTCGCAGTGGATAAATTATTAATAGTAAGAAATGGTTAATGTTGGTATATTGAAAGGGGATATTTGTTTGAAGGAGGAGAACATGGGGACTTTATTTAGCGTGACTTTTTGGTTGTCTATTATTTGTTCATTCATTGCTTTGTTTTATATAGCAATTGTACGAAGCTGGCAAAGCTTTTTAGCATTAGGGATTGCTTCATTCCCTCTTTCTTTATATTTATTTTCAGGAGAACCGTCGATACAGTATGTAAGCTCATTTTCATTCATTTGTTTTGCTATTTCTTTATTTATATTCTGGAGAGAAAAGAGAAAAGCAATATTTTGATTTAAGTTTTTTACTTTAGATGACTGGGGTGAGACTTTTGATAGGTAGAAAATTTTTATCTGCTATAGGATCTTGTATCGGTGTCATGATTATCTATTTCATATTGGAACCATCCGGTTTTGTCATCTTCATAGCTATGTATTTACTTCCGATTCTTTTGTTTTATGGCTTACCTTCATCCATATTGTCTGATTGGATCACCAAAGAACTTAACGGAATCATTAGAGGAATCTCAGCGTTCGTGATACACCTTTTCCTTGCTGCTCTGTTCGTTATTGTCCCAATTCTGTTATTTTCTCAATGGGAAAGAGAATTATTAGTTTCCGATGTTAGAAGCTTGTTAGACAATTTCTTTTTTATTACCGCAATTCTTTCATCCTTTTTATTTTGGTTTATTGATGAGTTTCTTAGATGTAATAAAACAAAAAGGAAATGGCATGTGTTTAAAGAGAGATTTGGTGATTTAAGAATTTAATGCTGTGTATTGAATGACTAGTAATAGAGGTGAATTATATATGAGGTTTACAGATTTGGTAAATGAAACAGGTTATCATATTTCATTCGAACAAATTGTTGAATTAAGAACAAGTGAAGTGAGATTAAGGGTTATTGTGAATAAAAGCATGGAAACCACTGATTTACTTATACATCCCCATCCAGATAGTAATGTGAAGTCATTACAGATAGACTTTCCAAATTATATTACATACTCGGTCATCTATGATGATTATACGAATTGGAATGATGCCGAGCAGTTTCAGGGGGAGGCATTTCGAATTTATTCCAAGTCTAATTACTTTGATTTTATTCAAAAAGAATCCAATTTAAAGGCGATAATGCCTGTTGAAAATCTCAAGCACTACTCCTTATCTTGTATTGAACACAAGGTTGATATCATCTCCAAACATGAACCAGTTATCACAGAAATCAATTGAACTAAAAAAGCTTGGAGTGTGGAGAATCTTGAAAATAAAGAAACGCTATATCATGTTCAGTGTATTAATTTTACTTGTTTTATATGTCGTTCATTTAAATGGTTACAGGTTAACTGAAGAGTCTGCAATCCGAAATTCTTATCCCAATCAAAGTGGGGAAGTTGTTTATGAAAAAGAATTTGATCAAAAGAAAGTGGTCATTTGGGATGCCGGCACTGCAAAGTATGTAAAATTAATAAACAAGGACTGGGGTATCTTACATCGAGCAACTGTGATTAGTGGTATTGGTGGTACAACACTTGATGAAAAAATGAAATTTAATTGGAATTCTACTTTAAAGGAAGACAAATATTATGACACATTATTTGCAGTAGAGGTTCTAGACACAAAGATAGTGAAAGTTATTGTTAGTAATGAACGTAATAATGAAAAAGCTTTATCCCTAGATGAAGCGAAAGAGCAATCCACTATGTATGTAGAGATGGATGTTATAAATGGGTATGCAGCACATTATCGTTATTTACACACTTCTGATGTTGGAGCATTTATTTTTCGCGGATTAGATTCCGAGGGCAATGTTTTGTCCATCCAATAAAAAGCTAGATCTATAGCCGAATTGCTTATACATATAAAATAGGAATCCAGTTATCAATATAATTGGATTCCTTTTTACTTTTACTAGCGCGTGTCTTTTTATTAACCAATTACATGAATAAAATTTTTAATGAAAAAAGCCGCCCAATTCGGACGGCTTTTTTTTATTGCGCAAACCATGCTTGATAATAACGGCTTATCGCAACAGCATAATCGCCTCTTGTAACTTTTTGATCCGGTGAAAATACTGCTTCAATTTTTGGTTCTAAATCATATGGTCCTTGAGTGACATTGAATTGTGCATTTAATATATTTAAGTCTAAAGCTGACTGTACATAACCTTTTAGAGCTACTGGTATCAAGTTGCTATCTTTAAGAGCTACTCTCTCTCCATTGAAAAGGACTGAGACTTCTCCAGAATGAGCTTTTGCTTGTTGCTCTAATCCTAGTGCTTGAACTAAAGAGTAAGCTAGTTCTGCTTTGTTAACTGCACCCTTGGAATTAAATTTACCTAAATTGTTAAGTTGCATCACACCTTTATTGTTTTGACTTGCGTCACGGATAGATGCTCCTTTAGCAACAACAGCTTGAACGAACTCAACATCATCTCCACTTACATCACTTAAAGTAACATTTTGATTTTGACGTATGCCGGCGCCCATAACTAGTGAACGTGCAAGTTCTTTACGTATAAGGTTTTGATTTGGTTTAAAAGTGCCATCTTGATATCCATCCATTAATCTTTCATTTACCGCCATTTGAATGGCTGAAGCAGCTGCATGACCTTCTATATCAGATAGACCAGTAAAGCCACTGACTTTTGTAAACGCTAACGATCCTTTCACAGTTTCCGGGAATGAGACACCAACTGGGTTTTCAATCGTTCCTCTCATGCCTCGAATTTCTGCAGTCCATTGTCCTTCTTTAGGTGAATTAACCGATACGGTTCGGTCTGTACTTAAAGTAAACAATAAACTAATACCCGAACTATACTCTGTACCATCTGGTGCGACTAATATTAAATTAATGGGATTTCCAGTTTCACCTAGTAATCCTGCTGCATTTATTTTTGCATTCAATTGAGAAACTCCAGCTTCTACATTAAACGTGTATTTATTTGAAGCAGTTACCGCAGGATTGAAAGCTATTTCAAATGGTGTTCTTTCAGTTGTTGCATCTACATTGCTATTAAAAGTTTGATTTGAATTGACGGTACTTCCATAAACGGTACCAAACATGACGCTATCAATTGCTGCGTAAGCATTTAAATAACCAGTACCTACTTCCCAGGTTTCATATCCTGGCATATTAGTTGCTGTTGCCTGTAATACTTCTTTGATATCGTCTGGTGATAATAAAGGATTGGCTTCAAGTAACAATGCAACAACACCAGCAACGTGTGGTGTAGCCATTGATGTACCGCTCATTGTCGTGTAGAAAGGAAGATGAGCTGGTGCAATCATTTCTGCATCTTCTGCTGCACCTAAAGATGCTACTGGACCAATCACTCGGGTTGAAATAATATTGACCCCAGGTGCCGTAACAGTTGGACGATCTTCCCAAGTCCAAGTATTTCCATCCATTTCAAACGTTCCACCTACACCTTTTGTTCCTCTAGATGAAAAATCTGCAAGTGTACCATCTTTCTCTCCAGCTCCCACTGATATAACCCATGGTGCTTTGGCGTATGGATTATGAGTATTCTCACTTGGCCCCTCATTACCAGCAGCAAAAAGAACAGTGATTCCACGATCATACGCTGCTTTACTAGCTACGTTAATTGGATGATCCGGGACAAAGTCGCCTGACGAACCCCAAGAATTTGTAATCACGCGAATATTGTATTGAGACTGATGAGTAATTGCATAATCAAACCCACCAATTCCATCTAAAACGAATAATGCTGCACCAGAACCATATCCAACTAGATCAGCTCCTGGTGCGGCTCCTTCATATTTCCCACTTGAGCTTGCACCTGTTCCTCCAACTGTTCCAGCAACATGTGTACCATGCCCAGAATTCGTATCGGTATTTGGAATGTTCTCTGTATAGGTTACAGGTAATAATTGTGAGTCAAGACTATTTAAGTTGGTACTTCCCATAACATTTTGGACAAGATTTTTTCCGAATTCATGGTCTTTATGAGTTCCATCTACACCACTGTCATTAACTACAACGCCAATACCTTTACCCGATAAAGGAAATCCATTGTTTGCTTTTTGCATATCCACATCCGTTCGTGCTTTGTCGACGCCTGTTATTTGCGTTGCATCTGCGTTTGAGTAGTTTAATTTACTATTTAAGTAAAGAGATTTTACACCATCTGATGAAGCTAATTGATTCACTTGCTCTTTTGTTGCTAGAACTCCAGCGATAGGTAACGCCTTCATTGTAACGCCAGTAGAAATTTCAAGACTTTTTAAAAGATTGATTTGTTCATTTGTTGGCGCTCCGTTCCCTTCAAAAGTGACGATCACTTGCAAAGGACCTGTTGCATTTTCAAGCGCTTCTTTCAATTTAGAATCCATTGTGACTGTTGAGGCAGCCTTCACCTCAGTAAAACTTGTTCCACTAAATAAAATCGACACAATCATTAATAAACTAATAAATCCATATAGAGATTTTTTCATTTTCCAAAAACTCCTCTCAATCTATTTGCTTCTTAATCTTATTATCTGAAAATTAAATGAATTTTCATATTCCACCAAGGTTGTAAATAAGGATTTAAAAGTACTATCTTTTTGTCGTACAAAAGATATAGAGATTCTATTTTGAAACCTAAATTTTTGCACATAAAAAATCCCCCGTAAAAACTACGAGGAATTTTGAACAACAATTTATTGTGGAATTACCATCTTGAAAGCCGAATTTACAGCTTCATAGGCATTTACGTAACCAGATCCAGTTTCCCATATTTCATAACCCGGCATATTTGTCGCTGATTGCTCAATTATTTGTTTCACTTCAAGTGGTGAAAGAGAAGGATTTGCATCTAACATTAATGCAACAATACCAGCTACATGTGGTGCAGCCATTGACGTACCACTCATGGTCGTATAAAAAGGAATGTAAGCTGGAGGTATCATTTCTACATCCGCAGGGGCTCCTAAAGATGCCACTGGTGAAATTACACGCGTAGAAATAATATCTTTACCAGGGGCAGTAACGGTTGGACGATCCTCCCAGTTCCATGTTTCTCCATCTACCTCAACACTTCCACCTTTACCTTTGACTCCTCGAGATGAAAAATCAGCTAATTGTCCTTGCTTGGTACCCGCTGCTACAGTAATTACCCAAGGAGCTTTTTTGTAATTTCCTGAAATCGTTGAATCTGATGGGCCCGAGTTTCCTGCTGAAAATACAGTAACAATACCACGATCATACAACGCTTTAGTTGCAACATTTATAGGATTGTATGGATCAAAATCCGTACCTGAATCACTTGTATCTCCCCATGAATTGGTGATGACTCGAATATTGTATTGACTTTGGTGAGTCAATGCATAATCAAACCCACCAATCGTATCAAGCATAGCAATCGCTGCACCTGACCCGTAACCAATTAATTGTGCTTCCGGAGCAACTCCTTCATATTCTCCGGCGGACATCGTGCCAGTTGCTCCTACAATTCCCGCTACATGTGTCCCATGACCAGAACTTGTATCCGTATTTAGAACATTTTCTAGATACGTAACAGGAAGCAGGTCACTTTGTGCATGCAAATTTATCCCACCTAGAACATTTTGGACTACATGTGGTCCAAATTCTAAATCTTTATGTGTAGCATCCACTCCACTGTCGTTAATAACTACACCTATTCCCTTACCACTAACCGGCAATCCTTCGTTTGCATTTTTAAATTGATTGTCATTTCGAACACGGTCAACGCCTGTCAGTTCCGTCGCTTCTTTATTTTCATACTGCAATTTTCTATTATCATAAATTGAAAATACATGTTCGTTTGTGGCAAGTGCTTCAACTTGTGATTTTGTAGCTAAAATACCTGCAATCGGCAGATTTTTCATAACAGATCCATTGGTAATACCAATATCTTTTAAAATACTTAAAATTTCTTCTTGTGATTTATGGTTTTTCTTAAATGTAACGATTACTTCAAAGATCTCTGTGTTTTTTTCCAGTTTATTTAATAATTTCGAATCTACTACTGCAGTTAAACTATTGGCATCACCTACCATAGGTTTTGGAGAGGTCACTAAAGCCAGAACTAACACGACTAATACAAATATTTTTCCTAATCTCAATATAATCGCCTCTTTCTCGGAATTTTCAATCTATAATTATTGTGACATTTTTCAGATAAAAACCAATTCTACGGGAGGCATATATTTAAATAATCAATGTACTATCTTGACTAATTCCAAAGTATTACGGTAAATGGACTAACTGATGTTGGACAGCATATATCACCACTTGTGAACGACTTTTTACATCTAACTTTTTGAAAATTTTACTGACATGTATCTTAACCGTTTTATCACTTATAAAGAGTGCTTGAGCAATATCTTTGTTATTCATACCTTGGACAAGACAATTAAGTACTTCCATTTCTCTTTCTGTCAAAGCACTTTTATTTTTCTCATTTACAGATGCTTGTTGATTGAAATTAAGAAATTTCTTAGTCATGGATGAATGAATGACCGATTGTCCTTTTGAAACAGAACGAATTGCATCGACGACATGTTGGGAAGGAGCATCCTTCAATAAATATCCATCAGCTCCTTCCCGGATAGCCGAGATGAAATATTCATCATGATCATACATAGTTAAGATTAAAATTTTTATTTCTGGATGATTTTTTTTGATTATTTTTGTCACTTCAATTCCATTTTTATCAGGTATATTGATATCCATTAAAATTACTTCAGGTAAATATAACTCCACCTTTTCAATAGCATCATTTCCTGAAATGGCTTCTCCTACAACTTCAATATCCGTTTCCATTCCTAAAATATTTTTTAATCCATCACGTAATACTGCATGATCATCAACTAGCATTAGTCTAATCAAACAATTCCCCCCCTTCAATTCCCATCTTTGGTACGGTTAGTGTTATTTCCGTACCCGTTCCTTCTCTACTGTCAATCTGTAATGTTGCATGAATCCTTTCGGCTGCTTCATTCATTTGTAAAATACCAAAATGTTGTTCATTTCTAGCTTTAACCATCGCTTGAAATAAAGAAAAGCCCAGTCCCTCATCCTTAATTTTTAATAACACATGTTCTTTTTGATAGCTTAATAATATTTCTATCTTCTTTGCGCCAGAATGTTTTATGGCATTTTGTGTACTTTCTTGAAAAATATCAAACATAATCTTCTCTACCATTGAACTAAGTTGAAATTCTTGTCCTCGTAAAACTAATTCTATTTCTATCGCACTTTCTTTTTGTATTGCTTTTATACGAGACTCTATTGCGTACTGCAATCCGATTCTTTCAGTTGGATATGGACGGAGTTCGTATATTGAATCTCTTACTTCTCTCAAACTATGTCGCAGCTTTTCTTTACTTTCTTGTATCAGTCGAAAAGAATCTTCTGGCATCTTGGAAAATTTACGTTCTGCGGTTTCCAGCTTCATTACTGCTCCTGCAAGTGACTGAGCTACTCCATCATGGATTTCCCTAGCGATACGATTTCTTTCTTCTAAAATGATGGCTTTTTCTTGTTCTGAAATAAGCATTTTTGTTTTTATGAGAACAGCCAATTGATTAGCAATCGTAGCTACTGGTTGAACATCTTCTTCATTGAAACTTTGAGTTCTATTTCTTCCAAAAATAAAAAGACCCACGACTTCTTCATCTAAAATGAGTGGAGCATATAATAACGTCCGAACGTTAGACTCAAAAATAGCGATAGCTGGACCTCCATTCTTTTTAGCATCATGAAAAATGGTTAACTCCTGTATAGAACTTAAGCTTTTTCTCACATCTTCCAAATTAGTTTGATATTTTTTCTGCACTCCTGAAGCAACCTTTAGTTGCCATGAATTACTTTCTTTTATCCAAAGGTTATAAGCATCAACATTAATAATTTCGGGCAAATTATTTTCTAAAAAACTCAACCATTCATCTGTTGGGATTTTCTTGTTGAGTTCAGTTGAGATATTAAACAACGTTTTTAATCTTGCTTTCTCTGTTCTTAATCTTACGATAATCGAGCTAAGTAAAGCGAATGCAACTAATGGAGAGAAAAAGAAGAAAAATGAAACTACGTCAATGTCTCCTCTGTTTTGACTGCCTAGTACAAAAAATATGTAGAGATATCCATAGGAAACGCTAAAACTGATTAACTCTTGTAAGTATTTTTGTTTCCAAATTTCAAATGTGTATCGCTGAGGTCTTAAAATCAGCACTAAATCTACTATAAGATTGTTAAAAATATAGAAGGGTAGAATAATAAAAGAAAAATGTATAATACTTATACTCAATGTGGAGGTGCTATTTACTGTTATTAGTGGGAGCAAAGACTTTGCTAATAAATAAGCCATGACAAAGCTAATAACAAGTTGAGCAGGGTTAAATAGGACAATTCTTAATGGGCGTCTCTTTATGATATTTATTAATAAAACAACTAGGGCATATGCAACTATGCTATAACCTAATCCATGTATGATATAAATCGTATAAACCAACGGAAAACTTATCACAGAAAAGCCTCTCATTACAGGCATTGGATAATACTCAACAATAAAGAGAAAAATGACTAAAAATCCGAATACCAGAGGTGTTTTTAATTCACCTATTTTCAACAATCCATATTGAATAAAAAGAATGCCTCCTATTATAGACGTGAACATAATGAACAATCTTGCTAATCTTTCATTTTGATGTGATGAAGCACTATGACTCATTGGTTTCCATCTCCTATACCCCATATTCAAAATTTTCAGTCTCAATGATTTATAAGATTACTACATTTAAACTTTTTATTACAGAATAATGCCGGTTATGTAAAAATAGCAGGAAAAACCCAGACCAGTCGAATGAGAGTCACTGACTGATACTGGGTAAAAATCTACAATAGATTTTTTCAATCCATTATCTCAAAAGTAGGAATAGGATTCTATTCAGCAAAAGCAATAAATGATGTAATACTTAAGGATTATATTATTTTGTTTTCACTAAATTTGTTCAATGTTGTATGATGCATTATTTATAAATATGAACTTAAGAATTTAAACGAATAAATAAGTAATACCTTCGATTTGTCATCCGCGGGTTATATTCTATAGCGAACGTTGTCTCGGTTTAATAGAATATTTAACGTAATTAATTTATGTTTATAGAAATAAAAAACCACACAAAGAAGCACACTCATATTTCGAGTGTGCTTCTTATGTTTATTATCCAATTACATGAAAAACAAAGTTCATTAAAAATAAACCGGCAATGACATAAAGTGTTGGTGTGACTTCTTTCCATTTTCCAATCGCAACTTTTAAAATCGGATACAAAATGAAGCCGATTGCCATTCCATCCGCAATGCTATACGTAAACGGAATCATCACGACGATAAATAAAGCTGGGAAGCTCTCACTCAAATCCTTCATATCCAAGTTACGGATATTTTGCACCATCAAGCCACCAATAATGATGAGAATTGGGGCAATGGCGCTATTTGGAATGAGTTTGATCATTGGAATAAAGAACGCAGCCCCTAAAAACAACATACCTGCTGTAATAGTGGTTAGTCCTGTACGTCCACCCGCAGCCATTCCAGCAGCACTTTCTACAGAAGCTACCGTTGGGCTTGTTCCAAAAACACCTGAAGTCATTGCTGAAATCGATGTTGCCTGGAAAGCTTTTTTGAAGCGATCTGGACGATTAATAAATGTCACTTGGCCATGAACAAGACCAATGTTTTCAAATACAATGACCATCGTTAACGAGAAAACCGCAACCCAAAACGTCATAGACAATACACTTTCAAATGACAAAGCACCTAGTACACTGAACGCATCCGCAGATGATAATGTTGAAGTACTTTCTTGAGAAACATCAATCAAGCCAAATAACGAAGCAATGATGGTTCCAACAACAATCGTGATCAAGAAATTCCCCGGCACATTTCGAATGAACAAAATAATAGCAACAAGAAAAGTCAGGATCGTCGCGAGTACTTGAGGTTCACCAAAAGAACCTAAAGCTAAAATCGAACTTGAACCTTTTTCGATAACTCCACCTTTTTCAAGGCCAATTAACATAAGGAATAATCCAAGTCCCACCGTAATCGCTTCTTTTAGCGAATGAGGAACCGCCACACTCAGCATGCTTGAAAAACGTGTGAATGCGATAACGACAAAAATCAAACCAGATACAAAAACAACGGCTAATGCTTCTTGCCAAGATAAGCCCATTGACTGGACCATCGTGTAAGAAAACAATGCGTTAATTCCCATTCCCGGAACGAGCAATATCGGAGCGTTGCCCCAAAACCCCATTAGCAAGCATCCAAATACAGAAGCTGCAATGGTTGCAATAATGGCTGCTTCAAGCGGCATACCTGCCTCGGAAAGAATAAGAGCATTGACCGCAATAATGTAAACTACCGTAAAGAACCCGATAAGTCCTGCTATTACTTCTCTCTTAAAAGTCGTTCCGTTCTCTTGAAGACCAAAAAATTGATCGATCCAATTTAACATTTCTTCAACCTTCTATTTAATTAGCCCTCTCCCTACCCGCTCTGCCTGATTAACAGGTGAGCCATTAAGCATTTTAGTCACTTTTCTCCATACTGTCAAGTAAAAGTTCTTGAAAGGGAGTTTGTGTTCAACTTATAATATGGCGCTATCTCCAGTTTTATTGGCGTTCGGGTGACTTTTTTGGCGCAAACTGATGATAATATGGCGTTCGCGATAGATAATATGGCGTTTGGACTCATTTTATTGGCGTTAGACGATTTTTTTCAAGTCAGCGGCGTGTCCCCGCCAATATTGCTCTCCCTCTTCAACCTTGAAGACACCTTCGCCAATTAATATGGCGTTATTGTCTGTTTTATTGGCGTTCGGATGACTTTTCATGGCGCAAACTGATGATAATTTAGCGTTCGCGTCTCATAATATGGCGTTTGGACTCAGTAATATGGCGTTAGACGACTTTCCCCCAACACAAAAAGCAGTGAGACCAATGTCTCACTGCCATTATTCACACTATTATTAAGGCAACACAGTCGCACCCATTAAATAGCGATCACATTCTCTTGCGACTTCGCGTCCTTCATTGATTGCCCAAACAATTAAACTTTGACCGCGACGCATGTCTCCAGCTGAAAAGACACCTTCGACGTTGGTTACGTATTTGCCGTATTCTGCTTTGACTGTAGAATTTGAATTCGTTTCGATGTTTAGTTGTTGCAGGAGTCCTTGTTCGGGTCCACTGAATCCGATTGCGAGCAATACTAAATCGGCTGTCCAGATTTTTTCGGTTCCTGGAATTTCTTCACGAATTCGATTTCCTTCTTCATCAATTCTCAACTTCACGTTAACGGTATGAACTTCTTTTACATGACCAAGTTCATCTCCAACAAATCGCGTTGTTTGCACCGCATATGCTCTTGGGTCTTCGCCAAATTTACTCGCCGCTTCCTTTTGGCCGTATTCGATTCGGTGAATGACGGGATATTGTGGCCATGGGTTGCCAACGTCATCACGAATCGATCCCTTTTGATCGTAAATATCAAATTGAGTGAGACTGCGACAGTTATGACGGACTGCAGTCGCTAAACAATCGGTTCCTGTGTCACCGCCTCCAATGACGATGACATCTTTCCCTTCTGCAGATAAGAACTGTCCATCTTGATGATTGGAATCGAGATAGCTTTTCGTATTTGAATGAAGGAAGTCCATCGCATAATGGACGCCATTCAACTCTCTACCTTCAACAGCAACATCTCGATGAACTGTTGCACCACCACATAAAATCGTCGCATCAAAATCTTGATGAAGTTGCTCAACAGAGTAGTCCTTACCGACCTCTGTGTTGGTGACGAACTTGATTCCTTCTTGCTCTAGAAGATTCACACGTCGTTGCACCATCTCGTATGGGATTTTCATTTCTGGAATTCCGTAAGTAAGTAGCCCACCTACTCGATCATTGCGTTCAAATACGGTGACCCAATGACCGGCTTTATTCAACTGGGCTGCAGCTGCTAACCCGGCTGGCCCTGATCCGATAACCGCCACTTTCTTACCCGTCCGTTTGTCAGGAGGCTCTGGAATGACCCACCCTTCTTCAAAGCCTTTTTCAATAATGGCTCGTTCGACTGTCCGAATGGCTACAGGTGGTTCATTTATGCCTAACACGCAAGCCCCTTCACAAGGTGCAGGACAAGCGGCACCAGTGAATTCCGGGAAGTTGTTTTTTTCATGCTCCCGCTTCAGTGCTTCTTTCCATTGACCTTGATACACAAGATCATTCCATTCGGGAATTAAGTGATTCACTGGACACCCGGTGGTCACTCGGTTGATTTCCATTCCGGTATGGCATGTTGGGACGCCACAGTCCATGCATCGTGCGCCTTGTTCTCGCACTTCTGTATCAGACAATGGCAGCGTATAATCTTGCCAATCCTTTAGTCGTTCCAGTGGTGTTCGTTCAGGCTGTGTTTGTCGTGCATACTCCATAAATCCTGTTGGTTTTCCCATGTCACCCCTCCTTTCCGCTAACCTACTTTACGCCAGCTGCTTCCTTGTTACTTTCATCAAACGCAGTCATTTGTGCATCAAAAACGCTTAATCCTTCATCTTGAAGGGCTTGAATTCGTGAATTGATTTTCAAATACGCTTTTGGAATGACTTTGACAAACTGTGGTGCGTATTTCTCCCAGTAAGCTAAAATCCGTTTTCCATGCGCACTATTTGTATACTCAACGTGCTTTTCTAGCATGTTGTAAACATCTTGTAATTCACTTTCGTGTTCCATTGATTGAAGATGAACGAGCTCTGTGTTGCATCTTGTGTGGAAGGTTCCATCTTCGTCAAACACATAGGCGATACCACCGGACATTCCTGCAGCAAAGTTTCGACCCGTTGTACCTAACACGACCACTTTTCCACCCGTCATGTACTCACATCCGTGATCCCCAACGCCTTCTACGACAACATTCGCTCCACTATTTCGCACACAGAAACGCTCTCCAGCGATTCCTTGAATATAGGCCTCTCCAGCTGATGCACCGTAAAATGCGACATTCCCAATAATGATGTTTTTTTCAGGCGGAAACGTTACGACTGGATCTGGGTGAACAATGATTTTCCCGCCAGATAACCCCTTTCCGACAAAGTCATTCGAATCTCCCACTAATTTGAGCGTCATCCCTTTTGGAATAAAAGCACCAAAACTTTGACCCGCTGAACCTTTTAACGTCAATCGAATCGTATCTTCTGGTAATCCTTTTTCACCGTATCGTCTCGTAATTTCACTTCCAAGCATTGTGCCAGTTACACGGTTTATATTGCGAATAGCCGTTGTAAATTCAACAGGCTCTTGATTTTCAATCGCCTTTTTGCAATTTGGAATCAATTCTTGGAAATCGAGTGTTTTTTCTAATCCGTGATCTTGGTCAACGGTATGATAGCGACCTACTTTCGCAGGTAAATTCGGTGAATACAGCAACGCAGACAGATCGATATCTTTTGCTTTCCAGTGATCAATTGCTTGATTCACTTCAAGTGCATCCGTTCGTCCAACCATTTCATCTATCGTTCTAAAACCGAGTTGCGCCATCAGTTCTCTTGTTTCCATGGCTATGAAACGCATGAAGTTCGCCACATGCTCTGCATTCCCTGTGAACTTTTTACGTAGCTCAGGGTTTTGAGTTGCAACACCAACTGGACAAGTATCCATGTGACATACGCGCATCATAACGCAGCCTAATACAACAAGTGGTGCAGTAGAGAATCCATATTCTTCTGCGCCTAGTAGTGTCGCTAATACGACATCTCGTCCCGTCATCATTTTGCCATCTGTCTCAATGACGATTCGGTCACGCAGTCCATTTAATAACAACGTTTGGTGCGTCTCTGCTAAACCAATTTCCCACGGCAAGCCAGTATGCTTCAAACTGGTGCGTGGAGCTGCGCCAGTACCACCATCATATCCACTGATTAACACTAAGTCTGCTCGTCCTTTGGCTACCCCCGCAGCAATCGTACCAACACCTACTGCCGACACGAGTTTCACACTAATTCGTGCTCTTGGATTCGCATTTTTTAAGTTATGAATCAGTTCTGCTAAATCTTCTATTGAATAAATATCATGATGAGGTGGAGGTGAAATTAATTCCACTCCAGGCGTTGAGCCACGAACCTCTGCAATCCATGGGTACACTTTTTTCCCTGGCAGATGACCACCTTCACCCGGTTTTGCCCCCTGAGCAACCTTGATTTGAATCTCGTCTGCATTCACTAAATAATGACTCGTCACACCAAATCGACCAGACGCCACTTGTTTAATAGAGCTTCGTCTAGAATCACCATTCTCATCAGGTGTGAAACGGTCGATGTCTTCGCCGCCTTCACCAGTATTACTACGTCCGCCAACTCGATTCATGGCAATCGCTAAAGCTTCATGGGCTTCTTTTGAAATCGATCCATATGACATCGCACCTGTTTTAAAACGCGCGCAAATCGCTTCAACTGATTCAACTTCTTCAATTGGAACAGAAGGACGGTCTTTAAATTTCAATAATCCACGCAACGATTGAAGGTTTACCTTTTCATCCGTCAACATGCTTGTATATTTCTTGAAAACCTCATAATTATTCGTGCGACACGCGTGTTGAAGTGTATGAATAGTACTTGGATTGTATTGATGGTCCTCACCGTTCGCTCGATATTGGAACTCGTCACCAGAATCCAAGGTTTTATTGCCACCACGGTTTTCTTGAAATGCCACTTCATGACGCAGAAGTGCTTCTTTTTCGATCATATCCATACCAATTCCGCCAAGTCGAGAAGAGGTTCGCGTGAAATATTTATCAATGACATCTCTATGAATGCCCACGGCTTCGAATATTTGTGCACCACGATAACTTTGAATGGTGGAAATCCCCATTTTCGAAAGCACCTTAATAATGCCATCAGTGACCGAATGGATATAATTATTTCCTGCTTGTACAAGTGAAGGCATTGATAGCTCACCTTTTGCCATTAACTCTCGAATCGAGTCAAAAGCCAAATACGGGTTTATTCCTTCTGCACCAAACCCTAGAAGGGCCGCAAAATGATGCACTTCCCTTGGTTCACCTGATTCCAGCAATATACTTACTTTTGTCCGTGTTCCTTGACGAATCAAATGATGATGTAAGCCCGAAACTGCTAATAATGCAGGTATCGCTGCTTGATGTTCAGATACCCCTCTGTCCGATAAAATCAGCAAAGTGGTTCCTTCAGTGACCGCCTGGTCCGCTTTTATAAATAACTCTTCTAAAGCGTGTTCAAGAAGCCCGGGTTCTTTATTAGCAGAAAAAAGAATCGAAAACGTGGCCGGCTTAAACCCTTCTAATTGTTGTTGACGCAAAGATTCTAATTGTAAATTCGTTAAAATCGGAGTTTTCAGTCGAATGTGGCGACAGCTTTCTGCATTGGGGTTAACCAAATTACCTTCCGCTCCGATTGTTGTATCGACCATCGTAATAATTTTTTCTCGAATTGCATCAATAGGTGGATTCGTTACTTGTGCAAACAATTGTTTAAAGTAGTTGTAAAGCAATTGAGGTTTTTTCGATAAAACAGCTAACGGAGAATCGTACCCCATCGATCCGACTGGGTCTTTCCCTTCAAGCACTAAAGGTTTGATAATCTTCGTTAGTTCTTCCTGTGTATAACCAAAAGCAAGTTGCTGTTGTAATAATGGTTCGCCAACGTAAACATGTGACTGTTCACTCGCTTCAGGTAAGTCTTCGAGATTGGTCATATTCTTCAGCCACTCTTTATAGGGCTGCTCTGAAGCAATTTGTAGTTTAACCTCTTCGTCTGGAATAATCGTCCCTTTTTCTAGGTCGATTAAAAGAATCTTTCCAGGTGCTAATCGTTCCTTGTATTCAATATCGTCCGCGAAAATATCCAATGCCCCTACCTCTGAACCAAGGACAATCATGCCGCTTTTTGTGACGTAATAACGTGCGGGTCTTAAACCATTGCGGTCAAGTGTGGCGGCGATTTGTTTCCCATTTGTAAACACCAATGCAGCCGGTCCATCCCAAGGCTCCATTAATGTACTGTGATACTCATAAAAATCACGTTTCTCTTCAATAATAGTCTTATCATTTGCCCATGGTTCAGGTACCATCATCATGGCCGTATGAGCGATAGAACGTCCTGATAAGTGTAGAAATTCAAAACAATTATCAAACATGGATGAATCACTGCCATCCGCATCAATGACTGGCAGAACTTTCTGCAGATCCTTTTCATTGAAAAATTCCGAATCAGTCATTTGTTCACGGGCTCGCATCCAATTCACATTGCCGCGTAGTGTATTAAATTCACCATTATGAATGGTGTAACGGTTTGGATGTGCACGCTTCCAACTCGGAAACGTATTGGTGCTGAATCGAGAATGTACGAGAGCTAAAGCAGATTTGAAATCTGGATGATTTAAGTCGATGAAAAATGAATCTAATTGTTCGGGGATTAGCATGCCTTTATAGACAATGGTTTGGGTTGATAAACTACAGATGTATACGTCTTCGTACGCTCTAAAGTCAGCCATTTCACGCTCTATGCGTTTACGGATGATATACAATTTACGCTCGAAAGCCAGTTGATCTTGGCAATTTGAAGACATTTGGATGAATACTTGTCTAATCGTAGGTTTCGTTTTCGTTGCTACTTTTCCAACAAACGAATCATTGATGGGCACTGGTCGCCATCCAAGAAATACTTGACCTTCTTCGGCAATAATTCGCTCAAAAATTTCTTTACTCTTCATACGAATCTCGTGATCTTTTGGTAGAAACACCATACCGACCGCATATTCGCCTTCTCTTGGTAAAATAATATCTTCTTTCTCACATTGTTTTTGGAAGAAGCGATGAGGAATTTGCGTTAATATACCCGCTCCATCTCCTGTACTTGTATCTGCGGATTGCCCTCCGCGATGTTCCATATTACAGAGGATGGTCACTGCATGTTGAACGATACTATGTGTTTTTTTGCCATTAATGTTTGCAATCATGCCAATTCCACAAGCCTCATGTTCTTGCTCTGGGTCATACAATCCTTGCGGAACTGGATATCCAGTCTTTATCATGACATCGCCCCTCTCTCTTCATCTTTGAAAGATTTCTCTATAGATATCGAACAAGTATATCACAAAATCATAGTTCACATAAAATTCTGACAACAAATAATGTGTATTTTTATTTATTTTCATGAATGAAAACGCTATCAACATGGACTAACCCACAAATCTTTGTGAATAAAAAAATGTTGAAAATACTCATATTATTGACCATTAAAACGAATCACCTGAAAATAGTTCTACAATAAATACTCATAGTTTATGCATCGATTCATCTTGATATGATTCAAAACAATCGTGTTTTCTTCTAATTGAAAAACAACAGTATTAAAATTTATTTAGTTGATTTCGTTTCAGTTGGAGCGTTCCGCACGCATAGATTCGCTTTATCATGTCTTCAACTGTGTAACGCCTAATTAAAAAACAGAATGGTCGATATATGAACTTTGTTTCATTTCCTTTGGATGTCTTACCACTTCTTCGGATGACAATATTAATGTAGTGCATATGAATGACAAAATTGTAAAGAATGAATACTATATTGACTTTCCTCCTCATAGTCTTATAATTGATTATGATAATCATTTTCATTTAAGCAATTAGAGATAGCTCTCAGGATGAGTCAAAGGAAGTAGATTTAAATACAAGCGTTCATTACAATGTTGATGATGGATTATATAAAGCATTCGAAAAAAATGAAATTAAAATAAATTTATTATAGGTCAGCCAGATGAGATACCTGGGTGCATTAAGCGTAAGTATTTTAGATATATAAACTGTTTGAGCTAACAGCTCACACAGATTCAGGAGAAACTAATAATAGAAAGGGTGTAAATGATGAGAAATATCGAAAAATATCGTAATGCATTTATTAATGCGCTGGACTTGGAGGATGGTGTTGTAGTTGAAGATTTAGCACTTGGTGAATCACCAGAGTGGGATTCAATTGGACATATGACACTCATTGCTGTTATTGAGGATGAATTTGATGTCTCAATAGATTCTGAATGGATCACAGAGTTCAATTCTTATCAGTCAGGAATGGAACTATTGAATCGATTGGGAGTAGACTTTATTAATGAATAGTTTTAAAACACTTGACGAGTTTGGAAACCGAACCGCAGTATATGCTGAAAGAGAATATTCTTACTCTGAAATGGTAGAAATTGCTGACGCTATCCGTGGTAATGTAGGTGAAAGAACGCTCGTTTTTTGTTTATGTTCAAATAATAAGGAGTCTTTATTTGGCTATGTGGGTTTTATTAGAGGCAGTGTAGTTCCTGTACTTTTGGATGCATCCATGCATATTGATCGGTTGCGCAGACTGATTAATCTTTATAAGCCTACATACATTTGGGCGGGTACGGAAAATCAAGACTTATTAAAAGAAATGGATAGTTCATTTGTGTATGGTGATTACACATTATTTAGATGTCCGACAGGGTTCCAACATCATCTTGATGAACATCTTGCGCTTCTTTTAACAACCTCTGGGAGTACAGGAAGCGCAAAATTTGTACGCTTAAGCTATGATAATATTTTCAAAAATGCTGACTCTATAAGGAAGTACCTTGACATTAATTCAGACGATAAACCGATAACAACTCTTCCAATGAATTATTCCTATGGCCTTTCTATCATTAATAGTCATTTCATAAGCGGTTCGACGATAATTGTAACGGGTGCATCTATCATGAAAAAAGAGTTTTGGGACTTATGTAGAGAGCAACGAGCAACAACTTTTGGAGGAGTTCCTTTCGTGTATGAGATGCTTGATAGGCTTAATTTTGAAGAGTTTAATCTTCCGAGTTTAAAAAAACTAACTCAAGCTGGTGGGAAATTAAGCTCAGTTCTATCATACAAATTTGCTGAAGTTTGTAGTAAGAAAGGAATTCAATTTTTTACTATGTACGGCCAAACTGAAGCAACGGCACGAATGACTTATTTACCTTATGAAAAAAACTTTGATAAAGTCGGAAGTATTGGTATTGCCATTCCGGGTGGAGAACTGTTTCTGCAAGATGACAATGGCAACAAAATTACAACGCCTAATGTTACTGGCGAATTGATATACAAAGGAGCAAATGTTTTTTTGGGGTACGCTGAGTCGTTATTCGATCTTTCAAAAAAAGATGAGAACAACGGTATTTTGCACACAGGTGATCTGGCTTATTTTGATCAGGACGGGTATTTTTTTATTTCTGGTCGAATCAAAAGAATGATTAAATTCTATGGAAACCGCATTAGCTTGGATGAAGTCGAAGGACTTTTAAACGAGTATGGTCATGATTGTATTTGCGCTGGGACGGATGACCAAATGTATATTTACACATTAAAAGACGATGGTGTTCAAATTAAAAAAATAATAAAGGAAAAATTAAACTTAAAGGGTATTAAGATTATGAAAATCGAGGAATTTCCACGTAATCATTTCGGAAAAATCCTTTATTCTGATTTACCTAATTATGAATAATTCACTTTCGCCTGAACCTTTTACAATACCTCAAATTCGCAAATGAGTGTGACACTTTCTAGGTGAACTATTGAAAAAACGTAAACCCTACATTAGTACATTGTTAATTCGTACTATAGCGTTTTGTCGTCACTTTAAGGGGACTGGCGGCTTGGACAACTGTAGGGTTATTTATTATTCGATTTATAAAAAATCTTAAGTTTATTTTTAATCAGGTGATAGTATGACTTTTATATCAATTGAGTTTCTCCTGTTTTTCGCAATAATCGTATTTACTTATTATTTAATCCCACATCGATTGAGATGGATTCTTCTATTAGCAGCAAGTTACGTTTTTTACGCAATCTTGAGTATCCAATTTATACCGTTACTACTTACAAGCACAGCTTTTACTTATGTTACTGGAATTATTATTGAAAAACAGGAGACAAAAAAACAAAAGAAAAAAGTCATGCTAGTCGGTATTTTCGTGTTATTGTTTTTTCTCGGTTGGTTTAAATATTTTAATTTTGTCAATGACTCATTTCGAGCGATTGCTAAATACATGGATTGGAACTATACCTTACCTTACCAAGAAATTGTTCTGCCATTAGCCATTTCATTTTATACACTTCAGGCAGTAAGTTATCTTGTGGATATTTACTATGGTAAGCAAAAGGCGGAAAGACATTACGGTTATTTTTCAATTTATTTTGCGTTTTTTCCACAATTGGTTGCTGGGCCGATTGAACGTGCGAAGAAACTGCTTCCGCAATTTAAAGTTGAACAGAAGTTAAATTATGAAAATTTACACTATGGGATGAAACGAATCGCATGGGGTTTTTTTAAGAAAACATTAATTGCCGATCGACTAGCTCCAATTGTTTCTAGTGTATTCGATAATCCTAACCCGACTGGTTCACAAATTGTACTAGCTACTATTTTATTCTCGATTCAATTGTTCGCAGATTTTTCAGCACTCAGTGACATCGCTATCGGTTGTGCAAAAATGCTCGGAATAAATTTGAGTGAAAATTTTAAGCAACCCCACTATGCAGTATCGATAGCAGATTTTTGGAGTAGATGGCATATCACGTTTTCTACATGGCTCAGGGACTATATCTTTATCCCTCTATGTAAAGGAAAAAAGAAGAGAAGTGAAATTTATTTAGCAATTGTAATGACTTTTTTAGTAAGTGGCATTTGGCACGGAGCCGCTTGGACTTTTGTTATATGGGGTTTCATTCATGGATTTTATCGCGTGTTTGGAGATTATACGAAACAGTTTCGTGGAAAAATGGCTTCATTTATACAACTGGATCAAAGTCCAGTGCTCCATAAATGGATCAAAATCGCCATAACCTTCCTTCTAGTTTGCTTTTCTAGAGTTTTTTTTCGATCGGATTCTGTTACACAAGCATTTGAAAATGCACAGCTTTTCTTAACAATTCACTCATGGAGGCCATCGGGAATTGTACAAGCATTTGAAATATTTTCGCTCCTTGATTTAGTGATATTCCTATTCTTCTTTATTATTGTACAAATATTTCATTATATCGAAAGAAATAATGTTTCAACATGGAAATGGCTCTCGGGGAACTCGATAACCGCTAGATTCGCATTTTATATTTTTATTATTGTTTCAGTCCTTATATTCGGTGTTTCGGGTCAAGGATTTATTTATGGGGGATTTTAATCTAAATACTAATTACACGGGAAATTTGGATGCGTTTTATTAGTGAGCCATTCAGTAACCTTTGTGAAATAAGCACTAAATTGAAAGGATTTGTTATGGGACGTTTATTCATTAAGTTAACAATTATCATTACTGTTGTTTCACTTCTGTTTATACCGGTAAATAACTTTGTAAAACAATCTCATGATTACAATATTAACCATGCAATGCTGGCGTTTAAGAAACATCCATATCCAGTTGATATCATCAATTTAGGTACATCTCATTCAATGTATGCTTATTATTTTAAGCCTACTGGTTTGTCCCATCTGGACTTAGCACTACCTGCTCAGACGATTCAGTATGACTATAAATTGTTGAGAGAGTATGGCGAGTATCTTAAACCTGATGGTGTAGTCATCATCTCCATCTCTCAAATTACTTTCGCAAATTCTGAGACCAATTATGTAGGAAATTATTATAAGGTTTTAGACCGCACCGAGATTGAACCGTTTGATTTAATTGATTATTACAGTTACCTGTACTTACCTGCCTTAGATAGTGGTCGTTTTAATTCTGCGCTCGCGGGTAAATTTAAAAACTTTAAATGGAATTCTCATCAATCTTGGAAAAATAACGGTAAAAACTATTCAGAAAGAAAGTATGAGAAAGTAGAAGCACAATATAGAGAAGCGATTGAAAATAAAACCATTGAACAAAATGTGGAGCAGTTAAGAGAGATGGTAGATTATTGTAGCGAGAAAGGGTACCGAGTAGTATTAACCATGGAGCCAGTACAACAGTCTTATCAAGAATATTTCAATGAAGAAGTAATGAATAAACTTGTTTTTCAGTACTTAAAACCCCTTGAATTAGATATCCCTTTTTTAAATTATATGAGTGATCACAGATTCGTAAACAACAGAGAATACTTTATCGACCCAGATCATTTAAATAGCGAAGGAAGAAAAAAATATTCTTGGATTGTGTACAAGGACCTTAAGAAATTGGGCTATTTATGAGCGACTTATATGCCTTTTATTGATATAAACTTATTTATACGTGGAAGATTTAATTTCTATTGATGCCCATATATACAAGGGGTAACAAAGTTTATCTCCTGGAACACAATATAATTCTTGTTTTCCAGGAGATTTTTTTATTTCTACTACGACTAAAAATGTGATTATAATTAGGTGAAATCCAACACACAAAGACTTTATCTACTATCCATGAACTTAATTACATAACAAAAAAACCAACCAGCAAGAGAGAAGACTCTCTTCCTGATTGGTTTCATATATCGTTTATTTACTTTGATACCATGCACTAGCTTTTTCTACTTCACTAAACGTTAGTTGATGGCCATTAGCCTCCCACTCCAATGTCACTACAGCACCAGCTTGTTCCAACAAGGCTTTCAAGTCTTCAGATTCTTGTGCCGGACAAATCGGGTCATTAGAACCCGCTCCAATGAACACGTGTTTCCCAGCTAAATTCGGCAAGTCAATTCCTCTTCTTGGAACCATTGGGTGATGAAGCACTGCGCCTTTTAATGAATCTTCGTAATGGAATAATAAACTTGCAGCAATATTTGCCCCATTCGAATAGCCCACTGCGTAAATATTGTACCGGTCAAAACCATATTCGGTTGCTGCTTGATCTAGAAAGTCATTTAATTCTTTTGTACGGAAAACTAAGTCCTCTTCATCAAATACACCTTCAGCTAAACGCTTGAAAAAGCGAGGCATTCCGTTTTCTAACACATTTCCTCTTACACTAAGTACATTCGCTTCCGGATCTACTTTTGATGCTAATGGAAGCAAGTCATGCTCTGTTCCACCTGTTCCGTGTAACAAAAGCAATGTAGGTCTAGTAGGGTCATTCCCTTGTTGAAAAAGATGTCTCATTGTCATTTTCTTCTCACCCTTCATTATCTAAATTGCGAACTTCAATTGGAGGTAAGACATTCATTAATGCATCTCGATGTTGTTCATACTGGGCTGGTAATTTCAACTCGGTACCCATTGTTTCACCGGATTCATCATGAGCAAACCCTGGAGGATCCGTTGCAATTTCGAATAAAATCTCGCCACGTTCTTTAAAGTAAATCGCATTAAAGTAGTTGCGATCTTGGACAGGTGTTACTCCGTATCCTGCATTTCCAACATGTTCACGCCACTCTAACTGATCAGCGTCATCTTCAGCGCGCCATGCAATATGGTGAACCGTTCCCACTCCCATTTGTCCTCGTCCACTAGGAGAAGATTTCACATCGATTATATTGCCGATTTCCCCATACGATTTGAATCGCATCAAGCCATTTTCTTCCGCAATTTTTTCAAGACCCATCACATCTACTAATAATTTAGCTGTTTGGTCTGGTTGAGCTGAAAACAACGTTGCTCCACCAAATCCTTTAATGGCTACATTTGATGTCACTTCACCGAAAGCCCATGAACTTTGGTCTCCACTTGCTCGCTCAACTAATTCTAGTTGTAAGCCGTGCGTATCTTTAAACGTCAAATATCTTTCACCGAAACGTTCTGATTTCGAAAACTCAATATTAAATTTCGTTAGTCGGTTCTCCCAAAATGGAAAAGCACCTGTAGGCACAACATATGAAGTCACTCCTACTTGCCCATCTCCGATTACACCAGGATAAGCATCTGCCCATGGGAAAAACGTGATAATCGTTCCTGGTTTTCCTCCGTCATTACCAAAGTACAAATGATACGTACCTGGATCATCGAAGTTCACTGTTTTTTTAACCATCCGTAAACCCAAAATTCCTGCATAAAAATCTACATTTTGTTGTGGATGTCCAACAATCGCTGTTATATGGTGAATCCCTGCTGTTCGTTTCATTTTGTTGTCACTCCTTTTTGTGTGGGCACTTTTTTCCCTACTCTTTTTAATAAATCGATCAATACATCGTGTTCTTGTTCTGTGAGTTCAGAAAAAATATCTTCAATGACGAGTTGATGTTGCGGGAAAATTAAATCCATTACTCGTTGCCCTTCGTCAGTTAACTCAATATAAACAACACGACGATCTTCTTTGCAATCACTACGCGTCAGCCAGCCCTTATCTTCTAATTTATCGATGACGTACGTAATCGAACCCGTTTTAATCAAGACAGCTTCGGCTATTTGACGAATGGTTTGTCTCCCTTTATGATAGAGCGTTTCCATAATGACAAAATCAGATGTGCGCATGTCATAGGAGGTAATGTCTGTTGTAATCAATTCTTGAACTGATTTTGATGCTTTCATTAAAACAATAAATGATTTCAATGACTTGTTTTCCATTGTATTAACCTCCTTTTTATTTTTAATTAAGATATCTTTAATTAAAGATAATATTACTTCCTTCCAATGTATTTGTCAAAGGAAGCGATTAGCTTGTAAGTTTTATTCCCTACCCGTCCAATTTTTTACTACCATTTAAAATAAAAGAATAGAAAAAGGCAGTGAGTTTTTATTCTCACTGCCTTTTTATTATTCCCATTTGATTGAACCAAGACATCTCAACTTAATTCGAAATATGAAGACCCATCGTTTTCGCGGGTCCATTAATAACTAGATTCAATAAGGATTTAGCCATTTCCTCGGGAGAGTATGGTTGGTTCTGTTCAATCCACCAAAAGATTGTACCTGTTACTCCTGACACAATGAACGGTAGGAATAATTCTTTTGGCATTGTTCGATTCGATTCATTTTTGCCAAAAAATACATCAAATTGTGATGTAAAAATATCTGATACCATATTCACAAATCGATCTTTAATGTTATTCGTGGTTTGGTTTGCTAATAAAACCTTAAAAAAATAAAGATCACGCTCTACAATTTGAAAGGCTGTACAAATCACAAATAAAAATCGCTCTGGATATAAGGTTCCATCTCTTACATGCCTAGCCTCGTAAATATGATTTCGAAAGGCAGACAGTTTTTCTTCGACTAAACGGTCAAGTAAATCATATTTGTCCGTGTAGTGCGAGTAGAATGTAGCACGGTTAATCATCGCTTCTTCTGCAATATTTTGAATCGTAATATCTTGAAATTGCTTGGTTTCTAATAATTTTAAAAGTGCTACTTCAATTGCTAATTTTGTTTTCTTAATACGTAAATCTACTTTTTTCATAAATTTCCACCCCGTTTATCTACAAATTGCAATGAAGTGTTGTTTAAACAACGATAAGTACTTTTTTGCAAATTGATTCCTTCGTATGAAACATAGATACTTAAAGTTAACCACAGAAAGAATATTATGCAACAATGCGTTGCTTAAAGGAGGAGTCACTATGATTGTCTCTGTTCAAAATTATCACCAGTCTTTTGGCAAAAGATCTATTTTAACCAATCTTAATTTTCAAATACAAAAAGGAGAAATCGTTGGGTTAATTGGACCAAGCGGATCTGGAAAAACGACGTTAATCAAGACACTAATTGGACTTCAGCGACCTACTCAAGGAGAAGTACATGTACTAGGCCATCAACAGCCTACATTAAAAGTTTCAAAAGAAATTGGCTATATGGCTCAATCGGATGCACTGTATGAAGATTTATCAGCTCGAGGAAACCTTGCCTATTTCGGAAAATTGTATGGATTACGTAAAGATATTTTAAAGAATCGAGTAAACTTCGTATTGGCTTTTGTCGACTTACTTAAAGATGCAGATCGTCCAGTCCGTTATTTCTCAGGGGGGATGAAACGTAGGCTGAGCCTCGCTATATCATTAGTCCATCAACCACCGTTTCTCTTGCTGGATGAACCCACTGTGGGTATTGATCCTACTCTTAAACAGTTGTTTTGGAAAGAATTCGAGTCACTCCGTGAGAACGGTGTAACGTTACTAATTACCACCCACATTATGGATGAGGCTGAGCGCTGTGATCGCCTGTTATTAATTCAAAATGGCCAATTAGTTGTTAGTGGAACTCCCGATATGTTAAAACAAAAATTCGGATCAATTGAAAATGCATTTCTAAAAAAGGAGGAAGTATAATGCAGTCTATTATCGTTGCGCAGCGAGTAATTGCTCAAGTCGTCAAAGATAAAAGAACCATTGGCATGATGCTAGTTGCCCCTCTTTTTGTTTTGTTTTTAATGTACACGATTTTTGGCGCTAGCTCTGATGACGTCACGATTGGCATTGTTAACCTACCTGAAGAAGTGACCCAATTACTAAAGGAAGAAGCAACCGTCATCACTTTTCCAACAAATAATGATGCAAAGAAAGCGATGATTGAACAGAAAATTGATGCTTCGATTTCTTTTGAAAATGAAACTGCTCATATTCTTGTAGAGGGTGGTAATGTATCCAAAAACGCTTCTGCCATTCAAAAAATACAACGTACTTTAACGGTGCTCACACTGGAAAAAAGTCATGTTCAAATACAATCTCTCAATGAATTAGTTGTTCAACTACAAGAACAACTTCGTCTTATTACTGGTCAAACACCTGAGAAAGTTGCTATCCCTAAAACACTCTCTCAAAAATCGAGCATTTCTTTTTTATATGGCGATTCGGAACTTGATTTATTTGATCAATTAGCACCTGCGTTAATGGGATTTTTTATATTCTTCTTTGTTTTTCTGATTTCGGGGGTCAGTTTCTTAAAAGAACGTTCTTCTGGAACACTTGAACGAACTCTAGCTACTCCACTAAAAAGATCTTCAATCGTTCTTGGCTATTTTATAGGCTTTTTCTTATTCGTTATCATTCAAACCATTCTAATCCAATTGTTCATCGTGAATATCTTAGGAGTCACTCAAAATGGCAACTACGGTATTCTGCTACTTGTCAATCTCTTAACTGCAAGTGTCGCGCTCGCGCTCGGATTGTTGCTTTCGAGTTTCTCCCGATCCGAATTTCAGCTTATTCAATTCATTCCATTAGTCATCATTCCTCAAATATTCTTCAGCGGGATGTTTGATTTATCCGATGCACCTACTTGGGTAGAGTTTATCAATAGAATTGTGCCTTTAACATATGCAGCAGAAGCTCTTCAGAATGTCATGACACGCGGTCATACGTTTATCGATATTTGGCCAAACCTATTGGTACTGATCGGGTTCGTCATTGGGTTTTTCTTATTAAATATGAAAGTTCTGAAAAAGCAACGACCGGTTTAATCATTTTACTTTCTATCCATTAAGATGTTGGGACAAAACAAGAAACATCAAAATTTCTCTCTAAGAAATTTTGATGTTTTTTTGCTTATGCTAATTTGATTTCCGTTGCGGGGACGCTTTCCGGGGGCACGGCTCGAGCCTGTAGTCTCTCCCTCGTGCTGTTCCCCCAGGAGTCTCCCCTCCACTTCAACCAATTATAAAATATCAATTTCTTAATATAGATTTTTACCTCATTTTAAAAAATCCCCACTTATGTCCCAGCCTCTTTTTATGTTTCAGATTCATTTTGAATTCCTGTTTTTATCATTCACCTCTGCCTATGCCATTGCCTCTTCCCATACATAGGTTATGAATAAAACTAAATGGGGTTTTGGTTTGAAGAAACAACATTATGTAATCACGATTCTTGGTAGTGCAGGCGGAGTTGCTAACGGCATTCTCTCTATTTTAAATAAATCCTCAATAAATCAGAACGATCCACTTCATCACATTATGAGTAAATGTGAAATTCATTTGATTGATTATGAACAAAAAGATGCTATTACCTATTCACAATTATTCCCGCAGCTGAAAGGTCAATTCATCTTGCATAAATATGATTTGAAAGACACGAAGCAATTTATAGAACACCTAAAAAAGAGTCAAACTGATGTTGTTATTGACCTGTCATGGGCGGACACGGTTGACATGATGAAATGTTGCGATGAGGTTGGAATCAGTTATGTGAACACAGCATTAGAAAATACGATGATTGATGAGAATGAAGAGTTATATGAAGGATTTGGTTTGATTGAGCGATTTAGACACCTTGAAAAGTACAAAGACAACTTTTCAAATCTAACCGCCATTATCGGATCTGGAATGAACCCTGGAGTCGTCCAGTGGATGGTACACGAATTACTCAAGACTGACTCACCTGAAAACAAGCCCATTGGTTGCTATATAGTGGAGCATGATAATTCATTTTACAAAAATCCTAAACTCGCTAAAAAAGATACGATTTATACGACTTGGTCACCAGAGTGTTTTCTAGACGAAGCTATCTTGAGTTTTCCGATGTTTATGCAACACCACAATCCCCTCTTTTTCTATGAGAAAGTGTATGACCTTGAATTTAAAGTCAAGCTAGGAGATATAGAGTTTGATGGCTGTTTAATGCCCCACGAGGAAGTTTATACCCTTTGTAAGCAATACGACATGGAAGGCGGATTTTTGTATAAGGTCAATGAACACACGACTAATCTAATCCGAGAAAATATAAAGGATGTTGATAAATTATGGAACCATGAGATGAAGGTTCTCGATCCTAATGATGCTCCTTTAAGTGGGAAGGATTTAGTTGGGGTACTTCTCGTTTATCCTAACAAAGAACGGTATATGTATAACGTCTTAAGTAATCAATCCATCTATTCCGAGTACAATACAAATGCAACGTACTTTCAAGTCGCTTGCGGAGTTTATGCTTCCCTATCAGTACTGTTATTAGATAACTTAGAAAAAGGTGCTTACTATGTTGATGAGCTATTAATTAATACCAAAAATAATTTCGGCAAGTATTTAACAAAATATATGACGGAATTTGTTACGGGAGAAAATGAACAGTCAGATGGTTTGTTACACCAACGCATGAAAAACCTTCGTAAATAAAAAAGGAGCTCAATACAAATTGAGCTTTAGACTGTAGACAAATTGAAAGAGAAGAAGACCGAATATTTCTTTCACAACATAAAGTAAATTAATATTTCTTCCGTTTCATATTACTGAACCTGTCCTTTTTATTGATTAAAGGCTATTCAAAAACACCACTTCGAAGAATTTTAAAATTTATTTTGATATTAACTTTAGCAGTTGGATACTTAGCATGCCAACTTTCATGTGTAAGTTTTGAGTTGCGGACTTGACTTCGATATTGCTTACCGAGTCCAAAAACATCTGAATTAATTTCCTGACAATAATCTAATATAGATTTTAGTTCCTCAGTCAAACTTTGATTAATTGCTTTTTCAAGTTTTTCGATTTCCACAGGATTATCAAAATCCATTTCCGCATCCAGTTCGAGTATTCTGCCATTTAAATTTATTTGCAATTCGAATTCTGGTACATTTTTGTCGGTTAATTTCAATTTCTTTGTTGACGAGATTGTATCAAGAACAACAGGAACAGGTTCCGAGGAATCTGATTGATTTGAAGAGAATATATCGCCTGGTATAGTCGTCTCAAATTTTCCGGATTTAAATTTCCCTCTAATTAACAACAAATAAAAACTATCTTTTGCAGGGAGTTGCCCTACTAATTTGTCTTTATTAAACAAGGCTACTCCTGTAACCTCGATTACTTCTTCTTTTCTTTCGATGATTGGTATAATCATATCCCTGCCTACTGAATAATAGTCTTGGGAAACTTCATGTAAAGTCGAAGATGTGACTAGCTCAGCATCCACGTTTTGTTCGATTAGTTTATATATCTCTTGTCCAACATCATTAATGTTTTTATAAGGATATTCAAGCAATTCCTTCGCATTTCCGGCTGTCATAGCCAAAAGAATTCCACTACTGGTTGATGAATTTTTAGATAATGTATTTAAAAAGGACCCGATACCTTCAGTTGCGAGGGTTTCGCCAAATAATGTAATCCGCATTTGACCCTGCATTAATTTTTTCGTTGTTTTACGATTTATTTCGGTTAGAGCTCCTAAGCTGGAATCATTTACAGCAGAAGAGGTCGTCACCATACTTTGAAATTCCGGGTCAACTTGACGAATGACAGCGGTTGTCACTACTTTTCCATCTTCATTAAGATCATAGCCAGCCAAAGTAATTAATCCAATTTTCTCTAAAAGTTTCTGTTCAGCACACCCGCCTATAAGCAATGTTAATGATAATATTACAAGACCTAATTTTTTAATCATTATGTTCCCCTTCTCTATGACGTGAGCTTTTTCTTAACTAATGCAAGTACATAAAGGAACAACGGATAAATAAATACGATATAGAATGCTACTTGCCCAAAGATATTATTAATTGAGTTTATTTGAATACGTGACTTAATAAAAAATGTTAAAAGTAAAACAATGCATGAAAATAACCATATGAATTTTTTTGCACTGATATTGATCATACCTGTTAATCCCCTGTGCGCTGCCCAAACATATAGGCATAAGTTAGGTAAAATAATCAGCATCCAAAAACAGACAGCTAAGAATTCAAATCGCTCTAAAAATGGAAATTGAACAATACTAAATAGCGATAATGTCGCCCAAATGGTTTTACTTAACTGTTCACCACTAAAGTAGGTCAACGATACTAAAATAACGGCTAGATACATCAACGTAGTGACTAGTAAACCGTAATGAACAGGCTTTCGTATATTTTTCTTATCCTTCACAAAAGGAAAAATAATATACAAAATTTCAAATCCTATAATCGTAAAAGTCATCGCTTTTGCACCTTTCAATATATCAATGAATTTACTTTCTAGTATTGGAAACAAACTTTGTGGATCTGAATACTGAAGAGGAAATACTAGAACGAAAATGAGCCAAAAAGCCAACATAAAACTAAAGAAAGAAACACCAACAATGACACGCAAACCACCTAAGAATGTATATATGACGAGCAGTAAAAGTGTTGCCGAAATAAACCATGTACTTAGTAATGGAAATATCCATGTTTGAATCACTTCTATATAGTTTATCAAGACCGAGAAAAATGCTACCGAGCAGTAAAAGAAGTAGATGACGTTTATAAAATTCCCAATCCATGTACCAAAAACCTCGCGATTAATGCCATATAAATCGTGAGAATCATACATTTCCAATGTTTTGATCATTACTATGACAATGACATGTGAAACAATTCCAATCACAAGTACGGAAAACCATGCATCCTGTTTAGATTCTTGATAGATTATTCTCTGAAATCCGTGAATGCCCACACCTATTTGCGTTGTGTGAACAACGAAAAAGACTAAGAAAGCATTTATCATTTGCTGTGGCTTCACGTGAATCACATTTTTCATCAATACACCTTCAGTTCAACTTTTTTCCGGATCAATTGGCTCTTCTTCGTACTTTTTCCTCTTTTTAGCTCTGGAGCTTGTGGGTCTCAAATTAGTTAATGGCAGAGGCAATCTGATAATACTGTCCCGCCAATCAACCCACCGAGGGGGATAAAATGGAGCTGTATAGGGCGTACCTAAACTTGATTGTTTAATTAAATGAATGAGTAAAAAACAGAATCCAAGCATGATTCCATAGAATCCCCAAAAACCAGCAAGAATGATGATAGGAAATCGAATCGCTCGAATAACATTACCCATCATATAACTTGGAGTGGTAAAAGACGCGAGTGCGCTCAAAGCAACAATAATGATTAAAATATTACTCGTAATTCCCGCCTGAACAGCAGCAGTCCCTATGACAATACCGCCTACGATACCAATAGTTTGACCTACTTTGGTTGGCAATCTTGCTCCAGCTTCTCTAAGTAACTCAATGATTAGTTCTAGTAGTAATGCCTCAATTATGGGTGGAAAAGGAACTAACGCCCTTGATTCACTTAATGGTACTAGTAGGGATTGGGGAATCACCTCATAATGAAAGGTTAATGCAGCTACATATAAAGGTGTTAAAAAGATGGATAAAAAAACGGCACTAAATCTCAATAATCTTAGAAATGAGGCAATTGGCCACCTAAGATTTTGGTCTTCTCTACTTTGGAAAAATTCGATGAAAGAATGCGGACAAATAACTGCCATCGAACTTCCATCTACAAGAATCCCCAACTTCCCATTAAGTAGACCATCACAAAACCTGTCAGGTCTTTCAGTTAATAGCATCTGTGGAAATGGAGATAACGAATTATCGTCTATCATTTCTGCTAAGAAGGAACTATCAAGTAAAGCATCAATCTTTAAATCGGTTATTCTCTGTTGAAGTGTTTGAACCATTTCCTCCGATGCAATACTTTTGAGATATAGAATGGAAACAGTTGTATTTGAAATTTTGCCAACAGTGAGTTTTTTAATATACAAATCCGGTGTTCGGATGTAGCGTCTAACCAGAGATTCATTTGTAGATAGGCTTTCGTTAAATCCGACTTGAGAACCGATTACTTGAGATTCATTTTCCGGTGCAGAAAGTGATCGAGATTCTCGTGTATTAATCTTTGCCAATAAAACAGTTGGATACCCATTTTTATGAATTAGAGCTGCACCACTGAACAGTTCGAGTATGGCTAACTCCAAATTCTCTGTCATATTCGCTTCAGGTATTTGTAATTGGAATTTCAATTCGGATGGAGATGAATTTGGGTTCTTAAGAACAACCGGAAGGATGTGTTTATTTAGAACGCGGCTATCCACTAAATTTTCTATATAGAAAAGAGTATAGTCCTCAGTAATAAATTTGGTTTTTAAATCAGATGGGTTATTCGACTCCTTTTCGATTAATGAAATAAATTTAGCTTTATCAGGCGAAATTAATTTTTTATCGTGTGAATGATTATTTATGGACTTATTCTTTAGACTAGAAGAGTCAGATTGAGCTTGTTGCTTTGACTCTTTTTTCTTGAACATATTTTTAAAGAATTTATTAGACATGGGACTCCTCCCCATCTTTTCTTTTTTCCTAGAATAGGTCTTAGCGTTTTTTTCTATACGCATTTTACTCATAAACTTTGGTGTCCCCACTCTACACGGCTTCCTGATTGATTTTCTAACATGGCGATCAAGGAAACCATCGTTGCTCAATAACCAGTCTTATGGATTTAACTTAATTTTATGGGAAAAGGAGGAATTTTTAAGCGTATTATTGAATTAGTATTAAACACGGACTGATCGAATTTTGGAAGGTTATATGATCGCGGTGGGTTATTCAGAGTAGCTTTGCATACTGCATATAAATGAAAGGAAATATACTACCTTTGTTTGTACTGCTTATCGGCATATTCACGTAAATATGGAACTTATACAAATTTTATTAAGAATGGAGTGTTAATAATGATCTGGTTTCTTATTTTAATCCCAATTGGTTTAGTTGTATTTGGCATTTTGTATGATATCAAAAATAAAAGTTTTAAAGAAATCAAAGCTCCACCAAAAGGCAAGAGCTCTGACGCTGCTTTTAGAGATGCAAATACCCATAACAACGTAAATAGTAGCGGAGGTTTATAAAACAGTTTTTTTTAGATAAAGAAAAAACGGCTATTTCAATTCGTTCTTTTATTGGGGGTAATCACTATATTATTCGTACTACAGGCAATTAACTTCTTAGGTAACTTTTCCATTTTTCATAAATTACTCGGTATACTTTATTTTTATAACGCACCAGTAGATAACATGCTCATAAGTTTATTTGGCTATTTATTCGTCTTTATCTTGTCAATTTCAACTACTATTGCCACATTTCATTATGCTAAAAATATTTATAACAAAAAAGCATAGAGTACATATGTTTAGTCTTCAAAAAGCATAAAAATGATAAGGAGATGCATATGTTTAAGAACAAAAAGTATTGGATTCTTATGCCGCCTTTTTTACTATTAGCAATTCTCCTAATTCTGTTTTTACCAACCGATTTAAAGCCGTATTCAATTATTTCAGTACTGATATTTTGGGTCACTTATTACATTTGGAACTACGCTGATAAAAACCAAAATAAAACACAAAAATAGCACCCCGTTAGGAGTGCTATTTTCTACTTCTTAGTTAATAAATATATAAAATATGGTGCACCAATAAGAGCAACCATAACGCCAGCTGGAAGACCGTTCGGTTCTACGATATTTCGACCGATCGTATCCGCAATCAGTAACAGCCAGCCTCCAATTAGTAAACTCAATGGAAGAAACAACTGGTGTCTTGGTCCAACGAGAGTACGTGCAATATGTGGTGCCATTAATCCAATAAACGAAATCCCACCTGTCACTGAAACAGCTGATGCAGCAAGTGCTACGGCCACTAACGTTAGGACAATTCGTTCTTTTTGGACGGATAGACCAACCCCTATGGCTACTGGTTCACCTAGACCAAGAATGTTTAAGCGATTCGCTTTTATTAAAGCAAATGGTATAAGGACAATTAACCAAGGAAGTAAGGCCAAGACAAACGGCCAGTCCGTTCCCCAAATATCTCCAGCAAGCCAACGAGCGATGAAATCCACTTTGATGCGGTCAGCTGATGAAATCATGACAATCATTGCGCCTGATAAAGCCATCGACATTCCGACGCCCACTAATACTAGCTTTACTGGCTGCATGCCTGTCGTCCTGCTATAGGAAAATACATAAATTATAACAGCCGTGAGCAAAGCACCAAGAAATGCGACAAAAGGAAGTGCGTAAATAAATGTACCTGCCTCTGCAGGGAAATACAAAAAGAATATGGCAACCGCTACGCCCGCTCCAGAATTTATTCCGATAATTCCAGGATCCGCTAACTCATTACGAGTAATTCCTTGCAATAAGGCACCTGAAAGAGCCAAAGCCATTCCGGCTAATAAGGTAATGACGATACGTGGTAAGCGCACTGAAAAAAGGACAAACTCCTCTTTAAACTCCCCTTGGCCGAGTAAAGTTGGAATAATGCGATCGTATGATACGGAGGCGTATCCGAGCCCCATACCGATTATTGCAGTTGTTATTATTAATAATGTGAAAGTAATGAACAAAAGTCTCTGTTTTCGAATGATAGAGGTTTCAATCATGTGAAACTTCGCCCTCCTTTTCGCACAATGTACAAGAAGAATGGCAAGCCCATTATGGCTACGACTGCAGCTACAGGTGTTTCATATGGTGCATTGATTGTGCGAGCCACTGTATCCGCAAGTAGCATAAACGCAGCTCCTACTATCGCTGACATTGGAAGCACAAATCGATAATCTGTTCCGACAACCGACCTTACAATATGGGGTACCATTAAGCCGAAAAACGCAAGATTTCCAACGAGTGCCACAGAAGCACCTGTTAAAATAATAACCAAGACAAACAAAATCGATTTGATCAATCGAATGCGTTGTCCTAAACCTACCGCCATTTCTTCACTTAACGAAAGAATGGTTAATTGTCGAGAGCACATGAGAGAAATCGCCACTCCAATTAACACAATCGGGGCAATCAAAGAAACTTGATTCCACGTTGTCCCAATCATTCCTCCAGCTGTCCACATAGACACTTGCTGAGAAATTTTAAAATAAATGCCTATGCCTTCAGCAATAGCATAAAGAAAAGCAGAAATCGTTGCTCCTGCCAAAATAATTCGAAGAGATGTGAAGCCTTCTGGGTGAAATGAGCTAAAACCGAAAACCAAGATTGCCCCTACAGCTGCTCCTATGAAACAGGTCAGCATGACACCAAAGTAGTTAACCGATGGCCAAAATGCAACCATAATCGCTAGTGCGGCATTCGCTCCAGCTGTAAGACCTAACAATCCTGGATCGGCAAGGGGGTTACGAGTCATGCCCTGAATAATAGCACCGGAAACGGCAAGAGCCGCGCCTACAAGGGCAGCGGCTACTTCTCGCGGAAAACGAATTTCCCGCAACATAATGGCTTGGTCATTCGGTGCAGTGGTGAATATGGCAGATAGGACATCGCGAACATTCGTATCGGCCGCTCCGAAAACTAAAGCCATGCCGAACAGCACAATCATCAGAATCACGCTCACACCAAGTTTAATAGAATATGGAATGCGTTGAATCCGATAATTTAACATGAATTAGTTCCCCAAGAATGACTCTTTAAAGAAGTCTAATTGATAATCAAGAGTCAATGGATCATTGAAATAAAATTCCATCGCATCCACTGTAAATATTTGATCGTTTTTCACTGCAGGGATGTTTTTAAACGTTTCAGTTTCTTCAAATGAGTTGTCAGCATCTTTATGCTTACTGAAGATCAAATAATCTCCTGTGAACTCAGGTAATACTTCTGCTGATAATGCATAATAACCGTCAGCTAGAGCCATTTCTTTCACTTTTTCAGGCATTTTCAGACCCATTTCTTGGTACAAGATTTCTGTCCCACGGCCCCAGTTGTCGCCGAATACATATAATTGCTTATCAAAGCTTTCGATTACTGTAACCGTTGCGTCTTCACCGATTTTAGCTTTAATGTCGTCCCCTACTTCTTGCGTACGTGTTTTAAATTCGTCTACCCATGTTTGAGCTTCTTCTTCTTTATTCAGCAATTTACCGATTTCAATATGTTGTGTTAAATAATCTACTTTACCGTAAGTAAAAGTAACGGTTGGAGCAATTTCCTTTAGCTTCTCTACATTTTTGATGTTAGATAGTCCGACGATTAAATCCGGATCTAATTCAATGATTTTTTCTAAATTTTCGTCCGTCACTTCTTCTACACCTTCAAGCTTTTCTTCAAAGCGTGGATTCATTTTTGACCATGAATCAACTCCTACTAGAGGAACATCAAGTGCCATGACGTTACCAGCAAATGAAGATAGAACTAAAACGCGTTGTGGATCTGCTGGAACTTCTACTGGTCCGTTTTCTGATTCATATGTAATCGTTGTTGGTTCTGAATTTTTTTCTTCTTTATCTGCAGAGGATCCTTCTCCTTTAGAACCTCCACATGCTGCTAAAACAAACATTGTTAGTAATGCTATGAATACGAATGAGTACTTTTTCATTTTATGTCATTCTCCTCTAACTAAATTATAGGTAATACAAATTGGTTTTCCTGTACGTGGATCTTCGCCAATTTCAGCATCGATTTGAAACAACTCGCGTAACACGGGTTTAGTGATAATCTCTTCACTTGGTCCGGTCTTAACAATTTTGCCAAACTTCATGCCGATAATGTAATCTGCAAAACGCGCTGCGTGGTTTAGATCGTGTAGGACCATCACAATTGTACGTTTTTCTGTAGCGTTTAAGCGCTGCAGCAATTCTAATATTTCAAGTTGGTGCGCCATGTCGAGATAGGTAGTAGGTTCATCCAAGAAAATCATATCTGTTTCTTGTGCCAGAGCCATGGCAATCCAGACGCGTTGACGCTGTCCACCTGATAGTGAATCGACTGGATGGGACTTGAAGAATTTCGTACCTGTCACGTCAAGTGCCCAATCGATCATCTCTAAATCTCGTTTAGTCAATTGACCAAAGCGATTTTGATGAGGAAACCGTCCATATGAAACCAGTTCTCCAACTGTTAAGGCCCCTGCACTTTCAGGTGTTTGTGGCAGAACAGCAATTTTTCGAGCTAATCGTTTCGTTGGTTCTTTAACAATACTTTCACCGTCGAGAACAATTGATCCACTTTGATGAGGAATTATACGTGTTAAAGCCTTTAACAAAGTAGATTTACCACATCCATTAGAGCCAATAATCACTGTTATTTGTTCATCTGGAATGGAAATCGAAAGCTCATCGACAATCATTCGATCACCATATCGAATTTGTAAATCCTTCGCCTGTAGCCGAACCATTTGCTACCTCCTTTCCTAAAAATGTTTATGTATTTTAATTGATAACGATTATCAATTTCATTTACATTGTTACTATAATGGGGTAAGCTTGAACTGTCAAGAGGATTGAATATATAAAATAATTGTCAGAATTTAATGCAAGTTGAGGAAGGATTGATGAAGGAATGAAACAATCAGAACTATATGATGTAACGATTATTGGTGGAGGTCCAGCTGGACTTTATGCCAGTTTTTATAGTGGGTTGCGTGGATTAAAAACAAAGATTATTGAATTCCAACCTCAACTTGGCGGCAAAATTCATGTGTACCCCGAGAAAATGATTTGGGACGTTGGCGGACACCCCCCACTTCCTGGCGCATTGTTAATCGATAAACTAGTTGAGCAAGGTTTAACCTTCCAACCAACCGTCGTATTAAATAGAAAAGTTGAAGCCATTCAACAAGGCGATGATCAAATTTTTGAACTCGTCACTGATTCGAATGAACATCATTTCTCTAAAACCATCATTGTGGCTATTGGTAGTGGCATTTTAACTCCACAGAAACTTCAAATTGAAGGTGCTGACCGATTTGAAGTGAGCAACTTAAATTACACAATTAAATCGTTAATGCATTTTAAAGATAAAACGGTCGTTATTTCAGGTGGTGGGAATTCAGCCATTGACTGGGCGAATGAACTCGCTCCAATTGCAAAACAAATTATTGTCGTCTATCGAAAAGGTGACTTTACTGGCCATGAAGCACAAGTATCCAAACTTTTTGAAAGCAATGCCATCTGTCTGTTCCATAACTCAATCTCAAAACTGATTGCTTCAAGTGATAATTCTAGAATTGAAACGGTTGAAATCACACATGCCTCAACCGGTGAAAAACAATATTTAGCTGTAGATGAGATTGTCATTAATCATGGATATGAACGGGATATTGCCTTACTTGAAAACAGCCTCGTTCAAATACAATTAGCGGATGGATCGTTTATTGAAGGAAGCACGAACAGTGAAGCTTCTGTTCCAGGGATCTTTGCAGCCGGCGATATATTAAAGCACGAAGCCAAACTGAATCTCATTGCAGGGACTTTCCAAGATGCTGCGAATGCGGTGAATAAAGCGAAGCAATATATTGAACCAGAGGCTGCCAGTGTAGCAATGGTTTCCTCTCATAACGATGTCTTTAAAGCGCGCAATAAAGAACTGGTGAAAGAGTTATTAAAAGAAAATGTGCATGCTTAAGGTACTTATTTGAACCATCAGAAAAGGGAATCCCAAAAGTCATGAAAGTGAATTTTTTGGGATTCCTCTTTTCTTTATCTATATAGTAGATGCTGATTTTCATTGCTGCGGACGCTTTCCGGGGGGCACGGCTTTAGCCGCTTCCCTCGCGATGCTCAGTCTAGGGTCTAAAGCTCGTGCTGATCCCCTCGGAGTCGCCGCCTTCATTTCAATCAGCAAAAATCCTATAAAATCTAGTTTTATATTGCTCCTCACTTTAAGGCTTGTTGGTACTAATAATTAGACACCCTTTGGTTATTACTCATTAATAATGAAGGAGAATTAATTTCCCATTTCCCTATATAATCAATCTCACACTGAATAATTATGTTATCCTAAATTTTCAATATGATAACCAAGGAGTGATTTTTTGGAACACCCATACTCATGTCATTTTGAAATAGATTATAGATACCGAGATGTTGAAATTAAATTAAATGGAGATCATCAAGAAATCCATTTCAAATTTATGATCGCATTCTATTCAATACCTTCTTTTTTCTTTGTACTGTTACGGCTATGGGATGGAAAAACCAAAAAAACTGAAATAGACGGTTTTGGTTTTGCGGTAAGATATTATTTCAATGTAGAGGAGAAAAATTTATTTATTGAACATTTAACTAATGACGAAAATGATCAACCTATTACTAAAAATTATAAATTCAACTTCGAGAAATTTGTTAAAGCAATAGATAAAGGATTTTCTGAGTTTCTCCAAGAACAACTTAGTAAAGGAATACTCCCTCTAAAAGTTGAGGAACATTCTCACCCCTTATCGAAACATGTAATTAACGAATATGAAGAATTCTCGACCATCATCAATGCGAGAAAAGGTAAATGAAAATTAAGGAGACAAATGTAATTGGAGTGGGAAAAATACAAATGGATGAAATAAAACGCTATTTAAGAGACCGGCAAAAATCATATTTTTTTAATGCAATATTTTTTATTTTAATATTTAGTATTGTCATCTTTTTCTTTGGACCTCCGAGGTATTATGTTGTACCAATTTTGTCGATGATAATAGGTTACGGTATTGTGGAGTTTCACGCGTATAAACTTTGGAAAAAAGTTGAATTTTGAGTTTAATATCATCTTTAACTCTCCTGAAAAATTTATACTCTTTGACTTTCTGTCATGTAGCTATTAATAAAAGACAGAAAAAAACGTGCTTGGACATGCTACTCCAAGCTCGTTTTTCTATACAAATCAATCATTAATTTTAATATAACCTATTAAACAAACAAACTTAAAAGCAAAATAAATCCTAATCCAGCTACTGATATAATCGTTTCTAGCAATGTCCATGTAGCAAACGTTTCTTTTAGCGTTAAACCAAAGAACTCTTTGAACATCCAAAAACCTGCGTCATTTACATGGGAAGCTATTAAACTACCTGCTCCTGTTGCAAGAACTACTAAAGCCAAATTTACATCCGTAGTGCCTAACAAAGGAATGACTAAACCGGCAGTCGTTAAAGCTGCAACGGTTGCTGATCCTAATGCAATTCGTAAGATAGCAGCGATCATCCATGCTAATAAAATCGGTGATAATGTTGTATCACTAAATAACTCTGCAACGTATCCGCCAACACCACCATCGATTAACACTTGTTTGAAGGCTCCGCCACCACCAATGATCAATAACATCATCCCAATACTAGCAATAGCACTAGAACAAGAATTCATCACTTCTTTCATTGGAATATTTCGTGCTAACCCCATTGTGTAAATTGCTAATAATAAAGACAGTAACATAGCGGTAGAAGCGTTCCCTATAAATCGAACAATTTCAAACGTCATATTATCTGGAATGTCCATTGTTTGTTGAACCATCGTAATAACTGTTGCAATCGACATAAGAATAACAGGAAACATTGCCGTGAATACACTGATTCCAAATCCAGGTGTTTCTTCAAGGTTAAATGTTTTTTGTTCTCCTAAAGAGGCAATATCACCAGTTCGGTTAAATGAATCCGGCACAAGTTTTTTAGCAATCTTCGTAAACAAAGGTCCTGCTAAAATGACTGTAGGAATGGCGATTATAAAGCCATAAAGTAATACTTCACCAATATTAGCACCATATTCACCGGAAATAACGGTTGGTCCCGGATGAGGTGGTAGAAAACCGTGTGTCACAGATAATGCTGCAGCCATTGGAATTCCCAAATAGAGAATAGACACTTTTAATTGTTTTGAAATGGAGAAGATAATTGGAATTAATAAGACTAAACCAACTTCAAAGAATAACGCCACACCGATAATGAATGATGCCACGACAACTGCCCATTGGATGTTTTTCGGTCCAAACTTATCGATTAAGGTCATGGCAATACGTTGAGCCCCACCCGCATCTGCAATTAATTTACCTAGCATCGCACCAAGTCCAAAGATTAATGCTAAATGTCCAAGCGTTCCACCTAGACCCGCTTCAATTGATGTAACGATACTACCTAACGGCATCCCTAATCCTAAAGCAACTCCAAAAGCGACAATGATTAATGAAACAAACGTATTTAGTTTAAAGCCCATAATCAGAACGAGTAAAGACACAATTCCGATGGCAACAATAAATAACGGCATTTTTATTTCCCCCAATTTTAGTTCGTATTTTTAGATAAACCTCTTTGATACTTTGCAATACTTGCATACTCTTTTTCTAAAACTCTTGATACATTGATGAAAATTGGTAGTAATTCTCTGTATTCTTGTACATCTTCTTCGATTGGTGTGTGTTTATGTGTACTGCCAATCATGTCAGATACAACATCGAATGATTCGATTTCACCGATCGCGTATAATCCTAAAATACATGCGCCTAAACAGGAGCTTTCATAGCTTTCAGGTACAATTACTTCCAGATCAAAAATGTCAGCCATCATTTGACGCCAAACATCTGACCTTGCGAACCCTCCAGTTGCTTGAATTCGGACAACTGGTTCATCCATCACTTCCAGCAAGGCTAAAAACACGGTATACAAATTGTAAATAACACCTTCAAGAGCTGCTCGAATCATATGTTCTTTTTTATGGGACATTGTTAAACCAAAAAACGAACCGCGTACATCCGGATTCCATAATGGTGCTCTTTCTCCTGCTAAATATGGATGAAACAGTAGGCCATCTGCTCCAGGTCTTACGCGTTCAGCAATCTTAATTAACACTTCATACGGATCAATTCCTAAACGTTTTGCGGTTTCTACTTCTGAAGACGCAAACTCGTCCCGAATCCATCGAAGGACCATTCCACCATTATTAACAGGACCCCCAATAACCCAATGTTTTTCCGTTAAGGCATAGCAGAAAATTCGACCCTTTTCATCCGTTTGAGGTCGATCAATAACTGTTCGAATCGCTCCACTCGTACCAATTGTTACAGCTACTTCGCCTTTTCCAATGGCATTTACACCAATATTTGAAAGTACGCCGTCACTAGCTCCAATCACGAAAACGGTTTCCGAACTAATGCCAAGCTGCTTAGCAATATCTGCACTACAGTTTTTAAAAGTTTCAGTTGTAGGTACTAATTCCGATAATTGCTCTCTTGTTACTCCTGCAATATTGAGAGCTTCTTTGTCCCAATCTAATTCTTTCAGATTCATCATACCCATAGCTGAAGCCAAAGAATGATCCACAACATATTCGTCAAATAACTTTTTAAACACATATTCTTTAATGCCTATATATTTTTTCGCTTTACTAGCAATCTCCGGTTTTTCATTCACAATCCAAGCCAATTTACTTAAAGGGGACATCGGATGAATCGGTGTTCCCGTCCGTTTGTAAACTTCATGCCCATTCATCTCTTCTTTAATTTTCCGCGTCCAAGCTTCACTTCGATTATCAGCCCAGGTAATGCATTGCGTAAGTGGTTGATCATGCACGTCCATTACAATCACACTATGCATAGCACTACTAAATGAAATGAACTGTAAGTCTTCAGAAGATATGTTGGATTGAGATATAACCTGTGAAATTACATGTAAAACAGCTTGAAAAATTTCTTCTGGATCTTGCTCAGCTGTCGATATATTCGGTGTGTGTAGTGGATATCCCTTGTTTTCTTGTTGAATGATCTCACCTTGTTGTGTAAATAAAACGGCTTTCGTGCTGGTAGTACCAATATCTACACCTAACATGTAGTTCGTCATTGATTTTGCTCTCCTTTTTTCGTGAGCATTTGTTGAGACATCCAAAGATCATCGACGGTACCTTGTACGTCATCAAAATTCTGGTGCATAGCCTGAATCATGATATCTCTATCTTTCGTTTGAATCGCTTCTATATAAAGGTCATGATTCTTTAAGATGCGAGAAAAATCATCCACCTTTTCTTCTAATCGCATCCTCATGGATAACAGAATTAAGCTTTCCATAACTGGTTTTGCATTGTTCCAAATCAAGTAGATGTAAGAATGATCAATCGAACGAATGACTGTCTCATGGAATAAAACATCTTGGTATGAAAACTCATCGGCATCCTTATATTTAATCGCTACTTCCATCATTTCGCGGATTTTACTCAGTTCTTGAACTAATTTCGTTGTATCGATCTTTAATATACGTTCATATACAAATGTCTCAATTAATAGACGCACATCATATAATTCTTTAATATCTTGTTCATTTAACCCAATAACGACCGCTCCCATTCGCTCTAAACGAATCATGTTTTCGGATGCTAATGTTTTTAATGCTTCCCTAATGGGCGATCGACTCACTTCAAACTCTTGAGCTAACTTATTTTCGGATAAAACGGTACCTGCTGGGATCAAGCCTGAAATAATTCGAATACGTAGTTCCGATGCTAAACGAACTCCAGTGGAAGCGTTTGCAATCCACTTTAAAGGAAATAAGAATTCTTCTCGTTTTTCCATAATGTCAGTCCTTTATTTAGAATAGGTATACTTGTATACAAGTATAATAGTGGAGAAACACAAAAATGTAAACGCTTTTATCTTTATTAAGTGACTTAAGTATGTGGAGAACAATAGATTAGCTTCACCAATATGTTTGAGTATTAATTCTCTTTAACTAAACAATGTAAGTAAATCCTTTTCAAATAAAATAGCATTTTGGGGTTTTTTTTTGAATTTTAGGTAAGAATTATAAGGATATCTATCTGGAAGCTAGTTGGACCAATGAATCAACTGGTCTCGGCATCTTCACTATTTTCACATTAAGGAATAGAACTACTTAGGAGAAGGAGGGTTATTGATGGATTTGAACTCTTTATGGAGTGGTGGAAATTCATTAAATCCATTGGAGATTTTCTTAAGAGTCACGATTCTCTATTTCAGCATTTTGTTTATGACCCGTCTGATGGGACCTCGACAAGTTGGGATTGTCTCAGCATTTAATTTTATCACCCATGCTGGAATGGCTCATGTGGCTACATCCCGAATGGTCAACCCCGAATCTTCACTCACGGCAGCGCTCATCATTATTGTGGTGGCTTATTCGCTAAGTCTTTTGCTTTCATGGGTCGATTATAAATTTCCATCATGGGTGGGAACAAGTCCGATATCCTTGGTGAAAAACGGACAAATACTTCAATCTAATTTAAAAAAGGCTTATGTAACCATGGACGATTTGTTAGCTCAGCTCCGCTTGAAAAAAGCCCACAATTTGTCTGAAGTGGCATCAGCTGTGCTAGAACCAATGGGGGAATTGAGTGTAGTGAAAAAACCGGAATCCTCGCCTGTTACCCGGAGCATGATGAAAATTCCGGAGATACCAACAGGAACGGGAGCAATACTCATTTATGACGGAAAAATAGAGCGCCAAAGTCTAAAACCTCTTGGATTGCAAGATACCTGGCTTGAACAGGAAATAGCGAAAAAAGGATTTTCCATTCCACAGATTTTACTTGCGACTTTAGAATCAACAGGCTCAATTCATGTAAGCGTGAAAAGTCATGAATAAAATCATCGAATTTTTCCAATCCAATGAACTGCTTTCCAATACGGGATTTGCCACAAGAACCGTCGTATCGATCATCCTGATTTATTTCATGAGTCGTTTTCTTTTAAAACGGGCAGCGGGACAATTTACTGCTTTCGATTTTGTGTTTCTATGGATGTTAGGTGCTTTAGCAGTGGCTCCACTGCTTGATGGAAAAATCCTGTTTGCAACGACTATTCTCGCAACAGCAACGCTCTATTTATGGCATTTCCTAATTTCATGGCTTAGTGTAAGAAGCCATACATTTGCTTCGCTGATCAGGAGACAGTCAACCCTTTTGGTGGAAAAGGGGATAATTAATGAAAAGAATATGCGGAAGAGCTTCTTTAACAATGACTTACTTCTTGCTGAAATGCGGTTGGCAGAAGCCCATGATTTAAAAGAGGTTAACCAAGTTAGGTTGGAACCAAGTGGACATTTGAGTATTGTAAAAAACTCTAAAAACCTGCCTCCGACTCCTGCTGATTTTAAGATTCCAGTGCCACCTGGCGGGTTGCCGACTGTACTCATTAATAATGGAAAAGTCATACAAGAAAATTTAATATTATTAGGTCTTACCGAAGTATGGTTGGAAAACCAGTTATTCAAAAGAGGAATTATAAACATCAAAGATATGTATTTAGCTACCATTAGTCCAGATGGTGAGTTTTATTATTCCATTAAAAACTTTCATTAGAGAGGAGAACAACACCATGCTTTCAGAACGAGAAATAATGAACAATGGTTTTAAGGAGCTACTTTTTCAAGAGCAAGTGTTAGCCAATAAATTAGCTGAGTTACACAAAGAGATTACAGATCCACCAATTCAAACCATGTTTCAAGGAATGGAAATGGCATCACGCACACGTCAAAGCATGATAACCCAAAAGATGAGTGGATATGGCATTGTTTAATAGGGAGGTTGAAGAATGAACAAACATGATAAATTACATGACATGTTAGAGACTGAAATGAGCATTCAAATGTTATATAACAAATACATGATGAAAATTACAAACCCTGAGGTCAGACAACTCTTTTCACAATTTCGGGATGAACATATGCAACATATTACTCAAATCCAGCAACAGGTTCAGCAGTTGAATAACTAACAAGCAACTTGCCACTTTTCAAACCTTGAACTGAACTAATAGTGGATACATAAAAAAACCCCTATTCGGGGTTTTTTGTGTTTAAGTTTATATTCAGTATTCCATTTTTAGATGGAGAATCATTTAAAAAACTTTCTACAAAAAACTTTGTGAATATTTCTGCGTTAATCTAAAGACTAAGGAATTAGTTAACGGAAATACTAACATTATTGGGGGGATAATCGTGCAAAATAATGAAGTAACCATACCTAACCCTGAAAACACTAAGGAAAAAATCAAAATTATTATAGTTCTTGCAATGCCAGCAGTAATAGAAAATTTTTTTCAGACGATTCTCGGTTTTGTTGATACTTACTTTGTATCAAAAATTGGCCTTGAGGAAGTTTCTGCAGTTGGTGTCACTAATGCTTTGCTCGCCATTTATTTTGCGTTGTTTATGGCAATTGGCGTTGCGGCTAATGTACGGATTGCAAATTTTATTGGAGCGAAACAACCAGAAAAAGCTCGACACATTGCTCAACAATCGGTTATATTGGCTATTTTGTTTGGCATATTGACGGGAATTATGACTATGTTTTTTGCAGAACCATTACTAAAGTTGATGGGAATAGAAGATATTGTACTAGAGGCAGGTGTTATTTACTTTAAAATCGTAGCAATTCCCTCTGTATTTATGTCTTTAATGTTTGTACTAAGTGCGGTTTTAAGAGGAGCTGGCAATACACGTGCTCCAATGAAAGCCAGTATTTTAATTAACATCGTTAACGGTGTATTGGACTATATTTTAATTTTCGGGTTCTGGATAATTCCCGAAATGGGCATTACCGGTGCTGCAATAGCAACTGTTGTTTCAAGAATTATTGGTAGCCTCGCTCTCTTTTATTATATAAAGCGCTCTCCTTTTCTTGCTTTTAGGAAGGATTATTGGAAACCAGATAAACAACACATACGGGAATTAATCACCCTCGGAGGACCTGCTGCTGGTGAAAGGCTAGTCATGAGGCTTGGACAAATCGTTTACTTTGGATTCGTTGTCGCACTTGGTACTCATGTTTTTGCAGCTCATCAAATCGCTGGCAACGTGGAGGTGTTCTCCTATATGATTGGCTACGGTTTTGCGACCGCTGCAACCATTCTTGTTGGACAGCAAATTGGTGCCGGAAACATAGGAGAAGCAAAGAAATACGCTGTCCTTTGTACAGGGATCGGGATTGGCTTAATGACAATTATAGGCGTACTTCTTTTCACTTTAGGAGACTGGGCAGGTAGCATATTCACGAGTGACGCTGAAGTAATTGAAAACATCGGAACATCTTTAAAAGTATCGGGGGTTTTCCAACCATTTCTCGCTTTATTACTCATTCTTACTGGTGCATTTCAAGGAGCAAATAATACCAAGTTCCCAATGTATCTGACAGCAATCGGCATGTGGGGGATTCGAACATTACTTGTTTATGTACTAGGGATACAACTTGGATGGGGACTACTCGGTGTATGGATAGCAATCGGGATAGATATTGTTTTTAGAGCCGTGGTCTTAACGATACAATTCACACGAGGGAAATGGATTTCTTTGAAAATAGATGCAGAAGATGCATGTCATCCTCAAACGTCAAAAGAAACTATGTCTGGTTGTGTTACTAACTATTAAATAAAATGGGAAGAATGTGTCAGCATAAAAATCATACAGACATAGGAGTGTAAAATGAAATTAGGTTAACTATTTCTTATCAAAATAAGGTCATTCATTAATATTTAGAAGATGATGAGGGAAATGTCTCCCCTACTTATCCCTCCATCATTTCCATTTATAGCCGATTCCCCAAACAGTATGAAGAAATTGATCAGTTGAAAAACCTGCATTCTTAAGTTTGTCTCTTAAGTTTCGTATATGAGAGTCTACCGTACGAATATCGGTGGTTGAATGGTAATCCCAAGCTAGTAAAAGTAATTGATCCCTCGTAAATGTACGTTTTGGGTAACTAATTAATGCTTCGATTATTTTATATTCTTTCATTGTTAAGGCAACCTGTTTATTTTGAAAGTTTAATGTATAAGATTGTGTATCCAACTCATACCCATCGTACTTAATCAACTTTTGCTCTGGTTTTTCATTTGTTATCCGTCTTAATAATGCATTCACCCGGGCGAGTAATTCTTGATCGTCAAAAGGCTTTATTAAATAATCATCCGCACCAATATTTAATCCTTTTACAACATCAGATTTATCTGTTCTTGCTGTTAACATTAAAATCGGTACGTCAGATCGTTTCCTAATTTCCACACATGTTTTCCAGCCGTCCATAAATGGCATCATCACATCTAAAACAACTAGGTGAATTTCATCTTCATTAAGAATTTTTAATGCATCTTCCCCACTAGTAGCCTTTTTACATGTATAACCCTTGGGCATTAAAAACAATTCCAGTAAATCTAACATTCTTCGTTCATCGTCTACTAATAAAATGGTTTGCATATTTATGCTCCCTTCCTAGATTGTGATGCTAAATTTACTACCTTTTCCAAGTGTACTCTGTACCTCGATCGTCCCATCATGAGCTTCCACTAATTCTTTCACAATAGAAAGGCCTAATCCAGAGCCTCCATAATCACGGGAACGAGATTTTTCAACTCTAAATAATTTATCAAAGATGTAGGCAAAATCATTTTCATGTATACCAATACCTTGATCGATAACGGAAATCACAGTCTTATAATTTTTTTGTGCTATAGCTAAAGTAGTTGTTGTTCCTTCAGAAGAATATTTAAGAGCGTTATCTAATAAGTTCAACACGATTTGCTCCAACCGCAATGGATCGGCTAGTATCTCAAAGTCTTCTTTACAGTCCATTTCTAATTCGATTCCTTTCATGTTAAACGACGGTAACACCTTTTCATATAAGTGAAAAAAGAAAGGCAATACTTGAATGGATTGTTTAGAAACACTGAAATTATTATCATCCATTTTAGCCATATCAAAAAGATTCTTCACCAATTTCGTCATTCGTAATGACTCTTCATCTATAATCGAGAGATATTTTTTACGTTCCTCATCATTTAATTCTGAACGCATAGCTACCTTTGAGTATCCCGATAGATAAGTAAGTGGGGTGTGGAGTTCATGAGAAATGGATGCTAAAAATTCCATACGGTCTTTTTTCACTCGTTCTAAATCTGAAGCTAATTTTTGAATAGCATTTGATAAATCACCTAACTCATCATTCCCTTGCTTTGGGAGAGTGACATTAAATTCACCTACACTTAATTTTTCTGTAGCTTCCTTCATCCGAATTAGAGGACGAGTCAAGTACTTAGAAAGTATTAAATACACAATACATAATGAAATCATGCTGGCTAATCCAGCTAAAATAAAATGGAAATTAAGTTTATTAACAAGTAATTGAAGATCTTTGGTGCTTTGAAAAAGTATGACATAGCCCGTTTGTTTCCCATTTACAGTGTACGGATGCAAACTTATGATATACTTCTCTTCTTTCCAGTTTTTTTGAATGATCTGATCTTCGTTGAATTTTCTGTTTGAAAAATGACTTATCAGTTCTACTAAAGTTGTCCGATCTTCTTCTGAACTAGTTAACAAGTTAAAATCTTCGTCAGTTATTGCCACTTGTTTAGCACCGTTATATTCCATCAACGAAATATGGCGCATGGTGTTTTCGGAATAACTATCTTCTAGTGCATCCCGGTGATTGGAACCTCTAGAAACCAAATGTGAAAATTCCTCATTCACTCTCGAGTGTACAATCGTTTGATGGAGATATAGCATGAGTAACGATTCCATAATAAGAACTGTGACGAAAAAGTAGGTAGCCAATTTTATAGAGATTATATTCATACAACACTCACTTCCCTTAGACTTAGAATAATTGAAACATATGAAGAATCTATGCAGATACAAAATCACCAATTATATTGCGAGAAAGTTATTCCATACACCCTATAATATCATCGATTTTTTTGTTTCTTGAAAAATAAAAAGAGCTTGTTCCTTTTAGGAATAAGCTCTTATAGTAGATGAATAAACATTTAATTTGTACAAATTTATTTTACAGAAAGTTCACTTTCAGTTACCCATTTATGATTTGTTACCTTTTCTCCTCCAGTAGTTGAAGTGTAATCAATCATATATACAGTAGTTTGTTCATATGAATCAATTTCAGCAGTAACACCATCCATGCCTTCCATATGATTAGCATTAAGGTCGACTTTTGTTCCTGGCTCTAAAGGTATTTCGCCAGCATCTTTAATTTCTTGATGAATCACCCATTTATGATCAGCCACTTTTTCTCCACCTGTTGTAGGAGTATAAGAGACAGTATAAACAATGGTATCAAAAGCACCTACAATAGTCGCTTCAGCACCTTCCATACCTTCCATGTGATTTGCCTCGATAATCGCTTGGCTTCCGACTTCAAAAGTTGGATTATCAGACGCTTTTAAGCCTTCAGGAATTTCACCTGACCCTGAATGATCCATATTCATGCTTTCGTTCGAGTTGGAATTTGACTCCATGTTCATGTCTTCATGATTTACTTCCTCATTTTCCTCACCACATGCCGCTAAAGTAAATGACATTAACAATATAATTATTGAAACTGATAATTTTTTAGACATCTTGTTTCCTCCTAAATCTTCGAATTATCCTTACTATATCCGAAAATTATGAAGAAAGTATGCAGACACAATATTAACAAACATTTAGTAAGGAAGATCAAACTCAGTGAACGACCAATTGTCCAATCATTCCACTTTCTTTATGACCAGGAATTGTACAATAAAATTCATATGTACCACTTTCATTGATAACAAACGTCGTTTCACTTGTTTTTTGAGGTCCAACATGTAAATGAAACAAGTTCTCTATGCGCTTATGATGGTGCGTATCTTCAGTAATCGTAGTAAAAGACAAGTTTCTAATTTCTATATCATGTTCTATCTGATCCACATTAATTAATTGAAATGTAACAGGCTTGTTCTTTTCAACATTTATTTCATTCGGCGAGTAATTCATTTCAGAGGTTTCAATCACGATTTTTTGTGTTTCCTTATTAAAAACTTGATTTCCAGAATTAGAAGATGAGAATTTTGATCCTTCTTTTTCTATGTTTAAAAAATCCCCTAAAAATAAAACACACCCAATAAAAAGCGTAACTGAAATTGGTTTAATGAATGCGCTTATTTTATTAATCCTTTCTTTGAGAGATGTAGAAAGGATGATCAATAAATAAATTGTGCAGCAAGACATGAGTAAGAATATTTTAATAAACATGTTCGCTTCTTCAAACGTAATCATTTCACCTAGCATCGCGCCCATCATGCCACCCATTAATCCTGCCAATGTTCCTTCAATAGATGATATAAAATTAAAACTTCCCCCACACAAAGACCCAGCTAATATACCGGAACTCATTCCTAAAATCGTAGAAATAAATAAATTTCCTTGGTATATAGTTCCAAACATAATACCAGCAGTCAAACCCACAGACATACCAAAAAACATGGAAACTATCATTCCACTCATCAGTGTAAAATGTTTCTTTCGTCTTAGAGCTAAAAACATCGTGATTAGTGTTATACCAACTATTACAATCAAAACATATAAATGAAAATCACTCATTAGCATTACCACCTTAAGGTACATGCTATGCTTAATCAATGAATTTAATGCTAGATTATTTTCATCATTTTATTTTTCACTGTGCCAATAATAATTACTAATTACATCGGCAAAAATTTCAGTAGTCCTATGAAGTTCTTCTACAGTATTATCAACACCACCAATTTCAACGATCACAGAGTTAGGCGAAATATCTTGGTTATAGACTCCATCTCCACTACTACCATCTTTTTGAATTACGCCTTTTGACAAACCTGGATATTGAGCTGCAAGCATTTGATCTAATGTTTCAGCAAAATTAAGGTTATTTTCAAAATTCTCATAGCCTGTTCCAACCACAAATAACAGCCGAGCATGGTTTTCTCCATTTAATTGAATAGTAGTAGAATCTTTATTCAAAGAATCGCGATGTACGTCTAAAAACAACTCTAAATCTTTGTTCTCTTTGATGGAACTCAAAACTAATTCTCTCGAAATTGCATAAGAACTCCTGTAGTCCAATTCTCGAAATGCCAGTATTTTTACAATGTCACTAGAATCCACTTCCGTTCCAATCCCTCTTCTTTCAAGCTCTCTTCCAAGCATTTCACCAACTAATGTAATATTAGCTGTCTCATGATAAGCTTCTTCCGCTTTAATTGTGTCTCTTAAATAAGGTAAGAATGATTCTCTACTATGAGTGTGATAAATATACACAACTTCTTTTCCAAAGGTTGAATGTGAATTTTTAATTTTCTTTGGGGATTCTACATTTTTAAAGATTGAATCAATATTCTCTATGGACAGATCCCTATCTTTAAAAAGATTCTTCATAGTTGGTTGAAATTCGTCTCTTTCTAGAACATTCGTGTGAATTTTCGACTCTTTTTCCACATTACTTATAGAATCATCTTTATTATTTTGAGAATTAGTAAAATCAAATAACTTTTTTAAGGTCTCCGATTTCAAACTTGTTAAAGAATTTGAATTCTCTTCAAATCTATTTCCATTTGTTTTTTTGGTATCATAAATAAACGAAAAGAAAACAACGATTATAAGCCAAATCAGAAAGAGGAAAATAGCCACAAAAAGCAAAATTAATAACGGTTTAGTATTCTCTTTATCTTCTGCATTTTTCTTATTTCTCGTAAACATTTGTTTTTTAGTCCCACCTATTCCAGAATAAAAGATATCTAATCATATCATTTTTTTAAGAATCTGGAAGTTTTAGATTGAGTTGAACACTCATCTGTATTATCAAATTTCATGTGCAATATGTATACGAAGACCCCAATTAATGTGATTCTCCTTACAAATCGCAATCGTTTTTGATATTTCACTTGAACTGGTACTTAGACAAACAACAATAGAAGATACTCCTTTGATCAAAACAAGGATGCCTCACCACTCTATTCAACCTTAACAAGCCAGCATGAAAATTGTTCAGACAATCGTTTACAAGAGCTTGAAGATCGTATAATTAAGGAACATCTTAAGGAGTTAAATGAAATAAAAAGCTAATAGAGGAACTAGATGATGAATTGGATTAGATGATTTATTTGGTTACCTCTTCTTTTACAAACGCTAAAAAGGTTCGAAGTTTTCTTAGTTACTTCGAACCTTTTTGTTGAATTTATACATATTTTGACCTTTATTATGCTCACATATTAAGAGGCCATTTGACGGCACATATCAGCACATGCACGGCAAATCTTTGCACATTCTTGGCAATGATCGTCTTTAAATTTTTCACAATGTGTAGCACAAGCTTCACAAATTGAAGCACAAAGTGAGCAAAGTGCTTTAGAGTTTGTACTGTTTCTAGCCATAAACCCAGCGGCTTCGAAGCAAATATCTATACAATCACGTAAGGTTTGCAAACATTCAACTCTTGCTTGAACGTCTGGTTCTTTTAAGCATGCAGTATGACATTCTTCACAAGCACGAGCACAACGCAAACATTCCTCTATGCATTTATCCATTTCGGTTGGAGAAGTTGAAAGAACTCCCATATTAATTCACCTCCTATATGAATTTCTTGCACCAGTAGTAATGTTTCCAACAAACTCAGTATATATACAATATAAAATCTCTCTTCATGTAACTGATTTGATTTTCACAAATTAAACAATCTAGAAAGCAAAGAGTTATATATTTCCGAGAATTTCAATTTCCTACTCGTTGAACCAGAACATACAACAAAATAGTAAGGAGCGTGTGTAAAATGTCGCGTTTTTTAATGAGTTTCACATTATTTATTCTCCTCATTTCAGGCTGTCAATCAAATAATATGGATGAAGATGTAAATGAACAGAATGACAAAAAAAGTATTGTAGAGGAAGTGGTAAGCAAGCATGGTCATATTCAAAATCTCGACGCTTTAAATGCATTTGTAGAAAATGTTAAAAATCAAATTAAATCTAAAATAAATTCTGTTCGGTATGGAATAGAGGGTCAACGTGGAGTAATGACACTAACATTTAACGGTAAAGATATTCATGTTTTTCATGAGTGGATGGAAATTTTATAGAAGAGTATAAGTGTAAGGATGTAATAACAGAAACAAACGATGATGTTAAAAAGTATATACTTATTCAATGTTCAGGTGATTTCGAAGGGGATTTTGAGTTATTAGAAATTTCGACTAAGCAGTTCTATTAACGAAGTAATTAGTTCATAATCATGAACTTTTCAAAAAGTGAGTTGAGATTGGCCATTGGAAAAATCATATTGGTCAAAATGTTTTTTAAAAAACTCTCTTATTTTGATAAAACACAATTCAAAACAAGAGAGTTTTATATTTTAATAATTTTGGATTCTCGCTAGATTCTTATCTACTAAAGAAAAGTAATAATTAATTCTTTATTTAGCAACGCCCTCAAATTCTTCTATAACCTTGTTAAATTTGGTTTGGGTTTCAGAGACTGTTATTTGTAAATCCTCTGTAATTTTACTAACCTTTTCTACTTCCATTGTAATATTCTCTACATTTGTATTCACATTTTTAATGGCATCATCAACATTACCAGCCAATTTCCGGACTTCATCAGCTACAACTTTAAAACCTCGTCCTTCTTTTCCAACTCGCGCTGCTTCGATCGCAGCATTTAACGCCAACACATTTGTTTGTGTAGAGATATTGCGTATGGTTTTAGTTATTTCAATTATTAAATCAGTTTGTTTTTTTAGTGATTCAACTGCTTGAATTTTTTCTTTAGAATTTTCAACAATCAGACTTACTAATTCTTCTGGCATCTCCTTTAATTGAGAGATAATTTTTGCCGTGTTATTTTCTCGTTCTGTAATATTGGTTGCTATTTTAAGAACAGCATTAACTATTCCCTCTTCATTTAAAATTGGAATATAAGTGGCTTCTAACCAAAGTAAATTGCCCGTTTTATCAATCCTTTGAATCTTTTCTTGAAACTTATTCCCTTTTTCAAGATTCCCCCACAATTCTTCATATTTTCTACTGTTACTGAATTCAGCAGTACAAAATTGTTTATGCTGCATATTCTTCATTTCATCAACTGTATAGCCCATACTCTCTGCGAAATTTTCATTTACCCAGATAACTTCTCTATGTATATTAAATTCTATCATGGCTAAATTTGATTCAAGTGCTGCTAATACAGATGTTTGATCTAAAATTTGTGTGCTCCTATTAATACTAGAAATAATACTCATAACCATAAACTCCCTTTATTAAAAATGTTATTAATTATATTGTAACAGTTACTTTGACCTATATTAAAAGTATTCAGATATATATTTTAGTACATTAAGGCTAATCATTAAATAATAGGAAATATCTTTTGAGAGTGTAAGATAATTAATATAAATATAAATAGAAAAAGAAAAATCCACTCTTAATAGAGTTAAGTAAACATAACCAATTCGCAGAAATTAATTCCCTATGAACTCGCTTACAACATATATTATGCAATAGTCTGGGATGATAATCCAATCGCAGTATGCTTTCATTTTGAATGGTTTAATAAAATATTTAGGCGAAAAAAAGACGCCTAGAAAAATCTGAGCGTCTTTATTATCCGTTAAATTTTCAATATACAGTTAAAGCCTATGCCATTTAGATTGTACAACCACATTTACGTTGAATGATTAATATCATCGCCTATAAATCAATCTTAATTTTTTGAGAATCGCTCAATATATTTTCATCCTTATCATAAACATCACTAGTTGTAATCTCAATCCATTTAAGGTCTTTGGAAGATTCTATAATAAAGCCTATGTTGCCCTTTTTAGTTATGTTACCGTCTATTACACCGTTTAAATCTTCAAGATAAATATCTTTTTCCCAATCCATTTTCTCACCTGTGCTTGTTTCGATCATTGCTATTGGAGCAAAATTCACTTTTTCTTCGGACATATTTTCAATTTCAATAAATACCTTAACAAAATTAAATTCTTCTTCATGTGTCAACACATGAAAGTAATCAACAAGGCTGTAATCTGGCCTCAAGTGAATAACCTTCATATCTTTCACACGAAGTTCAATCGGGCCAACAGGATAAGTCTCATTCACAAGATTAATCGCCTTTAAAGTAGCTTCCCCTTTTTCATCTGAAACTTCTTGGTCAACTTCCAGTAATGAACGATCATCTGTTACTTGTGGATTTGAAGAGTAATTACTTAAATAATCGTTTTCTCTCTGATTTTCATTTTCAGGAGCAGAACTGCTTTGTACGTTGCTTGAACAACCATATAGTAAAAGGGATACAAGTGTAATAAGGATCAAAATATTTTTCAAGTAAAACCCTCCAATATTCAAATTTAACAATCAAAAAGTAGGGGCTGACTTCATACCTATATGTCAGCCCCACAAACTTTCTTTCTCCGGTTTATTCTAAAACCAACCCTTATTTATCATTAATAACAGTTTTATTTTCCTTTTTCCCTTTTTCTAAGATATCAAAAATGTTTTTTGCAATGTCAATATTGTCTATTTGACCTGCAAATTGTTGTGCGGATGGCCCAAAAGCATAAACAGGAACATCTTCACCTGTATGGCCTCCAGTAGTCCACCCAGTGCTAGAACGGTTGTCGAAAATCTTTTCAATTGCATTATCAATATCGATTACTTTTTTAGAAGTCGAAGCATCTTTAACAGATTTAATTTCCTCATTAGTTAAATCAAGTTCAATATATGATTTTAACGTTTCTTCAATATCAGCTCCATTAGCAATTTCTTCTGCCATGAAATCTGGTGTTCTTTTTGCTGCTTTTATTGGAGCACCGTCCCAGTTATATATACCATTTGCACCAATAGAATAACCGCCTGTAGAGTGGTCAGCAGTTGCGATGACTAGTGTATGCTTGTCCTGTTTTGCAAAATCAATAGCTGCTTTAAATGCTTTTTCAAAGTCTTCCATTTCACTCATCGCAGAAACGATGTCATTGTCATGACCAGCCCAATCAATTTGACTTCCTTCTACCATTAAAAAGAATCCATCTTCATCTTTATTTAAACGATCTATTGCTGAATTTGTCATTTCTTCTAATGATGGGATGTCCTCTGTACGGTCGATCATCTTAGGCATTCCGCGTTTAGCGAACAACCCAAGAACCTGGTCGTTCTCATCATTTAAAAGTTCCTCTTTGTTTGTTACATAACTAAAACCGTCTTGTTGGAAGTCTGCAACAAGATCACGATCGTTACGAACAAATAAATCTGTTCCTCCACCAAGAAGAACATCCACTTTATGTTCACCATTTACTAGGTCATCATAATAGTCATTTGCAATAGCATTCATATTTTTACGACTTTCATCATGTGCGCCAAATGAGGCAGGCGTAGCATGTGTAATTTCAGAGGTTGCAACAAGTCCAGTTGCTTTCCCGCGTTCTTTAGCAGATTCCAAGACAGTTTTCACTTCTGATCCATCATTATCAACCCCGATAGCATTATTGTACGTTTTAATACCAGCAGACATGGCGGTCGCAGCGGAAGCTGAGTCAGTTATATTTTGATCTGCATCTTCTGGATAGGTCATTTGTTGACCTACAAGATATTTATCAAGCTCTGTTCGATTCGCGAATTTGGAGTCCGGGCTATCTTGTAAATAACGATATGCAGTTGTATAGGATACGCCCATGCCATCTCCAATAAGGACGATTACATTTTTTATTTCTGAACTGTTTGACTTTACTTCTTTTGCTTCAGCGGTAGAAAAAGTTCCTCCTAAACTACCAAGTGCAACTGAAGTCATAACTGCTAAAGGTAAAAGTTTTTTTGTCATTTTTTTATTAGTCATTATGTTTTCCTCCTCCTCTTATCTTGAATTTATTATATTTCTTTAGTTTTAATATGATATTAAGTGGATGTAACGATATTGTAAGTTGAGTGAGAAGAGGTAGAAAGAATCAGAGAATGGGTTTTTTGTGAGGAATTCAAATCAATGTAATTACTAAAAAGGGGTTCCCGTATTATAAAACGATTATTTATTGTATAAATAGACCTGTAATTAATATTGTCATAGTAAAATACTAATAGAATGATCACTGAAGGAATTTACAGGAGGTTTACAGTTCTGAATTATAGTTAACAAAATAGGCGAATTACTGTTAAATTTTTTAGTGCAACTTGAATGATAATTTTAAAATTAATAGCTAGAAACAGTTTTAACGCCTCAAGAGTTGGCGAATACAGTTGATTTCCTCCAGAAACAAGAAATGACAGAGGCTATATTACGCCTCTGCCATACTCTCAGTAATAAAGAATAAAAAAGGTACTACTATATTTCAAGACAACCAATTATTTATCCAATAATTACTCGCTCTTTAGGATAATGATAGTTTGGTTGTTTATGTCTTTGAGATAATAAGAATACAAATGATAAAATTCCAATCCTACCAATAAACATAAGTGAGATAATGACTAATTTACCTATGGAACTTAAATCAGCCGTGATCCCCATTGATAAACCTGTCGTTCCAAATGCAGAGCATACTTCAAACAATATTTCGATTAAAGTAAAGTGTTCAGTAGCAGTCAGAATTACAGTTGCAACAAAGCATATAAATATGGCAAGTATACTTACGACGAAAGACTTTCTAATATCCTCTTCGTGTAATTCACGATTGAATACTTTTATGTCCTTATATCCTCTGGCGAATGTATAGATAAATAATAAGTTTACAGCAAACGTTGTGGTTCTAATACCTCCACCAACCGAACTTGGTGAAGCACCAATAAACATTAAAAAACACAGAAACAACAAAGTAGAGTCGTTAAATTGGCTAACATCCATCGTTGCCAAACCACCGTTCCTGGTTGTAGTGGATTGAAAAAACGCATAGAAGAAAGATTCGTGCCAACTTTTTCCTTCCAAAAAATTATTAGCTTCAAATACCAAAATAACAATCGTTCCAAAAGCCATTAATGAAAAGAAAGTGAGAGTTGTTAGCTTTGTATACAACGAAAAATGGACACCTTGTTTTATATTTCTATTTAAAATAAATTCTTTAACTTCAATTAACACAGGGAATCCAATTGCTCCTAATGTCAACAACATAATCGTTATGAACTGAACAAAGTAATCATTTGCAAATGGAACAAGTGAGTTTCCTGTAATGTCAAAACCTGCATTCGTTGTGGCACTAACCGAAGCGAATAACCCTTGGAAAAAAGCTTCTTGCCAAGTTGGAAAATAGTTTAAATAGTAGGTTCCTAAAATAATTGCACCTAATAACTCAATGAGCAGGATAATAATTAATATGTGCTGCATAAGTTTAACTAAACCTGAGAATTGAGACTGATTTTGGTCAGTCATTATTAATTGACGTTCTCTTAATCCAATTCTCTTACCAATTATTACCCATATAAATGTTCCGAGAGTCATGATACCAATGCCACCAAATTGGAGAATAAATAGTAAAAAGAAAATTCCAGTTGTGCTAAATGTTTCAGGCGTTGATACACCCCCTAGTCCTGTAACGCTTACGGCACTTACAACCGTGAATAACAAATCTAGAAAACTCCAACTCACCCCAGGTTTTAATGCGATAGGTAAACTGAGTAAAAAAATAGAAACTAAAACGGCTATTAAGTAAAAAATGACAATCATTTTAGCGGGTTGTAAATTAATCATTCTCTTAATTAAACTTGATAACATTTTATCCTCCTTTAATAATCTCTAGCACTATATTATAGTGCTAATGATTTTGCTCAAAAATTTTTGAATATCTATAGATATTAATAATAGAGCATTCCATGGTTGCAATCCAATCGAAATTAACTTTAAAAGAATATTGTTGGAAGTACAGCATTCATACAGTATCTTTTTATTAAATTCAATAAACAAAAGCGTTAATCCTTTATGGATCAACGCTTTGTCTATTAATTATTAGGTTAGCTACATATTTTTACTTTGTTGAAGAAGTTTAGATTCTCCAGTACGTTCCCATTCTTCTACGGTCTCGTAGGCTTTTTGAGGCGAATACCCTTTACCTACAAGAACCCCCATTAGAATAAATTCTTGAAGAATGTGTGTAGCGTTTATGCCTCTTTTCACATCTTCTAATCCTTCATCCACTAGATATTCTGTATATCGTACCCATTCATCAGGAGTTCTTCCAGAAATATTGGTATTTCCATTGCCATGACTATGTTCTAATTTTGAGGCTTGAGCTTCTGCTTTCGTTTCATGAACAGTACCAAATGGGTGATTTGGAGGAGCATAAATCGAGTAAAGTTTTAATGGTTCTGTACCTGTATTGGTTAAGTTGTGCCATGTGCCAGCAGGTATTACGATTGCAGAATCATCATAGACATTTCTTTGGAAATTCAAGTGATCCTTATGCTTGCCCATTTGTACAATTCCCTGACCTTGTTCAATACGAAGGAACTGATCTACATCGGGATGCATCTCTAAACCGATATCTTCCCCAACGTTTAAACTCATTAACGTAACTTGTAAATGCTCTCCGGTCCATAAAGCCGTTCGATACGTATCATTTTGCTTCGTTGCTTCATTGATATTCACAACAAATGGTTTTGGTCCATAATCTTTTAACAAAACACTATTATCATTGGTCGGCATTCCTTGAGGGAAAGTCGGGTAATGAGACTGCCTTCCACAGGTACACATGGGTACAGGTGCGTAATGAGGATATGGATACATATGAGGAACATAGTACATTTTCTCAATCCTTTCACAGTTTATACAAGTAACGTATGCAACTGAGGAATGGGATGTACTTCACATCCTTCACATATTCTGTAGTGATTCTTGGATAATAAAGCGTTTGGTGGGTATAAAATGGCGTTTTAGTCAATAATTTGGCGCAACAATCCATTAATTCTTTGGCGAAAGCCAGTGATTTATTGGAGATAGACCAAATTAAGCTTCTGCAGACGCAGAAGCTTCCTTCACATAGTTAGGGTTTTAACACAATGCGACCAAACAACACACTAATTGTTTAGATAACTACACAGTTCAATTAAAGTGCCATCTGTTGAAACGGAATTTAAATAAATGAGTCTTCTTCCCCGAATATTTGTACGGAGCGTGTCTTCTAGAAATCGAACTCCATCTTTACGCGCCTCCAGGATCGCTTTATCCAAATCGTCAACTCGATAAGCGATGTGGTGTACCCCTTTTCCTCGCTGCTTTAGAAATCGAGCTATTGGTGAGTTCTTGTTAGTTGGAGCTAATAATTCAATTATTTTATCATTCGTTTTAACAACAGCAACATGTACTTCAACACCAGGTGTATCACTTGTATAGCGATCCTCTAGTACACCATTTAGTACATTCAAATAAAAGGGAAGAGCGTCATCAATATTTCGAACAGCAATTCCTACGTGATCGAGAACATATTCCATTACATTGCCTCCGTTCTGTATTTAAATCCTACATGAATCTTTCTTTGATGTTACACGTATAGATAGATAAAATGACCGATTGGAGCTAATAACATGGATCTTATTTTATGGATTACAGTTTTATCTGGCACTTTTATCGCTATTTACGCAGCTAAAAAAAGAAAAAGCAAATAATGAATCAACTTGATGTGGCACTTATTTAAGAAAATAGACTCCTTATGAGGGAGTCTAAGTCAATCACATTGAGTTGAATTTTAAATCCAAGTCTGTCATCTTCTTGTGACAGACTTTTCTTTTTCCGACTTCTTACACCGATCCATGAAACATTATCTTTGTTTTTTCTCGGAGCACTATAGATTCTTCTTTAATTATAGATTTTCTTGATTCGAGTCAGGACATTCTGAGGTAGTAGAAAACATTATTTATAAGCTAACAATAATTTCGCTTTTTAGAGAGTGATTACACAGATTTCTTAAAAAACTAATAACTAAAAACAAGGTTGAGAACTTACATACTTTTCTTTTCGACCCAGTTTTTATATGTTTCTTTTATACCGTTAAGGTTATCAATATTTTGTACTGCAAAAACAATCTTATCTACACATACCTCTAACGGTTCTGTTTCTGTATTTACGGTAACATCGTATACTTCGCTTTGTTGGTGGACATAGTGTAGCTGGCATTTACCCTGTCCAAATGGTCTATCTCCTCTTTGTAATTCTCTTCTATCAAGTTCCTCTTCAGAACAATAAACACCCACAAATAGGATGGGATAATCATGTAACTTCGTTAACAAATCATCCATCGTTTCATTATTAAATAGAATTTGATCTACAATTAAATTCACTCCATAATTACTGAACATCTTTATATTGTCATGGAAAAGAAATTCAGTATTGACCGGAATTAGTCTCACGTTTTCAATACCCCGCTCTTCCATCACTTCTATTATTTTGTCAAACTCATCAATACTAAAATGATGATATCTTTTTAACTTTTTTAGTAACTCTTTGGATAATGAAGATTTCCCCGAACTGGATACTCCATTAAGAATAATAATTTTCCCTTGTTTCATTTATTCTTCTCCTTGCAATAATTGGGTTATAGGTACTAACCCTTCCCAAAATCATCCTTGCCCCGGGACACTTATATAGAAATTCTAAAATACTATCATTGAATTTTGAACATTAAATCTAAGTCTGTCATCTTCATTAGACGGACTTTCTTATTCCATAATCTTCTTAAGAAGTTGTAAATCTTTTTCATTTGCTCTTTTCATCATTAAACCCATGAAAGGTTTCGCAAGTATAGAAAAACCAGTAGGTGTTCCTTGGTTAATCAGAGACATCTTAGTGGATTTAGGACCGTCATTCTCCCACTCGTAAATCGTCATCATAGGAAAAGGACCATTGGCAGTCTCCATGACAAGCTTTTTCATAGGAATGAATTCCTTAATTTCATATGTGTATGCCAGGTCCCGCCCTAAGAATTTAGCATGAAATGCAATTTGATTACCCACTTCCAGCGATTGACCAGTTTTCCATTCGGCAGAATCAATATTTTTATACCACAAAGGTGCATTATCAGGAGCAGCCGAAAAATTCACTACTTCCTCTAACGGTCTATGAATCAGTATATTTGTTTTAACTACAAGCACTATAGATTCTCCTAAAATTATAGAATTTTTTTGGTTTGAATCAGGACATTCCAAGGAGGAAAAACTTTAACATCTTACATGTTTACGTTTAAAACCAAGTTGCCCTCTATCTAAAGCTTTTTGAATGTTTTCGGAAGCAAGTAGGATACTGGTTTTTTTCTTTTCTCGATTGATTTCGACTGGTCCTATTGCTTTTGCAGTTTCAACAGCTCGTTCATGGAGAGGTACATATGATATTGCAACAGTGTAGACAAAATTATTCATGGAAGATTTCGTTCGATCTGGTGAATCATGAATTGTTTTTTCCACCTGTTCAAGCATACCGGCAAGTTTACTAGTACTGAATTCCTCATCCTTTCGATTCCCCAAAAGCCAGCAATAGCAACTCCAACCTGCCGACATTCTAAGTTCTTTACCGCTTGCGATCCATTTATCTGCAACGGCTTGTGCGAAATCAGTTTCAGCTAAAGTAACCGAAACCACATGATCGGAAATCATATAAAAATAAGCTGCATCGATCCAACGCTCGAAATCCGACTCAGTCATACTCGTCGTATCCGCAATCATGCCAGCCAAATACATAGCGTCGTAATTTCCAGTCGCATAAAGTTGTTCAGCTACAAGCTGATTTCCCTTTATTTTTTTAGCAATGGGCTTCATTTTACCTGTAGCCGCGCCAAATAGAGGTTCTTGTGCACCGTTACTGATATAACTCTTTTTCATTCGTTCATTACTAAGCGCTTCTAATTCCTGCATAGCCATTTCGAAATCCGTCATATTGATTTTCCTCCTTTTAAAAAGTTGTTTTACTAATTTATTGAAGTAGCGTTAGGAATTGACTAACTCTCATTTAAGATTTAAGTCAAATGTCTCCTCTTTCATTAATAACAGCACCAACTATAATCTCAATATTCTAAGTATAGTTTTGTAATGCCCATTTACATAGAAAAAAGTACAAATTAAAACAGGTGGAGAAAAATAAATTATTTTCTCCACCTGTTTATTCTCAAGTTAATTTAAAATTGTTAATCCACATTAGTTGTCAATTTCTGTTTCTTGCTCGAAATACTCTTTTCTTAATCGACTGGCTTCTTTTTGGTTCAGCTCTGTTTCAAAAGCTACATCAAAGCTGCCGGTCCACGTATTCCACACGCGTATAAAGACCAGATCTTCGGTTGTATCGTGTAAATGAAATTCGAAACATACTACGGGTACGGTTTCTTTTACATGAATCGATGTGATTTCGTCAATTTGTTTCTGGCCCGCATCCACTAAAACTTCATAACCTGAATCTAAAATTAGTTGGGTCATTTGGTCGTCTTCTAAGCTGGTGACATCCTTTTGTGTCGTCTCTTGTTCGATTCGATATTCAGCTAAATTATCCGTGTCTTCAATCATTTGTTGCTCGTAATCATGAGTTAATACTTCTTGATGGAACGGACTGTAAAAAAGGTCGATTTGTTCATCGGTTGGATCATGGACAAATGTGCCTCGATTTAAATGTTCCGTTCCTAGAGGTGTGAGTTGGTATAAGCCTTCTGCCTTTTTGACCATTTTATTTTGTTTTAATAAAGCCAGCATATGTTCGACAAAGATGGTTTCTACCGCTAAGAGTTCACCGATTTCATTCGCTTCTTTAACAGCTAGTTTCTTTAAAATTTTTAAAATCATTTTCATTAAGACATCCATTTGACTTCGCACAACGGTTTTCATTTGAACATCCGCGAGTTGAATCGGAAAGACCCACGCTTCACTTCCAAGCAAACGCATATGAGGTTGTTCTGTAAACTGCTTGGCTACTTTCGCCATTTCTTTTTTGACTTGCGGATTGACACTCATTGCTTCACTTCCTACCTTTTGCTCGCTTCTAATACTTTTAAGCCCTCGTGTTTATTCACCACATGCAACACGTGTTCAAACATTTTTCGCTGAGGTTCTTTCAATGCTTTTTGCGTGAACATATCAACACTTCCTACAATCATGAGGAGCTCCCGCGCTCTTGATAAGGCTACATTAAGTCGACGATAATCTTTTAAGAAGCCAATATTGGCATCTGGTTGCAGATGGTTTCGTACGAAGCTGAGGATGATCACATCCATCTCCATCCCTTGGAATTTATCAACTGTTCCAGTTCGGGTGTGAAGATGCGGAAGGTCAAGCTCTTGGCTCAGCATACGGTCCACTTTCTTCACTTGTTCGCCATAGAAACTAATCACGCCAACTTTTTTCTTCACATGTGGATCTAGATCACCTTTTTGTTTCGCAGAGGCAGTCGCTTCATTTAAATCAAGCAACAACGCTTGTATTTGCGCTAGTTCAGCTGCATTATAAAAGCTTCGATTATGTTGTTCCCGCTCCTCTAAAAAGCCTTTCGCGTTCGGCATATCGTACCAAAGGATATGTTGACCACGTTTAAACTGCTTGCCATCGAGCAAGTGGTCCCGGTCTTTATTGGAGTCAGTCAAACCACACTCCAGCCCGTAATTTTTCTCTAAGTAAAAAGGGTTGATGGTTTCCATAATGTGCTCGTGCATTCGGTACTGAATACGTAGCGTAGCTTTGCTATCGTCAGGTAAGTCTTTAAACAAACGCTCGAAAATTGATTCCTTCAAAATCGCTTTTAAATCGGCTTTTTCGGTTGGGTCCGTCATTTCTTCAAGCACTTCATCCATCGTGTCTTGTCCAACGAGTGGTGGTAATTGATGATGGTCACCAACCAATATGATTTTCTTCCCTTTTAGCATTGGCAGTAACAATTCTGGCGGCGTTGCTTTGGATACTTCATCAATAATGACCACGTCAAAATCGGGGTATTGATTCACGAAATCTTTACTTGCCGAGATAGAACAAGTAACGCCGATGACGTTGGCATATTGGATGTACAATTTCTTGATTTCATCTAAATCGTAAGCCGTCGATTCCTGAAGCATTTCTTGCCATTCCAGGCGTATGTCGTTCGATACGCTCAACAACGTCTCTTTACGTTTCAGTTCACTTAATTGGCCAGACTTCTGTTCATAATCCGATTTCACTTTGCTAAGTAAAATATCGAAGTCGATTAAAACAACCTCTTCTAATTCGGACATTTCGTGAGCAAATGATTCTTGCTTTTGTTGTTCATCAGACATTTTTTGTTGTAATTCATCGATCGTCGTTTTGAATTGCGTCATTTCATGCTGACGTTTTTGCACAACGGCTTGTTGCGCTGCAGATGCTTGTTCTAAACCTTCTACGTAACTCTCTTCCGTTCCCAGTTGTTCAAGTTCTAACTTCTTCTCCCCAAGAACTTTTTCCACTTCATGCATTGGCGCTATTGCAACCTCATTCATATCCGATAAAGACTGTTCAACAGAGACAATCTCTTCATCGAGTGTCGCTAGTTTTTGGTCCAATAAAGAAATCTCAGCCTCTAATTCTAGCTGACGAGTTACAAGTGCTTGTCCAACAACTTCTTTTAACTTTTCAAAAGTCGTTAAAATCTCATTCTTAATCTGCTCATTCCCATGAACTTGAGAAACCTTGTTTTTAAAAATCGCAGTACGAGAAGCTTTTAAAACCATCATATGTTCATAAATCGTCGATAATTTTTGGCGATCCGCTTGTTGCAAAGGCTCTCTGAACGCATTCATTTGTTTCGTATAATCCCGAAATGCATCGATTACTTTTTTCACATAAGCATCTTCTAACTTTACTCCTGTTACGTGAGGCAACATCGATATTTTCTTTGCTAGCATTTTCATATTGTATTGGTGCGCATGCAACTGTTGCTCTGCATACACAATGGCTTTATTCAAAGTAGCATCCATTTCAGAATGGTTCCCTGATTGCATGGAAGCTTGATAATTCACACGCAATTGACCCATCTGTTGAATTAGCGAGTCGATTTCATTTGTGTGAGTCCATGCGTCATTTCCAATTAAAGCTTGCAGTTCCGGGATTTTTTTCACATGAGGAATTTGCTCAGCTGCATGTACAAAAGATGCTAGTTGAGCTTGAAAACCTTTAAGTTGGACTTCAGCCTTTTGACGCTCGCTTCGCTTATTCTGAAGTGACATCTCAACTTCTAAAAAGTCGAACTGTTTCTGAAGTTCACTAACTTCATTTACAAGTCGTGAATACAGTTTTGCGAATTCACCCGTTCCAGCATACAAGGCGACTTGATTGTTTAACCGTTCATATCTGCTTTTTGCATCTTCTAAAATGTCTTCGCTCATATTTAATTGACGTTCGAATTGGCTCTCTTTGCGATTCAACTCTTGAACGTACGTCTGACTTGTTTCCAAATCGAGCTTTAGTTTGATTAATTTTTCTTTAGCCTGTGCTTTTTCAACTTTCTTTGTTTCAAGCTCTTCTATTTCAATCTTTAAATACGTGACGGTTTCTTCGGTATCTTTAATCGCAGCAAGTAAGGCATGTCCTTCTTTTTCAAACTGATTCACATGCGTTTGAATCGACGAAAGCGTCTGCTCTTTCCAGTAAAGAGCCACTTGCTCTTCCACAAAGCGCTGTCCTTCTTCCTCGATACTTTCACTTCGACCAATACGTAAAATTCGAATGTCTTGGTCCTTCATCAGTTTACCGAGTGCATTATCTACCGCTAAATTCGATTGAGAAGCGACAAGCGTTTTTAATCCCATCTTCGCATGCTGATAACAAATTTCCGATATAACCGTGGTTTTCCCGGTTCCAGGGGGACCTTGAATCACATACATATCATTTGCGGCAATCGCGCCTTCGACCGCCTGTCGTTGAAACTCATTAAGATTTTGTTTGAACGATAAGTCCTCAGGTACTTTGCCTTTTCGAACAGTTGGTCGTTTTTCAAATAGTAACTTTTCGAGGTTTGGATTTACCGCCCAACCATTTTCAAGACGTTTAAAGCCATCCTTTAACCGATTGATTTGTGCCATTTCCGCTACATTATCAAATGCGAGTTTACCACTCGCAGGCACGCGCCATTTTCCTGTTCGTGCCTTTTCTTGTAGATCCCTGCTTAGTTCCACATCGATACTTCGCTTACCCATTTGAACTTGTACAACATTTCCTAGGCTTTGGTTCGTCTCAACTAATTTAACAGCTGACTTTTTATAATATTTATCAAATCCGTTTGGTAGCTTTTGTAGCTCAAACGTTACTTTACGGAAATCAGGACTTAATCTTGCTCCTCGAATGCCGATCTCCAGTCGATCCACATCTGCGTTTCGCTCCATTACATGTAAATAAGATTCCCAACTTGAAATCCGTTTCTTTACATACTCCGATCGGTCGGAAGCAATGGGTAAAGATTGAATGATTCGATAAAGAGTTAGTGTCATTTCAGTAGACACAAGCCCTTTACGATCAAACGCCATCTTCATGTGCAGATGTCGGTTATTTCCTAATTGCAGACGCTTCTTCGTAATGTAAAAATGAGAAACTTCAAGCCCGTTCCCAATCCATTCACATTCCATAACCGGGGTGCCTTCAATTGCTTCTGAATCTATATATAACGACACGCGTCGCTGATTTGCCTGTCCATCTGCAAGACGCTCCATATGCACTTCAACAATGGGAGATGCATTCAACAAACTTGTCAATTCATCTGCCATTTTCGGCTTACTCTTTTTAAACCGGCTGCTCACAGCTAAATTGCACCGCGTCACATCCATACTTTTCACCACACTCACAACCAAAACACTCCTAACCCGTCCAAACCATATCTTCTTATTGTAAAGGATTGCGGTCCTCAAATCGACCACCCATTCATAAACCTTTTTGACCGTTTTGGGAAATAAAGAATGGTCACCTTCCACCATAGAAAAAAGCGGCTGAAGATACAATTCCAGCCGCCACTTGCTTATGAATTCAATCCACTCGATTGACGTTAATTAAAATATCGTTCACCTAAGTCATTGGTCATTGCTCTACACCGAATGATCATGGATGTCAGGCTTTTGGTTGATACCTTTGTTTATATAGTCCATAAATTTCTTTGTACATTGAATCATTAGCATTCTCGGTCCAATCAATACAATCTCGATAAAATGAACGGGAATTAACAATAAAACCAATTACATTTACGTTTTTATTATTAAAATGAGGAATGATGAAATTGACTCATCGCTACGCCTTTTAAGATCTATTATTTTTTGCTTCAAATTCCTCTTTTACTTGCTCAAGCAATTTTGGGTTTGCCAGTAAATCATAGCCTGTAAGAGCCATTGCCAATGCTCCACGAGATAAAATGTGATGAGAATTGTCTGTGATGGTTAGATCGGCCATTTCCGTTGTATGGAATACAAGACCTGGTGAATCAAGTCCAATGTACGGATGAATGGACGGGCAAACTTGACTGACATTTCCCATATCTAGTGAACCATAGGAGTCTTTCGAAGGGTGAATGGTTTCCACTCCGGTTAACTCTAAATTCTTACTAAATAGGTTCGACATCACTTGATTGGTAATCATATTGTCGTAACTTAATTCGTAGTTATGCATGGAAAGTTGAGCACCAGTCATAAGCTCAGCTCCCTCTGCAATCTTTCTAACCTTCTCTACCACTTCATTTAAATACGTACGATCTGCAGCTCTTACATAAAACTGGGCTGAAGCATATTCTGGTACGACATTTGCAGCAACGCCGCCTTCTGTGATAATGCCATGTATTCTTACATCCGAACGTACATGTTGACGCAATGCATTTACACCGTTGAACAACTGTAGGACTGCATCAAGTGCGTTGATTCCTTTTTCAGGAGACGCTGCTGCATGACTCGGACGTCCTTTAAAATCAAACTGAATGGCGTCCATTGCAAGTGAATCTCCACTTTCATAAGATTCATCAGATGGATGAAGAATCATTGCCGCATCAATGTCTTGAAATACACCTTGCTCAGCCATGGTAACTTTCGCACCGTTCGTTTCTTCAGCAGGAGTACCGAGGACGACCACCTTCCCACCGATATCAGAGACAACTTTCGATAAAAGAACACCTGCACCAATGCCCATTGTTCCAATCATATTATGTCCGCACCCATGACCAACACCCGGTAATGCATCGTACTCTGCCAGAAACGCAATAGCAGGACCTTTCAACCCGCTATCAAATACTGCTCGGAATGAAGTGGGACGACCTACGATGCCTTTTTCCACTCGAAAATCATGGCGCTCTAAATAATTGACTAGCAGCTCCATGGATTTAAATTCTTGGTCCCCAAGTTCCGGGTTATGATATAAGTGATCACTCATTGCCCATAAGTCCTGCTCGATCCCCCGTAACTCTTTCTTTACTTGGTCTTTCATTTCAACACGTCCTCTCTTGCAATTACTACCTATTTATTGAAAAAATTTGAGCGTTTTCATCATCTATCTCTTCTTCATGACATAAAACACATAGCTGTAATCACGATTGTATTGGCTATACAGATCAATTTCCTGTTGGAGCATGTCCACAATCCCTAACGCAACATCATTGCCTTCATACTTCTCTTTCATTTGAAGAAGATTATTTTCTAAAGGTTTATAGTATTCCTCTGTCCAGTCTTCTTTAGGTAAGGTAAATGATGATTGATATGAGTATTCGGCATCTTCTATTTGTTTTATTTTTGCTGGAATCGTATTCATTTCCGAGTAACCTTGTTCCCAAAATTCCTTACTTTCGTTCGCAGGATTATTATGTAACCAAGAAATTTCACTACACACGAGGTAACCCTCTTGTTTCAAAAATGGATTCCAATCTTTCAACCCTCTTTGAAATCCAGCGATATAGATGGAACCCTCTGCCCAAATGATATCGAATGATTCAAGAGGAAAATCCATATCAAACATGGATAGGTTTAATACATCGACTCTTTCGGAAAGACCTTTTTCAACTAGACGCGTTCTTAACACAGTTAGAAAATGTTCACTTGTATCGATTGCTTTAATATGTGCATTGGGAAACATTTCGGCTAATACTAGAGTTTGCGTCCCCGCTCCACAACCTATATCAAGGATATTGATTTTTTTATCTCGCGGAATATCTACCATCGAAATAGCCGTTTTAGTAGATCGTTCACTTCCAGGGGCTAATCTCGAAAGCCCTTCAAAAGCCTCATAAAAATAGGTTTCCCTCATGAGAACTAACCTCCTTCTCTTCAATCTTCTAATCATTCTTGCCTTTATTCGAAATGGAAAAATACTTAAGCGAAATCTTAATAAACACAAAGCTGATTGGGATAAAAAGAATAGTACCAATCATAGCAAATGCCAAAAACCATTTAAATGATTCAACATCCAATAAAGTCCAGTATATTTCTTCTTTAAATATGTTGTCTAAAAATAATGCGATGAACATCGAGAAGAATGAAATGAAAAAACCTAGAATTAGACTGAAAAGTAAATATCCTAAATTCCCTTTACGGATTTTCAAATAAAGAAGAATTCCAAAAGCACCAATTGAAGGAATCAATGTCATCAGGAGAAAAAAAGGGAAAGAAATGAACTCTGAAAACATTAAATTCCCAATGAAGGTAAGCAGCAATGAAATACTGAATGAATATAAAGTGCCCATAGTAATCACAGTTAAGGATTCGGATTTAGTCACACTAGTTCCCCCAAGAGAGGCAGTTTAGTTTCGGTTTTGAAGGTAGTCTTCACGAGTCTGTATATAAAGTAAGTTTTGCACTTCGCGATTACCTAGTCTCGTAAGTACAAATGGCTTCGTCCAAAGATAGCTGAAACCTGTTTTTTCGACGACGCGACGAGAGTTGTTGTTAAAGTTAAAATGTCCGCACCAAATAATGTCGAGATTCATATCTACAAATCCATGATGAATAACCGCTTCAACGGCTTCAGGCATGATGCCTTTGCCCCAGTATTCTGGACTAAGCACATAACCGATTTCTCGTTGAGGCATATGTTGTCGATCTGCATCAGGACGGCGGTCATGCAAGCCAATACCACCAATTACGGTACCCGTCTCTTTCCATTCAATCGCATATGTATCTCCTGCAGATTGGAAGAATCCAATGACTTCAAGACTTTCTTCTACATTTTTGTGCGGTGCCCAACCAGCCATAGGTCCAACACGATCATCTTTCGCATACGCGTATAAATCTTCAGCGTCTTCTTTTTGCCACGGTCTTAAAAGAAGGCGATCCGTTTCAATGTTAGGAAGTATCCACGGAATCACTTTTCCGTATATAATCCAGTTGCTTGAATCGTTTGGTTGGAAATCATTTTTCAGTTGCTCAAACCCAAGTTTTTCGTAAAGTTCTTGCGCTTTCCTATTATCTGCTTTCGTTGTTAGTAACACATGTCCATGTAAGGAACTTAACCATTTCGTTACAAGTTGTTTGCCAATGCCTTGACCAGAGAAATCGGGATTGACCATTAATTCGACCAATTCCATTGTTTCATTCATCCATTCAGGCGTTTCTTGTAAAGCTTCTGCCAATTTATCGTGGTAGTACTGACCCGGTTGAGAAGAGTAACCGTAAACATAGCCAACTAGTTTATCCTCTGCATAAGCTCCTACTGCATGAAATCGAGGGTACGTTACATGTCGGTTAAACTGTTCTTGAAATTCTTTTGGTTCTTTATTCCACACAGTTGAATAGAGATTCACAACTTCCTCTTGATTTATTGTGTTTAAATCTATTTCTTTCCACTTTATTTCCTGCATCTTCTCATCCGACCCTTCTTCTACGTTGTTGTGATGCTTCTCTATATTAAATTCCACATATTTAGTAAAACTCCTCTTATAATCGCTCTGATTACCCTTACTCTCGCTTCTGGGATCACAGTAGGACATTAACCTCTCATTCAAATCAATCTGCATAATTTCGATATGCCGGCATAAATTCTAGAATACCCATACGTTTTAATAGAAGTTAAGAAAGAATGGTCACACTTAATTGTAAAAACATGCCTGCTAGGTTATTCTTCCTTTTATAGAAGTCACATTATTTTTAGGAGGGTATATATGGATCAATTTGATAAAACCCTTCAAACATTCATAGAAAATGCGGGGTGGTTAGCACCCATACTATTTGTCTTATTGCATGTATTGCGACCGCTTTTATTCCTACCAGTCATTGTAGTTTGTATCGCAGGTGGCGTATTATTTGGATTCTTTAAAGGCGCCATATTGTCGTTTATCGGTCTTACGTTGATGAGCTGGGTGTCTTATTTGCTTGTGATGAAATTCCCAAGGTTTCGTGCTAGGGTGACGAGATTGAAAGATAAAATGTTTAAAGATAACTCCATTACAATTGGCCAAGTCATGATTTTACGAATTATGCCTTTTGTTCATTTCCATTTACTTTCGTTGTATTTAATCGAAATGTCAAAAACCTTTAAGCAATATATGATTTTCTCCATGGTTGGTGTAATCATGCCAGCAATCTTCTATACAGCGTTTGGTGAGGTCATTACCGAACTACCTTGGTACGTTTCAATTCTACTATTTATGATTTTAGCGACGATTTTTTGGTATGTCGGCAAACGGAATAAATTAAAGATTGCTGCGGAATAAATACTCGTAACTGAATACCGGGATCATGCATATACCTATTTAGGAGTGTCATTACCGGATTTAGGAGGAACGAGTAGAATGAATGAACGAGGTTGTCCACCTCTTTTAGGCGAGCCATTTCCGCATGTCGAGGTTGAATCCACATTAGGGAAACTAACATTGCCTGATGATTATGCAGGGAAATGGTTTGTGCTATTTTCACATCCAGGTGATTTTACGCCAGTATGTACAACGGAATTTGTGGAGTTTCAACTAAAAAGCGATGAATTTAAAAAGCTGAACACACAATTAATCGGCTTATCTTTAGATGATGTTTTTGCGCATATGAAATGGATGGAATGGATTCGAGACCATTTTCATGTTTCTATTAGTTTTCCTATTATTGCTGATCAACTTGGAAAGCTATCAATGCAACTTGGGATGGTATCACCGAATTTAAGCTCTTCAACCGTTCGAACTGTGTACATTGTGAACCCAAAAGGAATCATCCAATTAATGTTAAATTATCCTCCGAGTGTTGGTCGAAATATTGATGAAATTTTAAGAGTTGTGAAGGCTTTACAAGTATCTTCAGAAAACGGAGTAGCAACACCTGTAAACTGGCCAAACAATTCGTATTTAGGAAGTCAGGTAATTATTCCTCCTCCACGAACAGTAATGGCTGTAGAGAAACGAGTAGAAGAAGCTCAACAAGGCGATGTCCAATGTTTAGACTGGTGGTTCTGTTATAAACCATTAAATGAATGAAGTATGTAAAAAGTGTCTTTGCTTGACCTATAACTCCTATCCTCTACATATAATTAGTAATGAATCCATTGTAGAGGGTGACTAGGATCTGAAAAGTATGCTGTAAGAATGGTTGTTCATTGACAATCATTCTTTCTTTAATTATTATATGTTTAAACGTTTAAACATTTAAGTATTTAAGCACTTAAAAATAATGGAGGTAATTATGAAGAAAACAGCATTAATTACAGGCGCGACTAGTGGATTAGGTTATGAGTTTGTTCAATTATTAGCAAAAGAGCAATATAATCTAATTGTGGTTGCAAGAAATGAAGAAAAGTTATTGAGTATTAAATCGGAGTTCCCTTTATTAAATGTTACAACAATACCAATGGACTTAAGTAAACCAGGCTCGGTAAGAAAACTGGTAGAAGAAATACAAGAAAAAGAACTTCAAGTAGATGTGTTAATCAATAATGCTGGCTTTGGTTTGTTAGGAAAATTTGATGAACTAAATGTGGAGAAACAACTTGAAATGATCCAACTGAACATTTCTGCACTAACTGAGTTAACTCACGCATTTCTCCCTCAAATGAAAAAACAAAAGTTTGGTCAAATAATGAATGTAGCAAGTACAGCCGCTTTTCAACCTGGTCCAATGATGGCTGTGTATTATGCAACGAAAGCATATGTACTGTCATTTTCTGAAGCACTTGTTGAAGAGTTAGCAGGTACTGGTGTAACTGTAACTACATTATGTCCTGGCGCGACAAAAACCAATTTTGGTTCTGTTGCAAATGTTGAAAAGACAAAAATGTTCAGCAAGGCAATGGATGCCACTACTGTCGCTGCACTAGGTTATAATGGAATGAAAAATGGAAAGCGCGTAGTAATTACCGGCGGTTCAAACAAAATTGGCGCTACTGCAGCCAAATTCTTACCAAGAAGTACAGCTGCGAAAATTGCCAAATATGTTGCAGGAGATAAATAAGTAGTAATTGAGAGGTGTCTTAAATGACAAAACAAGCAGTAGACGTTTTTAGAGCATGTATCCCATTATTTCAAACATTCTCAGACCCTGCGAGACAAGACATTATCTTGCTTTTGGCTGAACATGAAACATTAAGTGTAAATGAAATTGCGGATCAATCCTTATTGTCTCGACCCGCCATTTCTCATCATTTGAAAATATTAAGAGATAATCGATTAGTGCAGATTGAACAAAAAGGAACGCAACGATATTATTCTCTATCCCTTGAAACGAGTGTCGAACAGTTAAAAGAATTAATCCAATTGGTTGAAGAAGAATGTATTTTATAGTCTGTCACTTAAATGAGCTTGAATAATCGATGTAAAATGTATGCCTTTCTATGACCTATAACGCCTATCCTCTACATATAATTAATACTGAATTCATTTTAGAGGGTGACTAGGTGTTTGGGTTAATGGAGAAGGCACTTTTTTTTATGATTGCATTAAGACTCATTTCTGGAAGTATTGAAATAACCGCTGCTATGTTGATGTTAAAATATAATGATTTAGAAAAAGCCTTTTATATCAATACGATGCTCGCGTTAGTTGGACCTGTCATTTTAATCGTGACAACAGGAATAGGAATATCAGGGCTCTCAGAAAAGATATCATTAAAGAAAGGCATCTTTCTTTTTAGCGGAATTTTTCTGATCATCATGAGTTTGAAGTCTAAATAGGAAAGGCTGAAGAATGGTTATTCGGATGCCTTTTCTTTTTTATTTGCGAATTTAAAGGATTCATTCATCCGAAAGCGAATTATACATATACAACGATTAATGGAGGATTTATATGAACTCATCTACTTTTCAATATGTAACATACATATCATCAACTGCAGAAAAAGTGTGGGATGCATTAAC
>JAHIWI010000116.1 GCA_018816185.1 Bacillota bacterium
GTTCTAGACTCCATTTGGCCAAAGCCATTACTTTACTTGAAAGTACTGTTTCTGCAGATAAACGTGCAGGGCAACGTTTACTTCAAGAGCTTTTACCTCACACCGGCAACAGTACTCGTATAGGAATCACGGGAGTACCTGGTGCTGGTAAAAGTACTTTTATTGAAGCATTTGGCAAGTTTTTATGTAATGAAGGTTTTAAAGTGGCGGTGTTAGCGATAGATCCTAGCTCCACTATATCAGGTGGAAGCATATTAGGAGATAAGACGCGGATGGAAGAACTTGTGAGACATGAAAATGCCTTTATTCGCCCTTCACCAACTGCTGGAACTTTAGGTGGCGTTCATAAAAAAACGCGAGAAACGATGTTGCTATGCGAAGCGGCGGGCTACGATGTGATTTTGATTGAAACCGTTGGCGTCGGTCAGAGTGAAACGATTGTTCGGGGAATGGTTGATTTCTTTTTATTGTTAGTTTTAACCGGTGCTGGTGATGAACTGCAAGGGATGAAAAAAGGAATAATGGAATTAGCGGATTTATTAATCGTTCACAAAGCTGATGGCGACAATGCAAAAATGGCGAAGAAAACAGTCGCTGAGTACCAACAAATTTTGCATTTTTTGCAACCCGCAAGCCCAGGGTGGGTAACTAAAGCAATACCCGCTTCATCAAAAGATTATGTTGGAATTGAAGAAACATGGCACATTATTTGTTCCTTTAAAGATACACTTATGAAATCAGGTTTTTTCACCGAACGAAGACAGTCGCAAACAAAAGATTGGTTCCATACAATGATTGTCGATCGCTTAATGGATCAATTCTATGAGCAACCTCATACGAAAACAACTGTTAAGAGCTTAGAAGCAGAGATACTAAAAGGCAATAAAACCGTCTCACAAGCAATAGAACAACTTTTTCTAGATAATAAATCCTAGTTTTTGCGTGGGTATTCATGAACTGCTATTATTAATACAGAAGTTTGAGAGGAGTTTTAACAATGAATATGGATTTTAATTTATTAATGAACGATATAGTTCGTCAAGCACGTGGTGAAATGGAGGCAAGCGGGTATGAACAATTGACTTCTCCTGAAGAAGTGGAACAAGCGTTCTCTCGTAAAGGTACTTCATTGGTTATGATTAATTCAGTATGTGGTTGTGCTGGGGGAATAGCTCGTCCAGCAGCTGCAAATGCTGTTCATTATGATAAACGTCCCGATCATCTCGTAACAGTTTTCGCAGGACAAGACAAAGAAGCTACTGCTCAAGCCCGTATGCTATTTGGAGATGAGCACTTGCCGTCATCCCCATCATTCGTGTTAATGAAAGATGGAGCACTTGTTGCTGAAATCGGTCGTCATGAAATTGAAGGTCACGATCCAATGTCCGTAATTACTCATATACAAGCATTATTTGAAGAACATTGTGATGAGCTATAAGGTTGAAAACGAGAGCACTGTTATTCAGTGCTCTTTTGCTTACGTCATTTTGAGAAGGGGGTGAGGGTTGAATGGATTTACGGAAATTTCGTATAGGGTATCGAACGTTGAAAACAGCAGTTGGAGCGAGTATTGCGATGTTAATCGCGATGTATTTAGATTTAGATTACTACAGTTCAGCATTTATTTTGACGGTTTTATGTATTCAACCAACGAAGAGAAAATCTGTTCGTGCGGTATATGCTCGTATCATTTCAAGTGTCATTGGTGTTGGATTTGCTTTCATATTTTTTGAAGGAATATCCTATCATCCCCTTGTGTTTGGTCTTATTTTATTGTTATTTATTCCGACATTAGTCTCGTTAAAATTTCAAGATGGTTTTGTATCGAGTGTGGTCATTCTCTTGCATCTATTTGATGCTAAATCGCTATCCTTGTCTTTACTTTGGAACGAAACACAATTAATGGCCGTAGGTTTTGGTGTAGCATTAGTGGTCAATATGTATATGCCAAGTATCGATAAAGACTTAAAAAAATATCGTTTAGATATAGAAGCCCTTTATTCCAAAATATTTCATGAAATTGCACTCTATTTAAGTAATGGAGATTCAGACTGGGATGGAAAAGAACTTGTCCAAGCAGCAGAAGTCATTGAAAAAGGGAAAGCACTCGCTTACCAAGATGTTGAAAACCATTTAAATCGAAGACAAAATCTCTATTATTTATATTTTGATATGAGAGAACAACAATTCGAAATCATTGAAAGAGTACTTCCAAAAATCACAGCTTTACCAGTCACTATTTCACATTCACATCACGTA
>JAHIWI010000117.1 GCA_018816185.1 Bacillota bacterium
ATTTTGTCCCAGTCAACATTCGGTAGAAGGTTTTCAATCATGTGAAATCACCTCCGTTTGAACTTCTTGATCATGTAAGTACTTAATCGCTTCATCAATAGCTCTCGCATCGCCATCAAGTTGTAAGTACAAGGTTCCATAAGCACCATTTTGAGTTTGTTCAATATTTCCTTGAACAATATTTACTTCTACTTGAAATTGCTTAATTAATCGAGATAAGATTGGCTGCTCTGTCCGATCTCCAACAAAAACTAATTTGACTAATTTCCCTGTAGGATATTGTTCTTTTAAATGCGCAATTGTTTGATTAGCTGTTACGTTTCCACTAATTTGTGAAACGAAACGTTTCGTAATCGCTTGCTTTGGAGCTTGAAAGACTTGAAGAACGTTTCCTTGTTCAACAATTTTGCCAGCCTCCATTACAGCAACACGATGGCATATTTTGCGAATCACGTGCATTTCATGCGTAATCAATACAATAGTCAAACCAAGTCGATTATTGATATCCACTAATAATTCTAGAATTGAATCGGTTGTTTCAGGATCTAAAGCTGAAGTAGCTTCATCACACAACAACACTTCAGGTTGATTGGCAAGTGCACGAGCAATTCCGACACGTTGTTTCTGACCACCTGACAGTTGAGATGGATAGGCTTTCTCTCTACCGGTTAACCCTACAAGCTCGATTAATTCTTTCACTCGCTTTTGGCGCTCTATTTTACTGATCCCAGCTATTTCTAGCGGGAATGATATATTGTCTTCTACTGTTCGTGACCACAATAAATTAAAATGCTGGAATATCATGCTAACTTTTTGTCTTGCTAGACGGAGTTGATGACCTTTACTAGCTGATATGTTTTGACCATTCACTGTTACTGAGCCTTCAGTAGGCTTTTCTAATCCATTCAACAAACGGATCAATGTACTTTTCCCAGCACCACTGTATCCAATGATTCCAAAAATTTCGCCTTGATTTACTGTTAAATTGATATGATCTACTGCCTTTAATTCACCATTCGTTGTTTGAAACGTTTTCGATAGATTCTCTAATACAATCATCATACTCACCTCTTTTATTCCTATAATTTTTCGTAACTTCTATAATTGCTTAATCATTAAGAGCACTTGTAACGTAATATTGCTATTCCTCTGCGTATCCCTGTTAGTCTTCCTCTCAACCAAAAAATTATTTATTTGAGGAAACAAAAAAGCCCCTTCTGCAGACAAGCAGAAGGGACATAAGCGCATAGATATATATACGTTAGACCATTCTCTCATCTATCAAAGCAATTGCTTTGAGTGATTTGGCACCATTTCACAAATTGTGACGGTTGCTGGGTTTCATAGGGCACTATCCCTCCACCTCTCTTAATAAGAGCAACGATATTAAATTTTTAAGTACGAATGATAATGTAACATGTTCAATTTTCTTCGTCAATTATTTTCTTTTTAATTTTTCGTATAAATAAGGTACTGAGTGAAATGCATATATTTTTTCACGAACTTTTCCTTGCTCAGTTATTAATAAACAAGGAACACTTTCAATTTGATAATCAGCAGCCAATGACTCTACAAAATTCAAATTCGCTTGACCGATCTTAACGTCTACCATCATTTCTTTAACAACTGACAGCATTTTTGAGGCAACTTGACAGGTTCCACACATTGGCGCGTACAAGTAATATGCTGTCATTTCTTCGCTCATTGAAGTAGTTTCCCACTCTTCTCGAGTCCATTCTTTCATACCTATTACATCCTTTTAACCGATAAATTCTTTTTTTACATCAATATGTGCATTTAATAATATTGAGGCTAACACTTTTAGAGGGGTTGTGGCAACTTCTTTAAACTTTTCATCTGTATATAGATGTCGTGCTTCAGAAAACGCTCGTTTGCAAATTTGTCGGAGTTTTTCACCGGAAGCATCCGCATCCGCGAATATAAATATCTCATACTCTTCGTAAGGAGTTAATAGTTCTTCAATTTTAGTTGGACTGGCAGTTCCATTTGTGCAAATAATCTCGATTGGTTCTGCTAATACCATATTGATTCTGAGCTTGTCTGATCTTCCTTCCACAACAATCACTTTATCACTACTCATCCTCTTCACTCCTAAATTAAATTCAGTGTAAAGAAAAAACGCCGAAAAGTGATCGGCGTTTTTTAAGTCTATTACTCTTTAGTCATTTCTTCATATTGCTCTGCCGTCATAAGTGCATCCACTTCAGCAGTATCTGTAGGCTCAACTACGATCATCCATGCATTTTCATATGGTGATTCGTTTACATATTCAGGGCTGTCTTCTAATTCACTATTCACTTCAATTACCTTACCGCTAATTGGTGCATAAAGTTCAGAAACAGTTTTAACAGATTCAACACTTCCGAAAGGTTCGTTCGATTTAATTTCATCGCCTACTTGTGGTAGTTCAACGAATACGATGTCACCAAGTTCTGACTGTGCAAAATGTGTAATTCCGATACGTGCTTTACCATCTTCTACTTTAACCCATTCGTGTTCTTCAGAGTAACGTAAATCTTTTGGTGTGCTCATATTATACCCCTCCACATATGTAATCTTTTCAATTTCAGTTTGACATAATCACCGACTAAAAACAAGATATGTTCAAACTCTTTTCCAATTCTCTGCGAAATCTGAATCCTTAAATCCAAGCGTTACTTTCTCACCATCTGTCACGAGTGGTCGCTTAATAAGCATCCCGTCAGAAGCTAGCATTTCTAACTGCTCATCATCTGACATCGTCGGGATTTTATCCTTTAAACCTAACTCTCTGTATTTCATGCCACTTGTATTGAAAAACTTTTTAAGTGGAAATCCACTCGTTTCTACAATCTTTTTCAATTCTTCTTTTGAAGGCGGAGTTTCTACTATATGTACATCATGATACTCAATTCCTTCAGCATTTAACCAAGACTTTGCTTTTTTGCACGATCCACAATTAGGATATCCATAATACGTAATAGCCATTATTCTACCTCCTATTTTTATTTATAGTATCAAAAAAGAAACCCGAACGCCTCATCAGAAGCGGTCGGATTTAAGTTATTTAGACAATATACTTTTCTGCATCAATAATTTTCACTGATGCTTCACGTTTTTTAGCAATTACATTGTAAGGAGTTGAACGAGTTAATTTACGAAGAGCTGAAAGCATCATACGTAAGTTGTCTCCTTCTACAGCTGCGATTAATGTTTCTTTCGCGTCTTTTTCGATACACTCGAATGCTTCTTGACAGAAGATTTGTGTATATAGAAGTTTTTGGTTCGCTTTTTCAACACCATCACGTTGAATCGCTTTTTCTGTACGCAATACAGCTGATTCCATCGCGAATAAATTGTTAACGATATCAGCAATGTTTGCTAATACTTCTTGCTCAGTTTCAAGCTTAGCACCATAACGTTGCGCAGCTAAACCAGCAGCTAACAAACCAATTTTCTTCGCATTTTGTACAAGTACTTTTTCTTGAGCTAATGGTGCGTCCTCGATTTCCTCAGGCATCATCATTAATAACTCTTCTTGAAGTGCTTTTGCTTTTTGAAGAAGTGGAAGTTCACCTTTCATCGCTTTTCGAAGGAAAGTTCCAGGGATCAACAAACGATTAATTTCATTTGTTCCTTCAAAAATACGGTTAATACGTGAATCACGGTAAATACGTTCTACTTCATACTCTTGCATAAAGCCATAACCACCATGTAATTGAACCGCTTCATCTGCAATGTAATCTAAAACTTCTGTACCAAATACTTTATTGATTGAACATTCAATTGCATATTCTGCAATTGAAGCTGCAATTGCTTTACCGTCTTTTTGTTCTTCTGCACTTAATTGGCTCATGCGGTCCTCGAAATAACCAACTGTACGATAGATTAAGCTTTCAGATGCATATAAGCGTGCAGCCATTGTAGACAATTTTTCTTTTGTTAAATTGAAAGACGAAATCGGTGTTTTGAATTGTTGACGTTGGTTTGTATAAGCAACTGTTAATTCAAACGCACGTTTAGAAGCACCTACTGTACCTACTCCCAATTTGTAACGTCCAATGTTTAAAATATTGAATGCAATCACATGGCCACGGCCAACTTCACCAAGTAGGTTTTCTACTGGGATTTGAGCATCTTGAAGGATTAAAGTACGTGTCGAAGATGATTTAATCCCCATTTTCTTCTCTTCCGCACCTACAGAAACTCCATCATATTCACGTTCTACGATGAATGCAGAGAAATGTTCTCCATCAATTTTTGCATAGACAACAAATACATCAGCAAATCCTGCGTTTGTAATCCATTGCTTTTCACCGTTAAGTACATAATGAGTACCTGCTGCATTTAACTTAGCAGATGTTTTCGCTCCTAAAGCATCTGATCCTGAACCTGGTTCTGTTAATGCATACGCTGCAATCAATTCACCAGTTGCAAGCTTAGGTAGGTACTTTTGTTTTTGTTCTTCATTACCAAAAAGAACGATTGGTAGTGAACCAATTCCAACATGAGCACCATGAGTAATCGAGAATCCACCCGCTTTTGACATTTTTTCAGCAATTAAAGCCGAAGAAATTTTGTCTAATCCAAGGCCATCATATTCTTCAGGAACATCGGCACCAAGTAGACCCAAATCTCCTGCAGATTTTAATAGTTTTACTGAGTGTTCAAATTCATGGTTTTCAAGTTTTTCAATGACAGGAAATACTTCATTATTTACGTACTCTTCTGTTGTTTTAGCAATCATTTTATGTTCATCTGTAAAATCTTCTGGTGTGAATACGCGATCTAAAGCCACGTCTTCTACTAAAAAGCTTCCGCCTTTAATCATATTCTCAACTGAATTCGTCATGTTTAGTTCCTCCTATTATATAAATCATGGCTAATCTATTTTTCTGACAAGTATTAAAGAATTTCAAATACTCCAGCAGCACCCATTCCGCCACCAATACACATCGTAACAACACCAAATTGTTTGCCTTGACGTTTTAATTCATGAATCATTTTGATTGTTAAAATTGATCCAGTTGCCCCTAGTGGATGACCTAATGCAATAGCTCCACCATTGACATTTACTTTATTAATATCAATTCCTAAATGACGAATAACTTGAATCGATTGTGATGCAAATGCTTCATTAAGCTCCCAAAGATCGATATCTTCAATTGATAAGCCAGCGATTTTAAGCGCTTTAGGAATAGCCACAATTGGTCCAATTCCCATTACCTCAGGAGGTACTCCACCAACTGCAAATGATCGGAATTTAGCAAGAGGTTTTAGTCCTTGTGCTTCCGCTACTTCACGATCCATAACAAGTAGTGCACCCGCTCCATCTGAAGTTTGTGATGCGTTACCAGCTGTTACAGTTCCACGAGCATTGAATGCAGGTCGAAGTTTCGCAAGAGTCTCCATATTCGTGCCTTCGCGAACACCTTCGTCCATTTCGAACATAAATGTTTTTTCTTGTGGCTTATTGTTTTCATCCACATATCGTTTCGTTACTTCAACTGGTACGATTTCATCTGTATACTTACCAGCTGCGATTGCAGCTGCAGCATTCGCATGAGAACGAACAGCAAATGCATCTTGATCTTCACGGCTAATTCCATACTTCATGGCAACTTGCTCAGCTGTATGACCCATCCCCATATAATATTGAGGTGCCGTTTCTGCTAATTTAGCATTTGGTCGAATCGTATTCCCCATCATCGGAACCATACTCATCGATTCAACACCACCAGCAATAATCGCTTGAGAGTGTCCTAGCATAATACGTTCTGATGCATAAGCAATCGATTGCAAACCTGATGAACAGAAACGATTGATTGTAATGGCAGGAGTTGTATCTGGTAAACCAGCTAAAGCTCCAATATTACGAGCAACGTTCATACCTTGTTCGGCTTCTGGCATTGCACATCCTAGAATTAAATCATCGATTGGACCATCATATCCGCCAGCTCTACGTAATGTTTCTTTAATGACCAATGCCCCAAAATCATCAGGACGAACTGTTGCTAAAGAGCCCTTTTTCGCTTTCCCTACAGGTGTTCTTGCACCTGCTACAAGTACTGCTTCGCGCATAAGTTTTCCTCCTTTTACCCAATCGCAACCTAGTTACGTAAAGGCTTTCCTTTTACTAACATGTTTTGCATTCTTGCTTGTGATTTAGGTTCTGCAACTAAACTTAAGAATGCTTCACGTTCTAAATCAAGTAAGTATTGCTCATCTACTAATGTGCCGTACGGTACTTTTCCGCCAGCTAACACAAATGCTAATTTTTTCGCTATTTTCAAGTCATGTTCGCTAACAAATCCTGATAGGAATAAACCTTCTGCTCCTAAAAGTAATGCTGCATAACCAGACTCACCAGTTACAGGAATTTTTTCACGCAATGGTGCTTTATAGTTTCCTTCATACAAGGCCAAAGCAGCTTGCTTCGCATCATAGATTAAATGGTCTGCATTCACACTGATTCCATCAGCGAAATTCAAGAAATTGTTTTCTCTTGCTTCTTCACCAGATGTTGAAACTTTCGCCATGGCAATTGTCTCAAACACTTTAGATGCAACGTATAGATAATCTGTATGAACTCCGTTTGGTAAGCCTTTTAAATGCTTCATGTATAACTCTTTGTTTCCACCGCCGCCTGGAATCAGACCAACGCCGACTTCTACTAAGCCCATATACGTCTCCATTGATGCTTGGATGTGTGCAGCTGGTAAACAAACTTCAGCACCGCCGCCAAGAGTCATGCCAAATGGTGCAGCAACGACAGGTTTTGAACTGTATTTTATTTTCATCATGGCATTTTGGAAAGATCGAACTGTGAAATCAAGTTCAAAAATATTATCATCTTGTGCTTCCATTAAAATCATCCCAAGGTTAGCACCGACACAGAAGTTTTTGCCCTGGTTCCCAATGACAAGCCCCTTGAAGTTCTTCTCAACTTCATCAACTGCAAAGTTAATCATTTGTAAAATGTCTAAGCCAATCGCATTTGATTGTGAATGGAATTCAAGAAGTGCAATTCCATCTCCAAGGTCTATTAAACTAGCACCTGAATTCTTTTTAATAACGCCATGTTTCTTTTTATATCGTTTAAGATTAATTACTTTTTCATTTGTTGGAATCAATTCGTATTCCGATCCGTTGAAGAAATAAAGATCTCCATCTTGTTCAAAATAGAATGACTCATGACCACTATCTAATAGGGATTGAACGAAGGTAGGAATTTCTAATCCTTCAGCCTTCATTTTTTCAACTGATTCCTTCACTCCTAATGCATCCCACACTTCAAATGGTCCCTGTTCCCAACCGAAGCCCCACTTCATAGCGTTATCAATTGCTACGATATCGTCAGCAATTTCACCATGTAGTTTTGCTGAATACACAAGCGTTGGAGCCAAAATACTCCATAATAACTCACCTGTACGGTCATTAGCATACGTAAGCGTTTTTACTTTAGCAGCTAAGCCTTTTTGTTGTTTCGCCATTTCTAGTGATGGTGTTCTCAACTTTTTAACAGGTTCGTATTCCATTGTTTCTGTATTTAGCTCAAGAATTTCTTTGTCTTTCTTCAAGAAGAAACCTTGACCTGATTTTGCACCTAACCAACCATTTTCAAGCATTTTGTTTAACACCGGAGGTAATTCAAATACTCTTTGTTCTTCTCCAGTTGTTTGATCATACACATTTTTCGCGACATGGCCAAAAGTGTCTAAACCGACTACATCTAATGTACGGAATGTTGCTGATTTCGGTCGACCAATTGCTGGACCTGTTACCGAATCTACCTCACCTACTGAGTATCCTCTTGCTAACATTTCACGAAGTGTAACCAGTAAACCATACGTTCCGATACGATTCGCAATAAAGTTCGGTGTGTCTTTCGCAAGCACAACGCCTTTACCTAACTTATCTTCACCAAATGATTTCATGAACTCTACAACTTCAGGAAGTGTTGTTTCTGCAGGAATAACTTCAAGCAATTTTAAATAGCGCGGTGGATTAAAGAAATGCGTTCCAAGGAAGTGCTTTTGGAAATCATCTGAACGGCCTTCACTCATTGCGTTGATGCTAATACCCGATGTATTTGATGTCACAATCGTTCCTGGTTTGCGAACAGCATCAATTTTTTCATATAATCCTTTTTTAATATCTAAGTTTTCAACAATTACTTCGATAATCCAATCTACATCTTTCAACTTTTCTAAATCATCTTCAAAGTTTCCAGCTGTAAGCAAAGCTAGATTTTTCTTTGAAGCTAATGGAGCAGGTTTTTGTTTTAGTAATTTAGTAAGTGCAGTTTGAGCCACACGATTTCTTGCCGTCGAATTTCCCTTTTCGTCCTCTGATAAATCTCGAGGTACCATATCTAATAACAATGTAGGAATACCGATATTCGCTAAGTGTGCTGCGATGCCAGAACCCATAACGCCCGATCCTAAAACTGCCGCTTTTTTAATTTGAAATGACACTTGAAAAACCTCCTCATCAAATTCTTGAATGAATACTCATTCATTTTTAAATCAAAAAAAATAGAAACACCATCTATGAATCTAATACTAGATCATTTTCTCTTTTTTCGCAATATTTAAATGACAAAAGAATTGGTAAAAAATCTCGATTTGCAACTTTTTTAAAATAAGTAGATTTCCGTTTCAGATGGACGCTTTCCGCGGGCATGGCTTCAGTCTCCTCATCACTTCGTTCTTCCGGGGCCTTCAGCTCATGCACCTGTCGCTTCGCTTTCGGTGCACAAAACATCTGCTATTCCCGCCGGAGTCGCCATCTTCCACTACAATCCATCAATAATAAAAATGAACTTAATAAAAGTTGTATATATATAGTTGGAACGACCTTTTATGAAACACTTTTTTATAGGATGGATTTGGTTTTGAACATTTATCAATCAAACTGACACTTTTATCAATCAAACTCATACTTTTATCAATCAAACACGTCTCACAACCTAGTTAACTAGGTGAACTCAAATCGAAACGCCTCTTCATGACGCCTATTATTTCGAAAAACTAATCGTGTTTAAGCATGGTTATGGATTTTACTTCACTGAAAAATTTTGTGTAAACCATTCCCATACCAATTATTTTATGAATGCCTGTTAAGAATCATGCATAGTTATTTCAGTTTTTCAAAAGAAATTGATTTCGTATATATATGAAGATACCGTGCATACTAATTTCGACTTTAAAGGAGGTTTTATTCATGAATTTATTTTCTCAACCAGCTGATCAACAAGCCATGTACCCAGAACCACCAAAAATGGTATCTTCCAAGGACCTCTTATACTTAAGCGATATGTTGTCATGGAATTTACTAGCATCTAAAAAAATGGATTGGGTCGCGCAAACATGTCAGCTTCCTGACATCAAAAAAGAGTGTGAAGCTGCTCAACAGATGCATACAAAACATTATGATGAGATTTTAAAATTCTTAAAACAAAACGAAGGAGGTCCGATGTCGTGAATAAATCAACTGTTCAAAATACAGAGACTCCTTTTGCAGAAACACCAGAGTTAAATGATCGTGATTTAATTAGCGATGCTTTGTCTATGGAAAAGCATTTATGTAGTGCCTATGAAACAGCGACTCAAGAAGCGAGTCATGATGCACTTTATCAAATGATTTTTTCTCAATTACGAGATATTTCAAAACAACAGAGAAACTTTTATGAACTTCAATTTAAACATGGTTGGTATGCACTGACTCCTGCTAATTCAAAAGAAATCCAACAAACAGTTCAACAATACCAAGGATATAAACAACAGCTTCAATAAGTAAGACAAAATGCTATTCTTACAATGAAATTCCATGTAAACTGTTCCTAAAGACCAAGGAGGAACGAGTACATGAAAGCTATTTCAACAATGGAAGAATTTAACCAAATCATTTCTAAAGATGAAGAAGTCATCGTCAAATTTACTGCAGGCTGGTGTCCAGACTGCACAAGAATGGATATGTTTATTGATCCTATAATAGAAGAATATAAACAATATAAATGGTTTGAAATCAACCGTGATGAACTGCCTGAAGTTGCAGATAAATATGATGTTATGGGCATTCCGAGTTTATTGATTTATCAAAATGGCGATAAAAAGGCGCATTTGCATAGTGCGAACGCGAAATCACCTGAGCAAGTAACTGAATTTTTACAAAGCCAAAACGGGTAGACCTTGTGTCTACCTATTTTTATTATGTCGGATTTAACTGATTTTATTATGACTAAACCCACAAATTTCACTAATTGAGGTGCACACCCTACTAGCTAATGCTATACTTTAAGAAAAATAGCTTTGAGGTGCAAAATGTCCCAAGAACTTGAAATACAGGAACTAAAAGAGCAAATTAAGTACTATCAAGGAATTATTAAAAACATGGCATCCCCAATTATTCCTTCAGTTGTACCAAGTACAATTTTGGTGCCGATCGCTGGTCATATGTTTAAAGAAAGATTCGATAGCATTCGAACAAATACTTTAGCCTATATCGGAAAGCATCGTGATACTGAAAAAGCTATTTTCGACTTCACAGGTGTTACAGTTGAAGATATTCAAGCATTTGATTATACGGAGTTAACAGATGAACTTTATCAATTAAACAATTCTTTGAAATTGATGGGTGTACGTCCCATCTATGTTGGATTTAATCCAAGATTTGTTCGTGAAATCGTTCAAGCAGGAATTCAAGTCGAGTTAGAATCTCATATCTCTTTCCGTGCAGCGTTACAAAAGTTAATCAAAGAAAATAATCGGTCACTTAACACATTAGGTTAAGTGCCGGTTTTTTTGACTTTTACTACACCTTGAAGTCTTTATATTTTACAAAAAAAGAGTTTTTCCGTACTGTGAAATCAGACGGAAAAACTCTTTTTATTGAGGTGAAAATATGCGAGTTCAATTAGATTTAGAAGGTTTCTCTCAATATGATGCGTCCATTGATGAAAATTATCATGCATCAGCATGTGGTCCTGTAACGGCGTGGAGCATTCTTCGCTTTTGGATGCCCAATTCCTGCCCCTATCAAATTAATCAATTATACGGATTACTCGGTGGTACGCGAATAGGTTTATTCACGTGGCGTTTTAAACGTAATTTACGCAAATTGCTTGGCCCAAATTGGACCATAGAATCTTGTACGATTGAAGAGGCTAAAGCAGAGTTACTGGCAGGACATCCTGTTGCTTGTAAGTTTGATCGATATTTTGGTTTACGATGGTTTAGCAAATTCGAATTTGCATATCATTGGGTACCTCTCATTGGGTTTGAAGAAAAAGAAAATGGCTTAACACTCATCCTCCATGATAACGGAGGAAGAAATCGTGCTAGCCAAATTCGTCATGTGTCCTATGAAGAGAATAAAGACATTCTAACCTTTGTTAAAATGGCACCTCATACTAATTTGATTGAATAACAGATAGAGCTCGTTTAAGCGAAGAATAACTACCAACTTTACCAAAATCCAACCCTAATTGAACAAGCGTTTGGGCAATAATTGGAGATATTCCACTAACCGTACCTTTTACACCTATTAAGGCTAGCGCATCCAGTAAACTAAATAATTGTTGCGCTACGAATGTATCAATTGTTTGAACACCAGATAAATCGATGATTAGATGTTTGATTTGTAAGCGTGAAGCTTCTGTTAAAGCACGCTCTTGTAAAACTCGTGATCTTTCGGCATTCATTGAACCGATCAAGGGTAAAATAGCGATATCATCATTGATGGAAACGACTGGCACGGATAATTCGACAACCATTTGTTGAGAGAAGGCTAGTTGCTCTTGATCATGACGGACAAAAGGAACGCTGAAAAAGTAAACAACATCGTTAATAGCACGATCTAAAACATCTATTACATCATATAATTCGTTTGCGCTTAAATTTAATTTTTGAGCTTCGTATTTAATAACACTGCCAATTGTATTTCGATAATGAGGTACTTCACGAAGCATCATATCAATCGTGATTTGTTGCATTCTAGACGTGTGTGTCCCTGCTCTTTCTCCCCACTCTTTTAAGACAAAAACTCGTTGTTCTTCTGTCATTCCTAAACAAGCGCCATATAACTCGACTAGTTCAATACGCAGTGGAAACAAGTCTAACTCTACGCGTTTTAGTTCTGGATAACGTGCGTTTTGTTCTTCGGTGATAATACGAGCTAAATCTTTTGACTGTCCCAGTATACAATCTTTCATATGCATTAAATGTGTAACAACATCCACAATTATTCCTCCATTTTAAATCGAGTACAAGGACTGAGCATGTCTGCTAGTCAATCCAAACCCTGCTTCTTCAAGTGATGTTAAGTGTTGTTTACTATACGTTGGAATTCGTAATTCCTCCAACTCAATCGGTAAATCCATTTCACAATGAATGGTTGCTAATTTTTTGGATAGTCGTAACATATCCAAGTTCTCTTGAATTTTCTTTTGCTGTCCTGGCTTTAATTCCCCTATCGCATCAATAACGCCTTCAACAGAACCATACGTTTGAATTAATTGTAAGGCACTTTTAGGGCCAATACCTTTTACTCCTGGGTATCCATCACTCGAATCTCCCATAAAAGCTTTAACATCAGCAAATACAGATGGTTCGATTTGATATTCTTCAAGGAACCGTTCATACGTAAATTCATCATAGATAGAATAACCTTTTTTCGTGAAGGCTATTTTTGTAGTAGGCCTCAACAATTGGAGTAAATCTTTATCGCCACTTATGATGGTAATATTTGCTTCATTTTGCCACTTACACGCCATTGATCCAATTAGATCATCTGCTTCCATGCCTACTTCACCAAAATTTTGCCAACCTAGCATTTTAGAAATGTCTTTCGCCATATCAAATTGAGGAAGCATTTCTTCAGGAGGTGCAGGACGGTTTGATTTATAGCCGTCGAATAAATCATTGCGGAACGTATGCATGCCCATATCCCAACATACCGCCATATGTGTCGGTTGCATCATTTGTTTAGCGGTTAATACATGTCTAGCAAATCCTTGCACACCGTTTGTTGGCACTCCCCGTTCATTTCTTAAAAATTGGCCAAACACGGATGTTGCAAAAAAAGATCGAAATAATAAAGCCATACCATCTATCAGTAAAATATGAGGTTTGTTTGTATTTCCATTCATCATTGCATCGTCCTTTCACTTGCTCACTATTTATTAGTCATTATAACAAAATAATCTCAACATAATTTATGAAGTTGTCAAAGCTTGCTTAAATATTGCAACCTTTGGGTATAAAGAGATAGATTAAATTGATTGGGGATATAACTTGTGGATATTCATAACGGCTCTGTCTATTGGCCATCAACCTTACCAAATAAAGAAACAAGACAAGCTCCAGATAAGTTAGAAAAATACGATGTCATCATTGTTGGAGGTGGCATGTCTGGATCATTAACCGCCTTAGCCTTTGTTGAAGCAGGATTAAAAGTAGCTGTATTAGATAAACGTCAAATGGCTACCGGCAGTACGATGGCTAATACCGGATTGCTACAATATTCTAATGATATTATGCTTCATCAATTAATTGACCAAATTGGTGAAAAAGAAGCAGTCCGTTTTTATCAAATCTGCTATGCAGCTGTTAATCAATTAAAGATGGTGGCAAAACGTCTTCCATCTTCAACAGATTTTATTATGCGTCCAAGTATTTGTTATGCAAGTTCTGAAGAAGACGTTCCAAAAATAAAAAAAGAATACGAAACGTTAAAGAAACATGGCTTCCCTTGTGATTACTGGGAACAAGAAGAGCTTTCAAAGCATATGGGATTTTCTAAAGCTGGTGCTTTAGTTACATATGATGACGCTGAAGTTAATCCTTATAAATTTGCTAATGGTGTCCTTAATGTTATTGAAGAAAAAGGTGGCCATTTGTTTGAATTTGTAGAAGTTCAAGATGTTTTTACGATTGATGATCAAATCTCCGTAAGAACTTCCGTTGGTGAATTTAGTTCAAATCATATTATTTATACGACTGGCTATGAGACCGCCCCTGTAGGTAAGCGCATTGGAGCCGAAATCAATCGGTCTTATGCGATTGTAACAAAGCCAGTGGATGATTTTAATCAGTGGCATGAAAAAGCATTAATTTGGGAAACGGCTCGTCCATATTTGTATGTTAGAACGACCGCGGAAAATCGAATCATTATTGGTGGCTTAGATGAGGAAGAAGCACAAGCTCCTCAATTAGAGTTAATAGATGACCGCGGAGAGATTTTGCTGAAGAAATTACAGGATTTGTTCCCCCATTATGACCTTGAAACGGAATTCGTTTATGGTGCAACTTTTGGAGAATCTATTGATAATTTGCCTTTTATCGGACAACATCCTACTAAGGAGAAGCACTATTACTTACTAGGCTACGGTGGCAATGGGACGGTTTATAGCATGTTGGGATCTCATATTTTAAGGGATTTAATCATGAATGGTCATCA
>JAHIWI010000118.1 GCA_018816185.1 Bacillota bacterium
AGTAGAACTTGACCCTGAACAAGCGAAGATTATTCACTTAGCCCGTCAAACAAATGATGGAATGCCTTCATATACTGCTCAAATGACTGCAGATATATTAAATGCAAAAGGCATTAAAGATCCTAAAATAGCAGTTCTTGGGCTAGCATTTAAAGGGAACATTGATGACATGCGTGAGAGTCCATCCGTTGAAGTAGTAGAGCAGATGTGCGAAAGACAAATGAACTTAATGGCATTTGATCCGCATATTAAAGTTAATAACCTACCCGAACAGACACAAACAATAGATGAGGCACTATCTGGTGCTTCAGCAATTCTAATATTAACTGATCACCAAGCATTTAAAAATATCGATCCAGAAGATATAAAAGATCAAATGAAGAATCACATTATTATTGATACAAAAAATTGTATCGATCGGATAAAGTGGGAAACAGCAGGTTTCGATGTTTACGTTCTAGGAGATGCAAAAAATTAAGATATATAAAAAAGTTCTTTCTATTTAAATAGAAAGAACTTTTTTTCATATTACGAATAATTGTCAGTAGAGAGGAATATAGTAAACAGTCGTGAAAAATACAAGGGGAAGAAATTAATAAAATGACAAAAAAGTAATATTTCCTATTACTGGATGAATTAAAAGAACCATAATTTGGCTAGTAATATGACAAAACCGGGAATGCGTTGTAATCATATTGTTGCATTTATTGAAAATAAGTAATAAAAAATCCAAATTATGTTGAAAAGAAAGTATATTTTGGTAGAATAGATAAAGAGTTTGATTGTCAGTTAGGCACTTCTTGTCAATATTGACTGAAATATTCGTAATTTACTTAATAGTTCCGAATATTTTTAAGATTATAGTGGCATATTTTTGCATTTACTGTTACAATTTAAGCTGAATCTATGAATCTATCATAGAGTAAAAAAGTTTTACAAATCAGGGAGGAATTCTACACATGGCTTACCAACCAAAGTCGTACAAAAAATTCGTTGCAACAGCAGCGACAGCTACATTAGTAGCATCTGCAATCGCACCAGTTGCTTCTGCAGCATTCACAGATGTTAACAAAAACTACACAGAGGCTGTTAACTACTTAGTAGAGAACAAAATCGCAAAAGGTATCTCAGATACTGAATTTGGTACTGATGCAAGCATTACTCGTGGAGACGCGGCAGTAATGGTAGCAAACGCACTAAACCTTGACACAGCTAAAGCTCCTGAATCAGCTTTCACTGATGTTAATGCTCGTGTTAAAGGTGCAGTAAACGCATTATCTGCAGCTGGAATCATTAATGGTAAAAGCGCTACTGAATTTGCTCCAGATGAATTCATTACTCGTGCTGAAATGGCAAAAGTTATCGCTCTAGCTTACGAGTTAGATCGTACTGGTACTACAAACGAATTCACTGATGTAAACAGCACATTCGATGAGTATGTTGATGCATTAGTTAAACACGAAATCACTTTAGGTAAAACTGAAAGTCTTTTCGGAGCTACTCTTAACGTAACACGTGGAGAATTTGCATTATTCATCTTCCGTGCTGAAAATGGAGAAAAGTCTGAACCTACTGTTGAGTCAGCAAAAGCTTTAAACTCTAAACAAATTGTTGTGAAATTTAACACAACATTGAATTCAACTACTACAGTTACTGGTGATGCATCAGAAGCTGGTCTTTACACATTAGACGGAAATTCAGCAACTTCTGCTGTTTTATCTGCTGATAAAAAATCAGTTACTTTAACTTTCGCTGGCGATGTTGAAGGTGCTGACCAAGTATTAGTTGTTAATCCTATCGTAACTAACGAAAAAGATGCAAACGGAAACTGGGTTAAAACTGAAAAGTATAGCCAAGTATTCTCTTACACTGATTCAGTTAAACCTGAAATCATTGGAACATCATATGCTAACGGTAAGATCACTTTAACGTTCTCTGAAGATCTTTCTTCACTTCCAACAGTAGTACGTGTAAATGGTACTCCTGTAACTGCAGTAGCATTTGCAGCAAATAGCACTTCTAAAGTTGAAGTAACTACTACTTTAGCTGCTGGAACTTCAGCATCTCTATATGTTGCTGGCGCTAAAGATGATGCTAACACGCCTAACGAAATGAGCTTATACAATGGTTCAGTAGTAACTCCAGGTGCTGATACTGAGAAACCACGCGTAAATTCTGTGGAAGTAACTGGTCAAAATACTGCTAAAGTTACATTGAGCGAAGATATTGTAGAAGATTCATTTACTGCAACTCTTCAACAAGGTGCAACTCAATCAACAGTTACATTAACACGTGATGCTTCTGATACTTCAGGCAAAACTTATACATTTAGTGTTTCTGGATTGTTCACTGGTACTTCTACTAGCGAAACATTCACATTATTTGTTGCTGCTAACGCTATGTCTGACACAGCTAGCCCAGCTAACAAAAATGAATTCTATAGCACAACTGTTACTTTTGTAAAAGATACAGTTGCTCCAGCATTAGCTTCTACACAAGTTGGCGCTGATAACAAGAAATTAGAGTTTACTTTCAATGAAGCTTTAACAGTAGTTGGTAACGATGCTAACATCGTAATCACTAATGGAGAAGGCGTTCGTATTTCAGCTGATGTAAATGAAACTACATTAAAAACTGGCGATAGCAAAACTTACCAAGTTGATACAAAAACTGGTGATTTAGCTCTTGATGCTGGTACTTACACAGTATCTATCCCTTCAGGATTCTTTACAGACGCATATGGTAATGCTACTGCAGCAGTATCAAGCACGTTCACAGTTGGAACTGCTTCTTCTTCTGATAAAGTGAAACCTGTAGTAGAACTTGTTCAAACAACTGCTAAAAATCAATTTACTGTAACTTATTCTGAAGAAGTTACTGGATCTGCTATTAATGCATCTAACTACAAGTTAGATGGAGCTTCACTTCCTGCTGGAACTGATATCTATTTCACTAGCGCTGCTAAAAAAGTAGTGGTTATTACTCTACCTGCTAACTCAGTAAACATTGGAAACCAGTCTACTGGTGCTCAAGCTATCCTTACAGTATCTGGTGTTGCTGATAAAGCTGGTAATGTTCTAAATACTACTAACCATAACGTAACAGTTAAAGACAACACAGCTGCTACTGCTTCACAAGTTCAAGTTATTGGTAGCGATGTGTATGTAACATTCACTGAAAACGTTACTTTTGCTACTGGAACTGATGCTGATTCAGTATTCGAAGTTACTGTTAACGGTAATGTTGTAACTGGTGGTACTCTTGTAGCTGTTGCTGGTAACGCTAAACAAGTTAAATTCACATTGGATGCTGCTCCTGCTACAACTCCTGTTGTAAAAGTTAAAGCAACTCAATCTGCATTAACTGATGTTAACGGAACTCCAGTACGTTAATAAACACAGCTTTATTAAACTAGTTTGATAAAGCTATGCCCTCTCAATCGAAATAGGTTGAGAGGGTTTTTCTATAATTAATAAATAGGTTCTATAATAAATGTTGGGGTAAGCACACAATTTAGCGCATGAAAAAAGCACGACATCATCCATATCTTATATACTTGAATTGACGAGAAACAAGTAAGAATGGAGATGCGTGCAGATGAATTTTAACATGTTTTTGCCCGGTTTAGAAGATGTTCTAGTAACTAAAATGGAAAAGATTGAGGACAGGATTGCTTTTCATGTTGAAATGAAGCTCACTCCTCACTCATGTCCATCATGTTTGACGATCACAAACAAGGTTCATGACTATCGGATTCAAAAGATTAAACATCTTAAAATATTTGAACGTCTTTCGGTTATCTTTTATCGGAAACGTCGTTATGTATGTAGTTGCGGGAAGAAATTCTTTGAGAAGAATTCTTTTATTCAAAGGTATCAACGATTTTCAAGTGAATGGAATCGTGCGGTTAAAATTCGAAGCATCAAGGGGAAAACTTTTAAAGAAACAGCTGATATTTATGGCACTTCTTCCTCGACCATTGTACGTCGCTTTGACGAACTAGCTGAAAGTGAGATTACAGAAGTAAGAGAACTACCGAAAGTAATTGCGATTGATGAATACAAAGGCGATACGCGAGAAGGGAAATATCAACTGATTATCGCCGATGGCGTCACAAAAGAACCAATCGATATTTTACCAAATCGCTATAAGAAGACGATTAAACACTATCTCCAAAAGTACGGAGCCAAGGTTGAAGTTGTCATTATGGACATGAGTCCCGCATTTAAAGCCGCGGTTATCGCTGCACTTGGTAAACCTGTTATTGTCGCAGATCGATTTCATTTTGTGCGCTATATTTACTGGGCACTTGATGGAGTGCGTAGACGAATACAGGCTACCTGGAATGATTATGATCGTAAGAAATGTAAAAAGATGCGGTATGTATTCCATCGGAATTCACAAAAATTAACCGATGAAGATCGCTGGTATTTAAATCGATATCTTTCCATGTCAGCTGAGCTTAAGCAAGCGTATGAGTTGAAAGAAAAGTTTAATGAGTGGTTTGTTCAGGCAAAAGATAATGGTCCGGAGAAGATTCTCCAGACCAAAGAGCTTTTACAATCATTTTATCAACTTGTTACCCAAATCAATATTCCGGAATTTAACCGTGTCATTAAGACCCTACAGAATTGGCAAATCGAGATCTTAAATAGCTTTGCCTACAATCTCTCGAATGGCTTTCTGGAAGGAATTAATAACCTAACGAAAGTTATGAAGAGAAATGCATTTGGCTTCAGAAGCTTTATACGATTCCGAGCAAAGATATTATTAACACACAAGTATAAAAAAATAGGATATCACGTTGGATGAGGTGAAGTGATTTTCACTCCACCCCAACATTTGACGGAGAACCAATAAATATTACTTTGAAATGGATTTGGCAAATAGATGTTTGATTGAATGTAAATCAATCATCATGAGTTAGATAATAAATAAAAGACACGTAGTTAACTAAACTACGTGTCTTTTATTTATGGTATTAATAAGCAATACTATAATTTATTTCTGAAACTCACTAATCCCAATAAAGGAAACTCCAGCCATGATAAGGAAAACACCGATAATCTTCCAAAGTGTGATTTCCTCTTGGAAGAAGAAATAGGCACCAAAAACAGCTAAGATATATGCAATTGATTGGATTGGATATGCCACACTGAGTGGGACTTTTGTTAAAATGAACAACCATAAAACCGTTGCCATTCCGTATAAGAATAGTCCAGAAAGAATGTATGGAGATATCATTACTCTAAATATAGCTCCTATAGAATCAAATGATACTGATCGATTAGTCATCCCTATCTTCCATAAAAATTGTCCAGAGACAAGAATGAGTGTGTTAAGTAATATTAAAAATGCATTAAATAGTGTCATGTAAATCCTTTCTCATTCTTTACTTTTTTCCTACAGACTTTTGAATATCTTCTATTTCTTTACCTAAGTAGGCAACTTCTTGAACTAAGTATTTAATATGTTTCTCATGCCTAGAAATTATAATTGTATGATAAATTAATAAGGAAAGCACTAATAAAAAAGTAACCATAAAGATCAGTGATGGCATGTAAGAGATGCCAAGTTTAGCTGCTATATCATTTAAATATGGTAATCCTAAAGCTACTAAGACACCACCTATTGCAAAGACTAGCCATATGAATGCATGTTTGTCTGTTAGCTTGTTTTTTGCAGTTAACCAAATGACTTGTATAAAAAAAAGGGTGGTGGCAAAAATTGTAATCCACTCAACTGTTCCCATATATAGTCTTACACCTCAGATCTTAAAATATTGAACGTATGATTGAAAAAAAGGTCACTTTCACCATGTAATAAAATGCTTTTACATTGGTGATACTTGATGTTCCACCTTGTCGGTTATTCATTTCTACTTTAACTTCTTGAATTTGGTATCCTTTTTTTGCTAGCTTAGCTAAAACTTCTACTTCCGGGTAGTCTACAGGATAATCCTTTGAAAATTGTTCAATCACACGTTTGTTAACAACTCGATAACCAGAAGTAGGGTCAGTTATACTGATTCCGGCAATTAATTTTAATAATGCATAGAAATAGAAGATACCTGCACGTCTAGTTACTGCACCTCGGTAATTGGTTTTTTCAAAAAATCGAGAGCCAATGACCATGTCAGCACCAGTACTTTGAATAGTCGATACTAAAAGTTGTAAGTCTTTGGGATTATGTTGGCCGTCTGCATCTAATTGAATGGCAAAGTCATAATTATGTCGCTTTGCATATTTATAACCTGTTTGCATAGCACCACCAATACCTAAATTGATAGGCAATGTAATAGATTCTATATTATGTTCTTGTAGGATGGAATAAGTTGTATCTGTGGACCCATCATTAATGACGATGTAGTCATATTGAGTTGTCTGTTTTAATAAAGTCACAGTCTGTAAGATCGACTGTTCTTCATTATAAGCTGGAATAATTATTAATACGTTACTCTTCATTTATGACTCCTTTGAAGCTCTATTTATATTATAATGAATACATTGTTTCATTATATTGGAGGTACTAAGTTGATAAAAAAATCTCTCATCACATATTTTCTTTACATATCTATCTTCGTTTCTTCACTAATCGTTATTCTGTTATCAATTGTTAAACGAAATGGTTCATTTATGAATATAACACCCGACGGGCAATTATACTATAACTTGGCACAGAATCTCGTAGCTGGACAAGGGTTAATTAATACAATTAGAGTAGAAGAAATTATTGTTCCACCATTATTTGCAATTATTCTTGCACCGTTTGCATGGTTATTTGAAAATGAACTTCCGTTTTTCATCTTCCAATATGTCTTGTATGGAATCAATGCTGTTGGAACTGCTTATATTGTATATTACTTATTCAAGAATAGGTTGGCAGCTTGGGTTTCAGGTTTAGCTTACGCCGTGCAACCCGTTCTTTATACAAATGGTCCTCAGTATTTATTAACTGAAACTATTTTTATAAGTTTTATCTTAGTAACTATTTGGTTATTAGTTAGATGGATAGAAGAAAAAGGAAATATACGATTAGGTGGTCTGCTGATTACTGTAGTTGGTTTAAGTATATTATTTAGACCACATTTGTTATTTTTACTAGGTATCATATTTTTGCTTATTTTATTCTTTTCATGGAAATTTAAGCAAACGATTTGGACTTTATTTTTTCTCTTGATTCCAGTGGGGCTACTTATCCTTAATGGCGCTTATAATCAGTCCGTTCAAGGTGAGTTTGTGACATTAGAAAATTACAGTGGTCAGAATTTGTATATTGCGAATAATCCCGAAACAGATGTCCGTTTTTATGCAACGCCAATGTTAGAAGAATTTGTAGAGCCTTACTATTTCACTTTAAAAGATGATACGTTATCTGTTAGGAGTGAAAAGTTAAAAAATCGCGCGATTACATATATTGTTGCCGAACCTGTTGAGACGATTGAGAGAATGATTAAAAAAATGATATTGTTCTTTAAGCCACTGGGATTAATTGATGGAGTCACTATTTTTGTTAGTGTATTAGGGCTTGTCTTGGCATTTATTTTTGATCGTAAAAGATGGCTTATCCACACAGTCATATTCTTATTCATCCTTGGATTTGTAGCTTTAACTACTTTAGGTCTTCTAGTTGGAGGTCAACGCTATCGTGCTCCTCTAATTCCGGTATACCTGATATACATTGGGTATTTTGTGAGTTTGATTTATTTTAAAATGCCGGGAACTCGAAAAATCCAAGAAAAGTTAAATTAACAGGACAGACTTCGGCAATTTGCTGAAGTCTATTTTTATGGGGATATTTTCATATATAGCACCTCATAATTTGTTGAATATTGCAAAAAGGGGTAATAAGCAGTGTTTCTTTTATCCAAATATTTCAAGTATAATGAAAGAAAAACACACGGAGGAAAATAGATGAAAAAATTAGCATTACTGATTGTTTTGAGCATATTCCTTCTGCCAGAAATAGTTAAGGCGAGTGAAGTAATAAATGTTGGTCAAATTATTGGCAATGATGTGCCAGTACTTAACGAAGTTGGCGAACAGATTAGTGTACTTAATATGAATGGGAAATTAATAGGTTATAAAAATAGTGCACTACCAGAATTAGTATTAATACATATTGGTGAAAAGAATACATATATCAATCGGCAATTTATTCAACAAGTTTCACAAGAAGCTCCCTCTGTTAATAAAGATTCATTAGGAACAGTTAAAAGTATTTTTCCTTTTACTATTTTTGAAAAAACTTCTAAGGTGAGTCGTGTTTTATTAACAGGAAATGAAGAATTTACGTTTCATATTTTAGGGTTTTTAAATGGTTATTACGAAGTGGAAATAGCTGGGCAAATTGGATATTTACCTTCTGCTCAAGGACAGTCTTTATTTACAAAAGAAGATGTGTTTTTTAATGTCGTTCAAGATTCTTTACCGTATTACGAAATGAAGAATAATGTTCTAGTTAAAAAAGGGACGTTTTCAAAGGGAACAATTTTAAATCGAGAACCGGGAATAAATGGTTACCACAAAGTGATTTTTGATAATCGAACTTTTTATGTTTCGGAACTTGGAACTCTACCTACTGAAAGCACACGTGTAGTAAAAGGACCTGCAAAAGCTAAGTTTCCTATTAAAGTGTTACCTGAAAAAGAAGTAGATATATTAGATGTAAATGGAGATAAAATTGGAACGATTTCAAGAGGTTCTTTTGTTGAAATATACGCATTGGTTAATGGCAAAGCGGTAGTGAACTTTTTTGGCCAAGAAGGACGTGCTGATATGTCGGCTTTCGTTCATACCAACTTATTGAGTCCAAAGAAAAATGTATCCCATGCTGAAATGAGCTATTTGGTTCAAGTGTTTGCTGCTATGTATCCAGAGTTCACGAAATTAGAACAGATAGGGAAGTCGGTTGAAGGACGGCCAATTTATGCAATTCGGTTGGGGAATGGAAAGAAAGAAGTTCTGTTTGATGCATCATTGCATGCGCGAGAACATATGTCTACGAATGTGGTATTGGAAATGCTAGATACGTATGGATTCCATTATTTGAATAAAACGAAATACGCAGGATTCAATGTACGATCTACTCTAGATGCCGTTTCGATCTGGTTTGTGCCAATGATGAATCCTGATGGTGTTACACTTGTTCAATCTGGTGCTAAGGCTGTTAAAAATGGTGCTCTAGCTACAAGAATTAACGGTAGCAGCAATTTTGCACGATGGAAAGCGAACGTTCGTGGAGTGGATCTAAATGATAATTTTGATGCCAATTGGAATAAAGTGAAATCTAGTACGAAGAAACCAGCTTTTCAAGGCTATGGAGGTCCACGTGCGTTTAGTGAACCTGAAAGTGTCGCATTAAGAGATTTCGTGCGGAAGCATTCATTTAAAACGTACATTTCCTATCACTCTTCAGGTCAAGTGATATATTGGTTCCAATGGCAAAAAGGGGCTCAAGCTGCACGTGATATAACCTTGGCTAGACGTATAACTAGTTTAACTGGATATAGTATCGTTCCACCAATGTATTTACCGGGATCCGGCTCATCTGCAGACTGGTTTATTCATGAGAAAAAAATGCCTGGATTAACAATTGAGATTTCACCATATGTAGGCAACCGACCGATACCGTTAACGTACTGGGATCGCATATGGAAACAGAATCACAAAGTTGGATTGTTTGTTGCTCAAGACGCGGCGAAGAGATAACGGTACCAGATAACGGTACCAGATAACGGTGCCAGGTACATAAACAAATTAGAAACGATTCAGAATAGTGTCTGAATTGTATGTGTACCTGGTACGAAAAAAGTAGTGGAGGGGGATATTATGAAAAAAATAGTTAGTAGTGTGGTAGTTTTGTTGTTGATGTTGTCTGTGATGGTTTCTAGTGTCTCTGCTGAAAGTAGTCGTCAATCAGTTTTTGGGGATTTATCTTTAAGTAGTCAGTTTTATGAAGCGATGTATTCGTTATATTTAAAAGAGATCTATGAAGTGGAATATACAAATGATGATACATTAATTCATCCTCTGAAAAATGTCACGCGAGGGGATGCGGCTTATATGCTTTATCATTTACTTGGCTTAACTTATGTAGATGGGAAAGATTTTAAGGATGTACCGAAAACAGATGAATATTTTGATGCCATTGAAACACTTGCTTCTATGGGTGTAATTGATGGGTTCACTGATGGCACATTCCGTCCTTTAGATTCATTAACACGTGGTCAAATGGCGAAGATTATTGCATCTGCTTTTGAGTTTCAAATTGATGCGAATGCTTCAATTCCATATAAAGATGTGACTGCAGCATTCACATCATTTGTACATGCGCTTTCTAGGGAAGGTATAACGAAAGGTGTGACGGCTACTACGTTTGCACCGAACCGTTTTATTTCAAGACAGGAAATGGCTGCTTTTATGCATCGTAGTTATAAGAAAGTGCCAGGTTCAGCTTATAACGAATTTGAAGTGCTCAATACGGTAAATGAAGCTACTCGTAAAGTTCGAGTTGTGACAACACAAGGTTTAGAAAAGAACTTCCCAAAATTAATGGCATCTGATATCTCAGATGATTTAAAAGCGATAACAGTTGAACCATATAACTCTTGGGCAATAGAAAATTACAAAGGTATACCATGCGCAGCATGTGATGTTGATATTAAAGTAAGAGATTTTGATTTTGGTTTTGATTATTCAATCAAACAAGTAACAGACTCGACAATTATTGTTGATGCAATTGCACCAGAGACTTATTTTTATGCAGGGTTCCGTGGCACAATCGAATTAGTACGAGTAGGTGACGTTTGGAAAACGAAATCATTAATTAAAACCTCTTTTGACGTTGCACCATTAAATTTAACAATAGAAGAAGCAACAGACTATTTAACCTTTGCCATTCCGGTATATTGGAATGAAGAAGTTTATTCTATTAAGTATACAGGGAACAGTGTGAATGGTGCTGCGGAATTCTTGGTTAATGGAAAGATTAAATACTTTTTTAATTTAAAAACTGGATTATTAGAAAGACTTTAAAAATCAGTGCCAGGTACACAACCAACTTCAGAACAATGTGGAATTGTTTTTGAATTGCCTGTGTAACTGGCACTTTCTTCATGTATCGATAGACGCATTTAATGTTTACCTAAAAATGTTAATATAACAAAGGATTAACATTAATTTCATTGGGGGAAATGTTTTGAAGCAAAAAATAGGAGCTGCAATACTATCGCTAATTATTCTAATTAGCTTTTCAGTTACTGTTAGTGCTAGTAATCGAGAATCAATATTTGTTGACATGTCATTGAACAGTCAATTTTATGAGGCTGTCTATAGCATGAATTCAAAAAAGGTTATGAGGGAATCAATGATTCCTGATGGATATTCCATTGCACCAACGAGAGCGATAACGAGAGCTGATGCGGCTATCATGTTATATCGATTGTTAGGGCTTGGTTTTGAGCAAGGTAATACATATCTAGATGTTACATCGAAACATCGAGCTTATGAGGCTATTCATACGTTATCTGCACATGGAGTTTTACATGGGTTTACTGATGGTATGTTTCGGCCAAATCAGCAATTGACTCGGGCGGAAATGACGAAAATTATTGCATTGGCATTTGAATATGAAATTACTTCAGAAGTTCAGATTCCTTTTTTAGATGTAAGTTCGACATTCAAACGTTATGTTAATGCACTATATATGAACAAAATCACATCTGGCGTTAGTGCTACTCAATTCGATTCTAATCGTCACATAACAAGACAAGAAATGGCTGCTTTTATGAACCGCGCTTATCAAAAAGTTTCGATTTCTGATTATAATGATGTTGAAGTTGAACAAAGTTTGAGTGAGTTAATTAGTAAAGTTCAGTGGTTAACTTTGCAAAATGTAACAAGTAATGATCCGAATTTACAACCGAAGGATATTTTGATAGACATGAAGGATCTTGCTGAAGAACCCTTTTTATCTCAATCAATCAATAATTATGTGAATTTTTATTGTGAAAACTGTGCGAAAGTGCCTGCAATTCGATATGTTGATTTTAACCTACCCTATACAATTAAGATTACGTCAGAAACATCTTTTGAAGTAAATGGTATCGTTCCTGATGGTTTTATCGGAAAGGGCTATAGAGCTCATATTATATTGACGAAAGTTAATGATATGTGGAAAATCAAGTCATTTTCGACTACATCTTTTGAAGATGCTCCTCTCAAAATGACGATTGAGGAAGCAAAAGTATATATAAAAAAATATATAGACTTAAATAGTGTTAGTGATTACCCGATTTATAAAATCGAACATATTGGAAAATTTGAAGATATAGCCTATGACAAGTTTCGTATAAATAACGAATATTTATATGTGATGAACCTTAATACAGGCTATCTTACGTTTTATCCAGAATGATGTTGGTGCCAGGTTCACACGACTAAAGGAACAATCAAGAATTGTTTCTGAATTGTGTGTTTGCCTGGCACTTTTTTTCGCAAAAGTCACAAGTGAGTAGTCAGCGTAAATTTTTATTAGCAAGACAAACAAATATAGTGCGATTTTTATCGCGTGAATTGTTTGAAAATCGTGAATTTTAGAATGTTGGCCACGAAATGGAGAATAGAGCATACGAATTCTAGAATGTAGCATTTGAATCCTTGAATAGTAATGTCCAATCCTTGAATACTTCCTCTGAATCCTTGAATATGCCAAAATCAATAATAATCCCTAATTAAATTCAATTTAATCACATCATTCACACCGAATTATGTCATTTTGTAAAGTAATTGTTACACAATTGTAACCTAATGGAGGTTTAACTCGTGATAAGATGATTTTAGTTAAGTTTTCAGAAAATTGTAGCCAAGGGCAACCGGGGGATTAGAATTCATGAAATTGCAGTCAAATGTAGCTAAATTCATATCAATGATCACAATCGCACTATTATTAGTAGTAGGACCATTAGCAAATCAAGCAGATGCAGCAAGTTCAGTAAACTCGAGTCAACTTGTTAATACAGCTAAAAGTGTTATGGGAACTAAATATGTATATGGTGGGACAACAGCTAAGGGATTTGATTGTTCAGGTTTCATCGGTTACGTTTACAAAAAATCAGGTGTATCTCTTCCAAGAACATCTGCTGCTATGTATTCGACAGGAACTTCAGTTGCTAAGAAAAATTTAAAAGCTGGCGATTTAGTATTCTTTAATACATCGGGTAAAGGTGTATCACATGCAGGAATTTACATTGGTAATGGTAAATTCGCTCATTCTTCATCAAGCAAAGGTGTATCAATTGCGAAATTAAACGACCCTTATTATTGGGGATCAAAATATATGGGTGCAAAACGCGTAACGAATGTTACTCAAGTTGCTTCATCTAAATAATTAAATACACATTCCCAAACGTCTAGTTGCGAAGTCCATCGCAATTAGGCGTTTTTATTTATCTATTTCCAAGGATCAGGTTCACACAATTCTAAATTGTTTCTGAATTGTGTGTGTACCAGGCACCAATTCGACATAATGTGTCAATTTTTGGATTTTAACCTTTACTTTACCTATTTATCTTGAGACAATAAAAGGAATTCATTTTAAGAATTAGGAGGACACCATGAAGTTTACAAAAGTTGTTTCTACTTTGATTGTCGTTTGTTTTATTGCTTCTCTTTTTTATTCCCCATCAGCAAAAGCCATGTACTATAAGGATGTTTCATATAAATATTGGGCATACAATGACATAAATTTTTTATCAAAACACAAAGTGATTAATGGTTTTAAAGATAATTACTTTAAACCGGGACTCATCATTTCGCGTAAAGATGCAGCTGTTATGTTGGTTCGATCACTAGAAATGCAAGAACTTGGTGTGGGATCGATTAAAATGAAGGACATGAAATCAACCTCACCTGGCTATAAGGAAGTTTCTATCGCTGTAAGTCATGGATGGTTTTCGATATTTGATGGTGAATTTAAACCAGATGAGTTATTAACAAGAAATGAAATGGCTAAAGCATTAGCAGTTGCCTTCGATTATTCTGGAGATGATACATCCATTTTTAAAGATGTACCAATGACTGATGAGTATTTTGATTACATAGATGCAATTTTATTCCATGGTGTAACAACTGGCTATAATGATGGAACATTTCGCCCTTTAGAAAAGGTGACACGTGCTCAATTCTCCGCCTTTTTATCGCGTGTTTTCCAACAACCTATCTCTTATGATATAAAAATTGATGGTCAACTAGTAGATAATGCTCCTTCGATTGAGGATGCCTTGTATCTTTCAAAGCAATATGAAAAGAGCACAATCCATCCTTCGAGTACTAAGTATAGGGAGTTCTCTCAAAATATTGCGAGTGCAGATAAGACAGGAATTAAAGCTGGTGCACTTATTTATAATGGTGTGGGGGAAGTGGATACCTTTTCACCTAGTTTCTTTAGTCCTTATTTAAGTTATCGAAATTCAGATGGGATTAGCAAACCTATGTTTGATACATTCATCATTTTAGGACTACGTTATGAAGGTGGCCAGTTTGCAGAAAATGCTTTAAATAAAGCGAATTATGCAGAATGGCAGTCTCAGATTGATCGGACGTTTGGCTATTCAGGAGCATTAAGAAATTTAAATGATGCTGCAGGTATGCATAATCAAAAAGCGGATGTTTATATAGCTATCCCATATCCAAAACGAACAGAACCTTTCATTACATTAGACTGGCGCGAAGAAGCTAATAATTTGTATTCTCGATTTGATATTGCTAAATGGTATATTTCAAATGTGATGGACAGAATGAAAGAAGAGAATTATCAAAACCTAAACTTCAAAGGTTTTTATTGGATGAATGAAACGGTAAAAGTTGCTGAAGATGAAGCATTGATCTCTAGCCTTTCTCAAGCTATCCATCGTGAAGGTAAATTCTTTGTATATGCACCACATGCAACATCAACGAATTTTAAGAAATGGCGTTCATATGGTTTTGATGCAGCATTCCTGCAACCGAATTCTTTCAGAAAGTCAGTTCCAGACAAAGAAGATCGATTACATCGAGCATTCATAAATGCTCAAATTTATGGAAGTGGTATCACGATCGAAATCGATTCCTATGCACCTTTCCAAGCCGAAGAAGGGATTGAAGCGTTCAATTTGTACATGGACTACTCTAAACGCTATGGACTCGATAAAAATAGCATGATTTTCTATCAAGGTACAAACATGGTCGTTCGAATGGCCACATATGACCATCCAGTCTACCAAATGTGGTATTCGCAACTAACATCTACATTCTTCTCGGAAACAGAGTAAAATCGGTGCCAGGTACACACACAAATTGAAAACAATTCTGAATTGTATCCGAATTGTGTGTGTACCAGGCACCTTTTTTTTGAATCCACAAAAAGGATGGGAAGGTTTTGGCTTGGATGTGATATACTTTTAATTTGAATGAGGTATAGAAAGGATTTTTGAAATGAATTTTACATTTTTTGATCAACAATGGAGAGTAATTGCATTAGGTGTTGCTCTGATTATACTAGCTTTGCTAGTG
>JAHIWI010000119.1 GCA_018816185.1 Bacillota bacterium
AGGTTTACAGATTGAATGGCGAGACGGTTCATCCGAAAATCGAATGGGAGAACCCTTACATTTAGTAGAGCAATTAGTTGCTGAACATGAATTTGCTCATCAAGCTCATTTGCCAGACTTCCAAGGAGGAGCCGCTGGTTTTATTACCTATGATTACGCTCGTCAAATCGAAGTGTTGCCAAATGAAACAGAAGATGATTTAGAAATTCCTGACATTTACTTTTACTTGCTTGATCAATGGGCAGTTTTAGATGTAACGAAAGAACAGCTTCATTTGATGAGTTTGGCATCTAGTCCATCTACATTAGATGAAGATATCGAGCGGTGGAAAATTGCAGTGAAACAAGGCTTTGAAACACGAGTCTTTTCACCCGGTGTTGGAACTGAAGTTAGAGAAGATCATGCAGAGCTACATGTATCCGTAACGGGTCCTGTATTTGAAGAGGCTGTTAGACGAATTCAAAAGTATATTGAGCAGGGCGATGTATTCCAAGTGAATCTATCGGTTCGCCAGTCTAAAGCATTATCCGTGTCACCAATTTCGATGTATGAGGCGTTACGTTCATTTAACCCATCTCCATATATGGCTTTTATTCAGTCACCTGATTTTGCGGTTGTTTCAGGGTCACCTGAACTACTTGTTAAGAAAAAAGGCGATGAATTATCGACAAGACCGATTGCTGGAACGCGTCCTCGTGGAAAAGATGAGTCGGAAGATGAATTGCTTGCAAAAGAATTAATAGATAACGAAAAAGAACGTGCCGAGCACGTGATGTTAGTGGACTTAGAGCGCAATGATCTTGGTCGTGTATCCGCGTATGGTTCGGTCGAAGTGAATGAATTCATGGTCATCGAAAAGTATTCGCACGTGATGCACATTGTTTCAAACGTAAGAGGAACACTAGCACCTAATACATCTAACGCAGAAGTTGTTCGTGCGGTATTCCCAGGTGGGACCATCACTGGCGCGCCTAAAATTCGTACGATGGAAATCATTGAAGAACTTGAACCTGTTCGACGTGGGTTGTACACAGGCTCGATTGGCTGGTTCGGTTACAACGGTGATTTAGAGTTCAACATTGTCATTCGCACGGCCTTTATTAAAGATGGCATGGCGCATATCCAAGCTGGAGCGGGCATTGTTATCGACTCAATCCCAGAGAATGAATACATTGAATCGTTAAATAAAGCAAAAGCGGTTTGGCAAGCGAAAGCGATGGCAGAAGGAGTGGGCAGCGTATGATTTTAATGATTGATAATTACGATTCATTCACTTATAACCTCGTACAATATTTTGGAGAGCTTGGTCAAGAGCTAGTTGTTAAAAGAAATGATGAATTAACACTCGGTCAAATCGAAAAGATGAACCCGGCGATGATCGTCGTATCACCAGGCCCATGTAGCCCGAACGAAGCGGGAATTAGTTTACAAGTAATTGAACACTTCGCAGGGAAAATCCCGATTTTCGGCGTCTGCCTAGGACATCAATCAATCGGACAAGCCTTCGGAGGAAACGTAATTCGTGCTGAGCGATTAATGCACGGGAAAACCTCGCTTATGCATCATGATGGCAAAGGGGTTAATGCAGGGATGCCGAATCCTTTTCATGCGACGCGCTATCATTCGTTAATCGTAGAAAAAGAAAGTTTACCTGACTGTTTAGAAGTCACTTCGTGGACAGATGAAGGGGAAATCATGGGACTTCGACATCGTGAATTAGCCGTTGAGGGTGTTCAATATCATCCGGAATCGATTATGACCGAACAAGGCAAGAAGTTATTGCAGAACTTTATTCAAACGTATTGCCATACGGCAAAGAAGCAGGAAGTGTAATGTGGGCATGGATGAACGGGGAATTTATTAAAGCGGAAGATCTTCGCATTTCCCCGTTTGACCACGGCTTTTTATATGGCATCGGTTTTTTTGAGACCTTCCGTACGTATAACGATAAAGTCTTTTTAGCTGAAGAGCACTTAATGCGTTTAAAGCAAGCTCTCGTTGATTTTCATTTACAGGTAGAACTGGATGTAAAGATGATTTCTGACATTGTGAAGGAACTGAATCATCGTGCTAACGGTGAAGATGGCTATTTTCGGTTAAATGTTTCAGCTGGAGTTCATGACATTGGTTTGCAACCTTCTGAATACCAAAATCCAACGGTCATTCTATTTCGAAAGCCGTTGCCGGTCAGTGTTAGAGGTACTGAAAAAACAGCTGTTTGGTTAGAAACGAGACGTAATACACCGGAAAGCGCTACTCGACATAAATCTCACCATTACGCGAATAACGTTCGAGCACGTTTAGAACTCCCTTCTTTAGCGGTGCGTGAAGGGTTCTTTTTAACGGAGAACGGTTTTGTTGCGGAAGGAATTACATCGAATATTTTTTGGGTTCGTGATGGCGTTTTATTTACCCCGTCTTTAGAAACAGGCATTCTCGCTGGCACCACTCGTTCATGGGTGATTCAGTCTGCACATTCAATAGGTGTCGAAGTAATCGAGGGTTTATTCGAACCGAATGATTTGGAACAAGCAAGTGAAGTCTTTGTAACTAACGCCGTTCAAGAATTAGTGCCAATAAAAACACTAGAATCTACAACCTTCGCTGGCAATGAAGGATCAGTTTATAAGAAGTTGCACCAACAGTACATCCAACAAGTGAACGAGTTAGAATAGGAGCGATCACCATGCAATTAGCACATTACACCAAACAGTTTGAACAAAATGGAACGGTTCTTGATTTTCATAAAGAAACAATCGTGATGGGGATTCTGAATGTAACCCCGGATTCATTTTCAGATGGTGGTCAATTCGATGCGATTGATGAGGCGATTTTACATGCCAAACAAATGGTGAACGACGGAGCTA
>JAHIWI010000120.1 GCA_018816185.1 Bacillota bacterium
AATTCCATAGAAATTTCTTCTCTTTGTGAAGGAGTTCTTTTTCTAGAACGTAATGTGAAATCAGTAAATGAAACCGTCTTATTATTGACTCCATTTTGATAATCTTTTTTCATGAAAACTCTCCTTTCAAATTTCGAATCCTCCTTATCATGAGTTAATTCATGCGAATAATGTATGCCATTTTATATGTGAAAACAATGAGTATATCGATATTATTGGAAATGTAACCAAATACATGAATTATCGTCTAATGATATGAGGTGATTCCGATTGAATTTAAGACGAATTGTACTTGTTATCATGCTTTTGGGAGGTTGTTCAAATGAATTTGACAATACACATAAAGAAATGCCTGCCGATTTTGATTTCAGTCTAAAATATGGGGTTTATGGAAAAGAAGAAATCAATACATTCAAAGATTTTATTGTAAAAGATTTAGTCGAAGATGGAACAGTTCAAGCAAGTTTAATTCTGAATGAACAAGACATGATTGACATCTACAACGAAATGAAGACTTTGAACATCATGGATGAACACGAATTGAAAAAAGAAGAAGGTTGTGAATTTGAACCGCCAAGTCTGTCAGTCTGGGAAATCCATATGAATGGCGAGACAAAGAAATTTAGTTACCAAGGTTATTGTGAGACACCACCTGATGTACTCAAGCTATATCAACTTGAAGAATTTATTCGAAAAATTATTATCCATAAAGAAGAATATAAGAAACTTCCAGCAGTTAATGGTGGTTATGAATAATGTTGTCACACGGGAGGTATAAAAGTATGACTAATATTGTTGAACTGCAGCCACATAATGAAATATGGAAGCAGCAATTTAATGAGTTAAGAAGTGAATTTATCAATGGACTGGACAGTCTGATCCTTGCGGTTGAACATGTTGGAAGCACGTCAATCGAAGGGATTTCTGCCAAACCAATTTTGGACATAGATATTGTCATTAATGACGTTAGTCTATTCCCACAAGTATGTGCCAGATTAGAGGAAATGGGCTATATTTATCAAGGTAATCAAGGAATTGAAGGGCGAGAAGCCTTTAAAATCAATGCAAATGAATTATTAAACATAAATACACCTCCACACCATCTATATGTATGTTCATTAGATAGCAAAGAATTAAAGAGACATTTGGCATTTAGAGATTATTTGCGACAACATCCGGATGAAGCCAAAGATTATGAGGTCCTTAAAAAATCCTTGGCAGCGACGGTTAACACAAGAGAAGAATATACAGAAGGTAAAACCGAATTTGTTGAATCGGTTTTAGAGAAAACGTTAAGTACTTATTGTTTACCATTTGAAAAATACAGTTCTTCAAAATGACATGGGAGGTTTGCAATGTACTACGAAATAAATAAAATTCAATTTTATTATGAGACCATTGGAGAGGGGATACCGATTCTTTTCTTAAATGGTTTTGCTAATGATTTTTCCATTATGAAGAAAAACTTCGAACCATTTTTTAAAAGTGATGCGAATTGTCAAAGAATTTATGTAGACCATCCTGGCGTTGGAAAGACTAAATTATCTGGAACAATAGACATCGAAGAATTATTAGAAGGTATCAAGTCATTTGTTCAATCGGTTACGAGAGAAAAAGAGTTTTTACTTGTTGGCGCTTCATTTGGAGGTTTTGTTGCAAGGTATTTAGTTGATGTTTTCAAAGAGAGAGTTAATGGTCTTTTCTTATTGTATCCGTTAATATCACATAAATTCAGTGAAGCAACTATTGAGAAAGATGTAATTGATCGTATCAATATCGTGATGACCAACAAGGAAATCGAAAATGAAATTCAAGAAGAGGCAAAAGAAGCTATGCAGAACACTGATTTTCTTTTTTTAGAAAATCTAATCACACAAGCACAAGAGTTTCATTTAGAAATCGGCGAATCTTCTTTTAATAAGCCGGTCTGTATTCTGACAGGTAGACAGGACTCTTCAGTCGGATATAAAGACGCCTTCAGTCTAATAGAGAATTATCCTAAAGCTACGTTTTGTGTTCTTGATAATGCAAGCCATAATTTGCACGTGGAACAAAAAGAGCTTTTCAGTATATTTGTTGAGAATTGGTTAAGGAGAGTCGCAGATTTAGAAGTCAAATAGAAGTTTAAATGGGGGAAATATGAATGACACATCAACACCCAAAACATATTATTGCAGTTTCGGCCTTTATCACCAATGAACAAGGAAAAGTATTATTGGTTAAAACACATTGGCGTAAAGATACTTGGGAGTGTCCTGGTGGTCAAGTTGAAGAAGGAGAAGCATTAGATCAAGCTGTCATCAGGGAAGTTTTTGAAGAAACAGGAGTCGTGATTAAACCTCTCGGGATCACTGGGGTTTATTATAATGTTACAAAACAATTGTTGTCTGTTGTATTTAAGGCTATATACATAAGTGGAGAAATTGAGATTCAACCTGAAGAAATAAAGGAAGCTACATTTGTAAAGTTGACAACGGATAATATGGAGGAGTACATCACACGACCTAATATGATATCGCGAACGCTTGATTCAATGAATGCGGAACATTTTATTCCTTATGAAACATTTGAAGTAGGTCCATATAATTTACTTGGAAGATTAGAAAACTTAGTTTAATTAGAAATTTATTTGAAGGATCCTTTTGGGTCCTTTTTTCGTTAAATAAAGTTTAAAAAAGTTGAATTTGACCTTTGAAGTAATTTAAATTACTATATAAAGTAATTGATGCGAAATTATCGGGAGGGAATAGAATGGACACCATTTTTTTAAAAGATAAGTTTAATGAATTGCTAAATGCTTTTAAACATGCAAAAACGTTTGAAGAACAAAATAATTCCTTTAAAGAACTCAATAAACACCGACTGCTATATGAGGGAACAAAAAACTTACGAATGCTTAACCATTACAGTGATATGAATAATGTAAAAGCTCAAGAAGAATATGCAGCTATTCAACAATCAGAGCCACTGTATCTTTCATTAGTAAATGACTATTATGAAACGATTTTATCGGCGACATATAGAGACGACTTGGAGAAAGTGTGGGGTGAGCAGCTTTTTAAGTTAGCGGAAATAAAAATAAAAACATTTAATAATGAAGTAGCTGAAGAAATAGAAAAAGAAAACAAATTGATTTTAGAATACCAGCAAATTTTCAGAAAAGCAGAAAGTGTTTTTAGAGGAGAAATCATATTACTTTCTTCACTAACTCCTTATATTTTTTCGTCAGATCGTAGTACAAGAAAAGAGGCATTCGAATCAAAATATCTATTCTTTCAAAAAAATGAGAAAGAGTTTGATCGAATTTTAAATGAACTAGTTAAAGTTCGACATCAAATGGCTTTAAAATTAGGATATCCATCGTATATTGAATTGGGATACCATCGCATGCACCGTACAAATCTCAATCAGGGTGACTTCAAGAAATATCGTAAGCAAGTTAAAGAAGTAGGAGTTCCATTAGTTAACGACCTACGTCATAAGCAAAAAGAGAGATTACAAGTTGAGAAATTAACATACTACGATGAGCATGTATACTTTCAAACACCTGCACCTAAACCGATGGGGGATTACCAACAAATTTTGAATACATATCGTCATGTATTTGATGAGTTATCTCCGGAGACTTCATCTTTTTATCATGAAATCATGAGGAATGGGAAGCTGGATGTTCAAGATAGACCTGAGAAGACGGGTGGTGCATTTGCGACTTACATTGGCCAAGAGGTGGCACCCTATCTTTATTGCAACTTTAATGGGACGTCAAATGATGTTCGTGTATTTGCTCATGAAGCGGGCCATGCATTCCAATTTTATATGACTCGAGAGAAACAAATTCACGAATATATTATTCCGTTTGATTCTGCAGAATTGTTTTCATTTATAATGGAGCGGTTAGTTTGGCCTTGGATGGAACAATTTTTCGGAGATGAAGTAAATCGATATAAATATGAACATCTAACTCAAGGAATTATGTATATGCCAATAGCATCTGTAGTTGATGAGTTTGAACACTTCTTATATCAATATCCAACAGCTACATCGCAAGAACGGAAACAACAATGGCGAAAGCTAGAGAAAGAATATATGCCAGAAAAAGATTACGATCAAAATGAGTTTTTAGAACGGGGCATGGGATTTTGTGAATACGGACATATCTTCTCTACCCCTTTTTACTTTATTGATTATGACTTGGCACATTTTTGTTCCTTACAGATGTGGATGAAGCAACAAAAAGAAGGAGTACCACCAGTTCAATCTTTTATCAGTATGTGTGAGAGTGGAGGCAGCTTATCGTTTGAAGATTTGCTAGCACGTGCCAATCTGATGTCTCCATTTGAAGAAGGTAGTTTAGCGACTATACTGGAGGAAGTACAAGTGTGGTTAAATAACGTGGACCATCACAATTTTTAGTTGGAATTAGGAGTTGAGAAATGTTGAAAGACATTCGATTAAATGCAGAATTATTACGTAGAAAAGTTCCGAACTTAACGGTGGCAGCAAAATCAATTGGGATTCGACCAGCCACCGTCTCGAATCTATGTACAGGAAAAATTGATCTTGGTAAGGCGGAAGTACGAACATTAGTTGGTTTAGCCACTTTAGCCAACTGCACAGTGGATGAACTGATCTTAAGAGAGGTGAAGTTGAACATGATACCAACCCAAATTAAAGTGTTAGATTTTTTCGCACCATTGGTTGCTGGAGGAACAGTAGGGATCGTTGCTCGACCAGGAATGGGACAATTAGTTATTGTAGCTGAGCTGTTACACCGTTTGAAAAAATCTACATATGAAACGATATTATTAATGCCTGAAGCAACTTCGAGTGATATGGAGGAATTAACTGTGCTAGCTAACTACGTGGTGCATTCATGTGAGGAAGCACTCGATATGATGACTAAATTAGAATCGGAGATTGTATTTATTACGGAT
>JAHIWI010000012.1 GCA_018816185.1 Bacillota bacterium
CATTGTTGGAGAATCAGGATGTGGTAAAAGTACGTTAGCAACATCAATCATCGGACTCCACGATCCAAACAACACCAAAATTTCAGGTGAAATCCAATTTAAAGGTCTTAACTTAGCCAAATTAACGGATGACAAACTTAACAAAGTCCGTGGGAATGATATTGGAATGATCTTCCAAGACCCTTTGTCTGCATTAAATCCATTAATGCGAATAGGAGATCAAATCGCAGAGGCATTAATTTATCATACGAAGTTGTCAAAAACAGAGCGATTTCATCGTGTGATTGAACTGCTAAATCAAGTGGGAATTCCTAAACCGGAACGGGTAGTACGACAATTTCCTCATCAACTTTCAGGTGGTATGCGTCAACGTGTAATCATCGCCATTGCTATTTCTTGTAAGCCATCCATTATTATCGCAGACGAACCAACGACTGCTTTAGATGTAACCATTCAAGCTCAGATTTTAGATCTTTTAAAAGACTTACAAGCTGAGACTGAGTCAGGCATTATTTTAATCACACATGACCTTGGTGTCGTTGCTGAAGTTGCAGACCGTGTTGCGGTTATGTATGCAGGACAAGTAATTGAAGAAGCACCTGTTGATGAATTGTTCAACAATCCTGTCCATCCTTACACTAGATCATTATTAAACTCAATTCCACAAACACATAGTGATAACGAAAAATTAGAAGTCATTCAAGGCATCGTGCCATCATTAGTAAACTTACCGCGAGATGGTTGCCGCTTTGCTCCTCGGATTCCTTGGATTCCAGCTGAGGCACATGAAAAACAACCACAACTTCACGAGATAGCACCAGGACATTTTGTACGATGTACCTGCTGGAACCACTTTCACTTTGAAGGTGAAGAAGGGGGAAGCTTGACATGAGTTTTATGGAAATAAAAGATTTACGCGTCCATTATCCTGTACGCGGTGGCTTCTTTAATACAATCGTTGACCATGTTCATGCTGTTGATGGCATTAATATGGAATTCGAAAAAGGGAAGACATACGGTTTAGTAGGTGAATCTGGTTGTGGAAAATCCACAACAGGTAAAGCGATTATCGGACTTGAAAAAATAACATCAGGACAAATCATATACGAAGGAAAAAACGTGACGAATCAACGTCGTCAACGTAATTCTTCTTACAATCGGGATATTCAAATGATTTTCCAAGATGCTCACTCAAGTTTAAATCCACGAAAACGTGTTCAAGATATCTTGTCTGAACCAATTCGTAATTTCTTGCGTCTGTCCGATTTAGAAGAGCGCAGAAAAATTAATGAATTGTTAGCGATCGTTGGAATGCCTGAAGATGCGAAATTGAAGTATCCGCACGAATTCTCAGGTGGACAAAAGCAGCGTATCGGTATTGCACGTGCCATCGCAACGAATCCGAAATTGATTATTGCAGATGAACCTGTATCGGCACTAGATTTATCCGTTCAAGCACAGGTGTTGAATTTCTTGAAAGATATTCAAGATGAATTGGGATTGAGCTACTTGTTCATTTCACATGATCTTGGAGTTGTGAAACATATGTGTGACCATATTTCGATTATGTACAAAGGTCGATTTGTCGAATCGGGATCTAAAAAAGATATTTATCAAAATCCGCAACATATATACACGAAACGTCTATTGTCAGCTATTCCAAACATAGAGCCAGAAAGTCGTGTGGAACGTAAGATAGAGCGCATTAATGTAGAAAAGAATTATCAACTTGATCACCATCAGTATTTTGATTCAAACGGTCGGGTTTATGATCTTCAATCTATTTCGGATACGCATGCTGTTGCGAAGACGGACAAGGTAGAGGGGGTCATATAAGATGTGGAAAACAATTTTTCGTCGTGTATTAGTCATGATTCCTCAATTATTAGTTTTAAGTCTTTTAATCTTTGTGATGGCGAAATTTATGCCTGGAGATCCTTTCACAGGAATGATTACACCTGACACTGATCCAGCACGTATAGAACAATTACGCGAACAAGCAGGATTCTACGATCCTTGGTACGTTCAATATGCTAAGTGGATGGGAAATGCATTCCAAGGTGATTTTGGTAAAAGTTACACATATAAAGTACAAGTAGCCGACTTAATTGGAGACCGAGCAATGAATACATTGTGGTTGTCCTTACTAAGTGCATTCTTACTGTATTTAATTGCCGTTCCATTAGGGGTTCTTGCCGGGCGATACCAGAATACATTTTTAGATAAAACCGTTGTTCTATATAGTTTTATCAGTTATGCAATTCCAGTATTCGTATTGGCATTAATATTCCTCTTCTTCTTTGGATACAAACTGCAATGGTTCCCTACTAGCGGAACGGTCGATATCAAATATGAAAATGGTTCCTTAAGTTATCTTTGGAGTAAAATTTATCATATTTTATTGCCAGCACTAACTGCAGCCGTTTTAGGTACAACAGGGGTTATTCAATATTTAAGAACAGAAGTAATCGATTCGAAGTCAGCGGATTATGTCCGTACGGCACGTAGTAAAGGGATTCCTTTAAATAAAGTATATTCTGGTCATATTTTCCGAAATTCTTTATTGCCGATTGCTGCATTCTTAGGATTTACAATCACAGGTTTACTTACTGGGTCCATCTTTATTGAAACAATTTTCGCATATCCTGGAATGGGCCAACTATTCATTAATTCCATTGCTGGACGTGATTATAGTGTAATTACTGCTTTGGTTATGCTGTATGGATTCTTAACATTATTAGGCAGTCTATTATCTGACATTATTATGAGCATTGTAGATCCACGAATCAGGATAGATTGATGAAAATAATGGTTAAGGAGAGTGTACATACATGAAAGAGCAGACAGAAAATGTAGTGATTCAATCTGAACATCCAGAAAGCTCTCCGCCGACTGGATTTCAAGTAATCATGCGTGAATTTAAAAAAGA
>JAHIWI010000121.1 GCA_018816185.1 Bacillota bacterium
CAAATCGAATTGTTGAGAAAGGAGCGGTCAAGATGAAACAAGGCGTTTATATGCGATTTACTTTTATATTATTATTAGTCGGTTTCATGATTGCCGTTCAATATAATACAGTTCAACAACCAGAACAACGGGATACTCGAGATATTTGGGAAATTCGTCAAGAATTATCTAAAGAGAAAAAACTTCACTCTGAATTGTTGTCCAATATCCGCTCCGAGGATGAAACCATCATGAAATACGAAAACCTTCAAAGTGAAAGTCCAGCACAAGCTTTAAATGACACTTTAGAAAACTTAAGAGCTCAAGCGGGATTAACTGAAGTGTCGGGACCGGGTTTAGTGTTGAAAATAGAACCATCGTTGGAAGGACAAGTCTTTGGAGAAACCGTTACATCTATTTCTCCAGATTTACTTGATCGGTTAATTAATGAAATTAATCGGTTCAACGGTCATTATATCGATGTGGATGGAAAAAGAATTATTACGACTACACCTATTCGAGATGTAAATGGCCAAACAACAGTTAATGGTTTGAACGTCCGAACACCTCCATTTAATATTCGCGTAGGAACAGATACATTAGAAGAAGCGGAATTGCTTTATAGCTACCTCCAAACATCTATGATTGCGGATGATTTCTTCATTGATAATTTAACCTTAACCATTGAAGAACCAATTTCTGATTTAACGATTCCGGCATACAATCAAAAAATTAAACTTAATTATTTATCAGAAGCAACGGAGAGTGATTAAAAATGTGGTTGCCCTTACTTGGATTGATCTTAGGAATTTCACTTGGCTTGCTTACAGATATTCATATTCCAACGGTATACGAAAATTATTTATCGATTGCGGTTCTTGCTGCACTTGATACGTTATTTGGAGGAATACGAGCTCAACTTCAACAGGTATATGACGACAAAGTATTCGTTTCTGGTTTTTTCTTTAACATTGCATTAGCAGCTGGTTTAGCATTTCTAGGAGTGCATTTAGGAATAGACTTGTATTTAGCAGCAATTTTCGCTTTTGGCGTACGTCTTTTCCAAAACATTGCAGTTATCCGGAGAATATTATTAACAAAGTGGGCAGAAAGAAAAGGACAAGTTGAGTAAAAACAGTAGAATAGAAGGAAAATTTACAACTTTTAGCGATTTTACTTAGACAAGCATGTCATAATGCAATAGAATGAGGAGTAAAGAGTTGTTGAAGGAGGTGCCACGGTTTGAATCAAACAGAATTATATGTTTCTTTAGATATAGGTTCATCGTCTATTAAAGTACTTATTGGTGAAATGACAAATGGTTCCCTTAATGTTATCGGTGTAGGGAATGTGAAATCAAATGGAATACGTAAAGGTGCTATTGTTGATATAGATGCAACCGTGCAATCTATTAAAAAAGCAATTGATCAAGCTGAAAGAATGATAGGAATGTCTATTAACGAAGTGGTTTTAGGAATCCCTGCTAATCAAGCGATGTTACAGCATGTTAAGGGTGTCGTCGCAGTTAACAGTGAAAATCGTGAAATCACAGATGACGATTTAGATCGTGTCATGGAATCTGCACAAGTAATGTCGATTCCACCGGAAAGAGAATTAGTAAATTTAGTACCTAAACAATTTGTAGTAGATCACTTAGATGAGATAAAAGATCCGCGTGGAATGATTGGTATCCGTTTAGAGATGGATGGTACCATGATGACGACATCTAAGACAATTTTACATAATGTCTTGCGATGCGTAGAACGAGCTGGATTAAATATTCGTGAAATCTACTTACAACCACTAGCTTCTGGATATTTTGCTTTGTCTGATGATGAAAAAAATCATGGGACAGCCTTTATTGATATTGGTGGCGGTTCAACAACCATTTCTATATTCCAAGATGGTCAATTGTCACATACCTCTGTTTTACCTGTAGGTGGAGATCATATAACAAAAGATTTATCGATTGTTTTAAAGACTCCTACTGAACAAGCAGAAAAAATTAAACATCAATATGGACATGCCTTTTATGATGATGCATCAGATGATGAGTTGTTTGAAGTTCCTGTGATTGGTGCAGATACGAAAGAACAATATAGTCAACGGTACATATCTGAAATTATCGGTGTACGATTAGAAGAACTTTTCGAAATGATTTTAGAAGAGTTTTACCGTATGGGTCTTCAAGACCTTCCTGGCGGAGTCGTTATATCCGGTGGTGTTGGGAAATTAGAAGGGCTCTCACAGTTAGCGCGACATATATTACAAACTCGTGTACGTTTGTATACGCCAGAATATATTGGCGTGCGTGAGCCACAATACGCGACCGCAGTAGGCTTAATACGTTACGCTTACATGGAAGATATGTTCTTTGGTCGTTTAGGCGGTAGTAGTGCACTCATTCAATCACGTAAACCTGAACAGAGTCCACCTACAACTTCAAAAAAACAAAGACAAGTACAAGTTCAACACGAGAACAAAGAAGGCGTTATGGGGAAAGCTCGTAAGTTCCTCGACAAATTCTTTGAATAAAAACTGGTATAGACTAAGAGCAACTTAAGGAGGAAATGCGATGTTGGAATTTGACACAAACGTAGATCAACTTGCAGTCATCAAGGTCATTGGTGTAGGTGGCGGCGGAAACAATGCTGTAAACCGAATGATTGAACATGGCGTACAAG
>JAHIWI010000122.1 GCA_018816185.1 Bacillota bacterium
TCTGAGAAAGTTAAAGTCTTACTTGCTCAAGCTCTTTTTGGTAAGCCTGACGTTCTTTTACTAGATGAGCCTACCAATCACCTTGATTTGAAAGCAATTCAATGGTTAGAAGAGTTTTTAATCAACTTTGATAACACTGTCATTGTTGTATCCCATGACCGTCACTTTTTAAACAAAGTGTGTACTCATATTGCCGATTTAGATTTCGGTAAAATTCAAGTATACGTTGGGAACTATGATTTCTGGTATGAATCAAGTCAATTAGCATTGAAAATGTCTCAAGATCAAAACAGTAAAAAAGAAGAAAAAATTAAAGAATTACAAGCCTTTATTGCTCGTTTCAGTGCTAACGCATCTAAATCGAAACAAGCGACTTCACGTAAGAAAATGCTAGACAAAATTGAATTAGATGATATTCGACCTTCTTCAAGAAAATATCCTTATGTGAACTTCCAAATTGGAAGAGATATTGGGAACGATGTTCTTTCTGCACAAGGTATTTCAATGAATCATGAAGGTAAAACATTATTCAAAGACTTACATTTCTCAGTAAATAAGGACGATAAAATCATCTTAATTGGTGATCCAATTGCTAAGTCCGCTTTACTTCGTGTGTTATCAGAAGAAGTTGAACCAAAAGAAGGTTCAATTCGCTGGGGCGTTACAACTACGCGCACGTACTTCCCAATCGATTACAGTGAATACTTTACTGGAAACGAGAATTCGTTAGTAGATTGGTTACGTCAATATTCACCTGATGATGAAAGTGAAACTTTCCTACGTGGGTTCCTAGGACGTATGTTGTTCTCAGGTGAAGAAGTGAAGAAAAAACCTGCAGTCCTTTCTGGAGGAGAAAAAGTGCGTTGTATGCTATCAAAAATGATGCTTGCTAATGCAAATGTATTGTTACTTGATGAACCAACTAACCATTTAGATTTAGAATCAATTCAAGCTCTAAATAATGGCTTAATTTCATTTAAAGGTGCCATGATCTTCACATCTCATGACCATCAGTTCATTCAAACAATTGCAAATCGCGTAATTGAGATTCTTCCAGACGGTTCAATCTTAGATAAGCAATTAACTTTTGATGAATTCTTGGAATGGAAAGAATCACAAGGAATTAAATCTTAACTCATTAAAAAAGCGCGGAAGGGTCTCCCCTCCGCACTTTTTATTTACTCGTTTTTAAAAATCGTCCAAGTAAAGACCGAGCTGGTAACTTTCCTAATAATCCATTACTTGTTTCGGAAATTTTTTGAAGTGATTGTAAAAGCTTTTGATCCCCTACCCAATGTTCTTCCAAAATAGATGGAGAGAATTTGTTTAACAACATATTGACTACAAATGTGGCTACAATAATATCATCCATAAATCCGCCAGGTCCTATTAAACCCTCAGGCATAATATCGATTGGTGTAATGAAATATAAAATACCACTACCTATCAATGCCTTGCTTTTCCCATCAATTCGATTGTCCATCATTGATTTAGTTAGTAAATGAAATAAGTCAGGAGCAAATAATAAGTAAGGTGCGAACTTACTTGCACTCCCACCTTTTGAATCTAAGAATGCTTTCATTTTACTGCGAAGTTTTTCATAAAAATCTTGTTGCTTCTCTGGTGATGGTAGTTCTTGTTTTAATTCATATTCAGTCATGTAATATCCTCCTTCTTATCAAATTACTATACCAAATAAAATGAAAGTTGAAACATTTAAAGATTCATTTACGTCTAATATTAAAATATGACTAAAATGGAGGGTTAAAAATGAACGCAATAAAAATTTTATCGATACTCTGCCTCCTCCTGTTTCTTTCTGCATGTGGTTTCCAAACTGAAAAAAATAGTAATGAAGGTTCAGATTCAAATGAAACTTCGAATGATAAAGAAATTAATACAAATGAAAATAATAATGAAGTCGAAGTTAATTCTGAAGAAAATAACAATGAAAAAGAACAACCAGAAATCAATAGTGAAGACATGTCAATTGATCTCTCAAACTTTTTCATGAAGGATAAATCTGTAGCTAAATATCTAGGTGAAGGAAATGAATATGCCACCTATACCGCACGTACACAATGGCATAATAATCATACCGTTTCGATCTTTGAAGACAATGGAGGAACGATTCTCTTAAGAACTTATCGAATTACTGATAAAGCAATTGAATTAATTAATGAACAGGGTGAATTTTACGGAGAATTTAATCCAACAAATGATGAATTAGATGCTATGCCTGCAATTTCAACTTTTCTTCAGCTCCCAATAGAAAAGGACAGAGAGTTTGATGGATGGAAGATTATCGAAGTAAGTCAAACGTTAGAAACACCACTTCAGAAATTTGAAGACGTTATACAGATACAGAAGATCGATGAAACAGGAAGTATTCAAAATCGATATATTGTTGAAAATTTTGGGGAGATCAAACGTGAATTTATTATGGATGACGAGGATATAAAATTCTCCGTCAGCTCTACAATTGAATCAATAGAATAAAAAAGAGAGGCATCCATTTTGGATGCCTCTTCATATGTTTTAGTTAGATTTTAGTTACATTAGCTGCTTGTGGTCCACGGTTTCCATCTACAACTTCAAACTCAACCTTTTGACCTTCATCAAGCGTTTTAAATCCTTCACCTTGAATAGCTGAGAAATGAACAAATACATCATTTTCTCCATCAATTTCGATAAAACCAAAGCCTTTTTCTGAATTAAACCATTTTACTGTACCTTGTTTCATGTGATTACCTCCAAAAATAAAGTGACAATTGAACTTTTTTAGGAAAAAAAACACATATGCAATAGCAACCAGCCAACGCCGTCACTATAGAACATATGTGAATACTCGTTCCCGGTAAAATCATATCAATTGTTACAAATAGTATATCATTTCCAATAGTAAAGTCAATGGTACGAACACATAAAAACTAATTATTCAGCTATTTTAAAATCAGTTGTTGGAGATCCATTTTTAAACCATAATACACCGTGATATGTTTGTAAATCATCATCACATGCTTCACAAAACTCCTGTTCATCTTCCGTCCAAAAAGCCCAAAATGGTCCTTTTTCCGACCGTTCATAAGGGTAACTGTTTCTGAATTTTTCTAGTATTATCTCCAAGTATTTTCGAGCTTCATCATCAGTAGAAAATGTTTTTTTCTCAACGATGTATTCTTCCCATCCTGAAAACAACCACCATGGTTCATATCCCGCTTTCATGTATATGATTTCATTCATATGTACACCCTCTGTTCCATGTAATATCTATTCTTTATTGTAGCAAATTGAGATGTGACGTCTAGAATTTAGACTTACCTAACCAAAATTCTATAACAATCAATCTACTCCCTACCAATCCCCCATCTAACGAACTTAAATGATTAACTTTCCTTTATTCAACATCATATTGTTCTAACATGGTTTTAAAAAACAATAACATTGATAATATTAGAAAATTGAGATAAGTTAAGGAGTAACAGGACAACCACGACAAATATAAAAAGTGATTGTTACTCAGGAGGTTACCATATGAAAAAACGTGCTCATTTTATTATGCACGGAGATGTACAAGGTGTAGGATTTCGTTTTCTAGCAAAACAAAAAGCGAATGAACTTCATTTAAGAGGATATTGTCGAGGATACGAACAAAATGAAATCGTAATGGAACTCGAAGGTGAAGAAGAACAATTGGACTTATTCGTAGCGTACATTCAAAAAGGAGTTTCACCTTTAGCATCTATCACATCATATTCCGTGACTTTCTTTGATGATTTAAAAGGATATCGTACAATGGAAACTGATATTGTCTGAAGGAATACTGTCAAAACGAAACCTTTTATGTCTTCATACGTAAGTATACATAGGACTAAACAAGGAGGTATTCAACATGCTACATGTTGCTTATTTTATAATACGACATCTTATAAGCTTCCCACTATTCATTACCTCTTGGATTTCTCTCCAACTAGGTGCTAATTTAAACTTTTTCATAGCTGGTTTAATTTCAGCTGGTGTTTATGCACTGTCAGTGAATGTTATTAAAAGTGTTCAATCGAGGCTTATTATAAAGAAATACAATATGACATTGCCTGAATATAAACATGTTCAGCAACAACTGAAGGAAGCCAAGCTTAAATTAAATAAACTAAACGGATATTTTATTAAAGTTAGATCGATACGAGCTTTTAAACAATTGTTTGAAATGAATCGACTAGCAAAGCGGATTTTCCAAATTGTTCGGACAAACCCCAAGAAATTCTATCACGTTGAACCATTTTTTTATGCTCATTTAGAAACCGCTGTAGAACTTACAGAAAAGTATACTTTACTTGTTTCTCAACCTGTTAAAGCACCTGCAGTTCAAATTGCTCTTCAAGATACGAGAGAAACTTTACTTGAGTTAAATCAAGTAATGGAAAACGATTTACATCAAGTATTAGCTTCAGATATTGAACATTTAAAAATGGAGCTAGACTTTGCAAAGATATCAATCGCAAAACATGAAAAACCTTTAATGTTGAAAGGAGATTTATCGCATGACGGAAAATCAAACGGCTTCTAAGCCTCTAAAAACAATGGATGATCTTTTAGACTCCCCCTTTGACCTACAACCGACATTACAAAAAGAAGTGTCAAACCAAGAAGAACAACGTGTTTCCTTTTTAGAAAGACTTTCAGATGAAGAACAACAAAAAGCAAAGGTTCTCGCTTCTCAAATTCCAGCAGGTAATTACGAAGCAGTTCTAACTTATGGTGCAAATGCACAAACGGAATTGTCACGTTTTTCTCATCAAATGCTAGATCATGTGCAAAAACAAGATATTGGCCCAGTAGGTGACATTTTAAAAGATTTGATGGATAAGTTAACTCAACTTAATCCTGAAGAATTAACGACTAAAAAGAAGTCTGGAATTAAACGGTTGTTTGGAAAAGTATCTCGCTCCGTTCAAGAGCTAATGACTAAATACCAAAAATTAAGTACTCAAATTGACCGTATTGGTATTCAATTAGAACATTCAAAACGTGGCTTGATCGAAGATGTGCATATGCTAGACAAATTATATGATCAAAACAAAGCCTATTTCCAAGCACTCAATATTTATATTGCTGCAGCTGAGATTAAACGCGATGAAATCGTGAATGAAATTATTCCAGCACTTCGTCAAAAAGCCGAGGCATCCTCTGACCAAATGGCTTATCAAGAAGTGAATGATATGGCACAATTCTTAGATCGTCTTGAGAAGAGATTATATGATTTGCAATTATCGAGACAAATTACCATTCAAAGTGCCCCACAGATTCGAATGATTCAACAAACAAATCAAACCCTGGCCGAAAAAATACAATCTTCCATAATGACATCTATCCCACTTTGGAAGAATCAGATAGCAATTGCTTTAACGTTAAATCGTCAGTTAAAAGCGGTTGAAGCTCAAAAACAAGTAACGAAAACAACCAATGATTTACTACTGAAAAACTCAGAAATGTTAAAAATGAATAGTATAGAAACTGCTAAAGAAAATGAGCGTGGCATTGTAGAAATTGAAACATTGAAACAAACACAAGAAAATCTATTACAAACGATCGAAGAAACTCTCCGCATTCAAGCTGACGGTCGAGTAAAACGAAAAGCTGCTGAAAAAGAAATTGCTCGAATGGAAGATGAATTAAAACAACGCTTACTAATAGTGCATAACGAAAAAGAAAACCGACCTCAAACTTGAGGTCGGTTTTTTCTCTTGAATTTAACTAAATCACTTAACAATCAAATATAACATCCTTCTAAGTAAACGAAGCGTTTGAGACGTAAACTCATCAACATTTTTAGCAACCGCAGTATTTGGTCCAAACATCATTCGAAATACATGTAATTGCTCTTCCACGGGTTCTTCAGAACTTAAAAATAAATGCAGAAAATGTATCCCCTTCTTCTCAACTTCAATGACAGCTTCAGCTGTATCAATAATTCCATTTGCAGCATAACCAAAGGCGGAAGGTTCTCCATCGGAAAATAAAAGAATGAATTTATGTTTTTCAGAACGTTTTTGCAATCTTTCAGACATCCATCGAATGGCTAATCCATCACGGTTATCTTCTTGAGCTTCTAAGGAGTAGATATCTTCTGCATTGTCTAAAGTTCCATCTTCTACTTGATGGCAGTAAACAAACGAATTGGGCTGTTCTTTTTCTGTTGCTTCATAGGCATCTTCATTATAAGAAACAATATCATGACGAATTCCTAAATTTCTCAGTACGTCATGAAATAAGAGTACAGCTTTTTTGGTTTCATCCATTTTATCCATCATTGACGCTGAACTATCAACTAATAGCCCAAAAACGGCATCTAATGGAATTGCCGGTTTTTGCTTTTTATAAAATGGTTTTGGACGATCATCAATTACCAATGTAGTTAATTTTGTCGTTAATCTTCCCATTGATAAGTTCGTTCTTTTGTTTGTTTGCTTTTGCTCAATTCGTTTTCGAATTTCTTTGATAAAAGATTTCACATATGGTTTTTGTTGTATACGGACTTCTTCAATTTTCTCTTTTTGAGACAAATGATTGTTTAGTGACATTTTCTTCTCAACATATGTGACATTCACATGTTCATCACCAAATCGTTCTCCAGACTGTTTTATGAAATCAGATTTTTTATTAGATGTTCCTTTTGCTTGTTGCTTTTCATTCTTATTTGAAACCGAAGATCCCCCTGCCTCACTTTGGATTTCGTTCGTTTCATTGCCTTCTTCAAACCGACCATCATTCACCTTGCCTTTATTTCCAGCATTGAGGTCGAATTCAAGATGATTTCCTTTTTCCTTTTCATTTTCTCGGTGCCAGGAATTAAACATCTCTTCGATTGAATCCGAATTAGAATCTTCTTTAGAATCTTCATGATTGACGCTATTTTTTGCTTTTTCTGCGTAGTTATTGTCCATTAAATTTTCATGTATCGACATAAAAGTATGGATAAGGTCTTTGGAAATAATGTCTTCAATGAAGTACAAAATATCCAAACAGATTTTGGAATTCTGTCCAGTAGAAGCAGAATCGAATGCATAGTGCCATTTTTCTAAAATCTGCTCAAAATAGGAAGGATATTGTTCACTGTCAAAAACAATTTTCTTCCGAAGTGAAATATATAAATAACTATACAAGGCATCACTTAAAAACCCTTTATTTAAATTCACTTGAAGCTGCTGTTCATGATAAGCTACATATACTTCTTCTCTTATGGCGAAAGATTCTGAAGTTCCAGGTCGTTGTTTACTGATTAAATTAGATAGTCTAAATTCTTCTGCACTAAATAATAATTGAAAAGCAAATTCTTTAAGATGTGATTGCTTTACTTTTTCTCTATAAACTTCCCAGTCGCCTAAATCAAATTGTCGCCAAAAACCCAAAGTTAATAAATACAAATCTGAGAGTTGTCCCTTATGTTGAATATGCGTCTCACGATGTTGCCAAAAATGACTAATCGACATACTTTCAGTTTTGGGCTGAAATTCCATCAACTTTCGAATAGTAAGAGATATAGATGGATTTTGACTTAATGCCCTTGCTAAATGTTCCATTTTAATCATTTCTTTTGCATCAATCGTTTCATTGTTAAATTGTATGAATCGGTTGACTGATGTCAAACGGAACACCTCACTTCAGCCAAGTATTTGCAAGCTCAATAATCAAGTCTTTCTCAGTTTCATCTTCCATTTTCTCTGCAATAGCATATTGAATCGCACGTTTAGGGTCCATATACTGTGCTAATTCTGTTGCATCCAGTAAACTACGAATGGAAGCTGCTTCCTCACTTAGTAAGCCATTTTTCGCTTGAATGAAAATATCTTCAGATAGATTCAACATTGATGTAATGAGTGTTAAAGAAGCTTCCGGAAACTCACGTTTAAAAAGATCTTTTAACGGTTGACCTGAAAGATACGGAATTAAAAAAGAAATAAAGCGATTTTTTAATGCTTCATTTAATGGTGAAGTTCCGATATAACCTTCATTAATTGCGGCAATAACAGTAAAATCTTCATGGGCAACAATCACTTCACCAGTAAACGGGTTAGTTAACATACGACGATGGTCCAATACGCTATGTAAAATTGGTAAAGTTTCAGGTTTGGCCATATTTATTTCATCAATATATAAAATATGCCCTTTTTTCATAGCCTTCACGACCGGTCCTTCAACAAATTCAATTTCCGTATTTCCATTTTGCTGAACTAACGTTTTATAGCCGATTAAAGCTTCTGCATCTAAATCTACAGAACAATTAATGCTATGCATAGGTTGATTAAATTCAAAAGAAATCGACTCAGCAATTTTTGTTTTGCCTGATCCTGAAGGTCCTTTTAGCAAAACATTTTTATGTAGTGAAACAGACAGAAGGATATCTTCCCACAAGTATTTAAGTGGTGATACATATCCTCCATTACCGATCAACATTTGATCTAGTTCATCATGTATTCTTGAATTGCGTTGTTTTTGAACGTCAGTAAATAAATTAGACATAAATATTCCTCCATTAGAAAAACCGATGATGTCGTCATCGGTTATTCGAAATATTCTTTATAAAAGCCGCCTATATTTCCCGTATTATCTATAACAAAAATGAATTCATCTGTTTCGTTTTTCACTTCGTATGTTTTGCCTGCGGTTAAGACATTTGATACTAAATATTTTTTGGCATCTGTATGTACACAGGTTACGGTTTTGATTGTTTTAGCATCTTTCCATGTGTTATGAAGCATAATATGACCTCTTTTCTAAATTCTCTTATTAAGTATAAACAAGCTAAATCGGTTTATCAAATGAACATGAGTATTAACTCAAGCCTTTTTTTACTTTTCTTTGTTTGAACCAATAACGGAATAGGAGAATACTAATCATCCCTACCATTAAAGCAATTAATAGCACCTGAATATTTTCAATAATCATTGGGTACGCATATGGAAAGGTTCTACCTAATTGAAAGTAAATCATCATCCATAAAAAACTCGAAGGCAATGCATAGGTTAAGAAGGTTTTATAAGAAACTTGATTTGCGCCAACTACATAAGGCATAGCCCATCTAATCCCCGGAAGAAAGAAGCTAAATCCAATTGCTAAATTTCCTCGCTTATCTAAAAACTCACTAAAACTATGAATTGGACGTTGCATACGTGTCCGATTTAAACGATTGATTAATCGTGGTCCAAAATACTTTCCAATTGAAAAAGCAAACAAAGTTGCAGTAATGAGCCCTAAATAAGCAGATATAAATGCAGTAATGACATTAAAGCCATTTAGTTCAGTTAAAACCCCTGTAAAAGATGCAGCCACTTCATTAGGGATAGGTAAACCAAAGAGTAGAAGCCAATTGAAGAGAAACATACTGAAATAGCCATATTTTTGAACGAGTTCTACTAATAATGAGAAATCCATGATCTTCAACTACTTTCTTATTCCTCTCTCCATTTTGACAAAAAAAAGACAACTTCGCAAATTCGAAGTTGTCTTTACATTTTTAAGATTCAAGTAATAAATCTTCTGGATTTTCAATTAATTCTTTTACTGTTTTCAAGAATCCAACCGAGTCTTTGCCATCAATTACACGATGGTCATAAGAAAGTGCTACATACATCATTGGACGAATTTGAACTTCATCACCAATTGCTACTGGACGTTTTTGGATTGTGTGCATACCAAGAATACCAACTTGTGTACCATTTAAGATTGGCGTTGACATTAATGACCCAAACACTCCACCATTCGTAATTGTGAACGATCCACCAGTCATATCAGAAATTTGAAGTTTTTTATCGCGGGCTTTCTTTGCTAATTCCCCGATATTTGCTTCAATTTCAGCAAAGTTTTTGCGGTCTGTGTCACGTACGATTGGAACAACAAGTCCCTCTTCAGTAGATACAGCGATTCCGATATCATAGAACTGTTTCAACAATACTTCGTCTCCATCAAGCTCAGCATTTACATAAGGATATTTTTTCAAAGCAGATGTAACTGCTTTAGTGAAGAATGACATGAATCCTAAACGAACATCATGATCTTCAAAGAACTTATCTTTCTTACGTGAACGTAAAGCCATCACGTTCGTCATATCGATTTCATTAAAAGTAGTCAACATTGCAGTTGATTGTTTCACTTCTAATAAGCGATTTGCAATCGTTTGACGTCGGCGTGACATTTTCTCGCGTTTCACTCTGCCGTCATCTTCTTTTGCAGGAGCTTGAGCTTTCGGTGCAGCTGGTGCTGATGTTTGCTTTGGAGCATTTGAATGAGCATCAACATCTTGAACACGAACACGACCCATTGGATCTACAGTTGAAACATTTTGAAGATCAATGCCTTTCTCGCGAGCTAGTTTACGAGCAGCGGGACTTGCAATCGTGCGATCAGTTGAAGATGACTCTTCTTTAGTTTGAATAGGAGCAGCAGGTGCAGATTCTTTCTTAGGTGCTGCTTCTGCATCTTTCACAGGAGCATCAGCTTCTGCTGGATCTGCTTCTACCGGATTTTTAGTAGCTGTTCCACTACCAGTTCCTTCACCAACAACGGCAATTACTTGCCCAACTTCTACTGTATCACCTTCAGCTGCTAAAAGTTCTTGTACAACTCCAGCTTCTTCCGAGATCACTTCAACATTGACCTTATCTGTTTCTAACTCAACGATGAATTCCCCTTTTTCAACGGTATCACCTGGTTGTTTTAACCACTGAGCGATCGTTCCTTCTGTAATCGATTCTGCTAATTCTGGTACTTTAATCTCTGCCAATTTATTTCCTCCTCTAGTCGTTGGTTCTTAACGAGTAACAGCCTCTTCTATAATGCGTAATTGTTCAATTTTATGTGTCTCGCCGTCACCTTCAGCAGGACTAGATCGTTTAACACGACCAATGTATCTAACTGCTTTATTTCCAGCAAGATCTCGTAAATAAGGATCCGCGAATGTCCAAGAACCCATATTTTGAGGTTCTTCTTGAACCCAAGCAATTTCCTTCGCATTAGGGAAACGTTCAATAATAGCTTGAATTTTTTCTGATGGGAAAGGATACAATTGTTCCACACGAATCATATGAAGATGATCAAAATCTTTACCATCTTTTACTTTGTCCGCTAAATCGATTGCCATTTTACCGCTTGCTAGAAGAATTCGCTCTACTTTCTTCGCTTGTTTACCTAAACCTGGTTGTTCTAAGATTGTCTCAAACTGACCTGTAGTTAAATCATTCACGTCAGCTCCAACTAATGGATGACGCAGTAATGACTTAGGAGAAACGATAATTAATGGACGCATCGTTTCATCACCCAACATCTTCGCTTGTCTACGTAAAATATGGAAATAGTTTGCCGCACTTGATAGGTTGGCAACTGTCCAGTTATTTTCACCAGCCATTTGTAAATAACGTTCTAAGCGTGCACTTGAATGCTCTGGTCCTTGTCCTTCATATGCATGAGGAAGTAACATAACCAATCCAGATTTTTGTCCCCATTTGGCTCGGCTAGCAGAAATAAATTGGTCAAACATGACTTGTGCCATATTTGCGAAATCTCCATATTGAGCTTCCCAAATAACTAATGCTTTTTCATTTTCTAAATTATAACCAAATTCAAATCCAAGAACGGCAGATTCAGTTAATGGACTATTATAAACAACAAATGAAGCCTTTGAATCTGAAATATGATGAAGAAGAACTAATTCCGCTCCCGTTTTTTCATCATGTAAAACTAGATGTCTATGTGCAAATGTTCCACGTTGAGCATCTTGACCTGTCATACGAATAGGGTTTCCATCTTGCAGGATTGTTCCTAGTGCTAGTGTTTCTGCATGGGCCCAATCAATTTTCCCTTTACCTTTAAAAGGCTCTTCGCGACGTTTTAAGATTTTTTCTAGCTTTTTGAATGCTGAAAATTCATTTGGCCAAGACAATAGCTCTGCATTCATTTTCACTAACGTTTCTTCTTTAACGCCAGTAGGCACTTCTGGGTATCCATTTAAAACCACTTCAGGAATGACGATTTCTTGATGTTCCGCTTCAGGAACTTCTTTCACTCGGTCATAAGCATCTTGTAGTGTCTTTTGAATGTCTTTTTCAAGGTCTTTTACATCTTGATCA
>JAHIWI010000123.1 GCA_018816185.1 Bacillota bacterium
GATGAAAAAACCTCACCGATTTTGTATATATTACGTTTCACTTGTTGTTCAGTTAATGTTTTACGTTCTTTTAAATCAGCACCAACACTAAATGCTTTTTCGCCAGCTCCCGTAAAAATAACCACGCGAATATCTGGGTTAATACGAATCGCCTCAGCTACTTGCCCAAGCTCTCTCAACATTTCATAATTAAACGCGTTCATAGAATCAGGTCGGTTTAACGTGATAATTGCCAAGTTTCCATTCTGTTCATAACGAATGCCTTCCATTTTGTATCCTCCTTAGTTTGTTCACATTTCAGAAAACTTTTCTCCTACAAAACATATCACTTTTTGGACCTTGTTACCATCAGTCTCTATAATGAATTGAAAAGGAGGCGACTGACATGGAACGAATTACGTTGTACCGGATTTTTCGTATTGTATGGATGTCTGTGAAATTCTTTGTACAAGTCACGTTTTTTCAGCGCCGCTACAAAGGACGTTGGACATCAGCTACTGATGTGAAGTGGGAAAAACTAGTTACTAAACAAGCGAAAGAATATAAACGAACCGCTTTGAAAATTGGTGGGCTGATGATTAAGATGGGGCAGTTTTTGTCCACTCGAGCAGATATTATGCCCCCTTCATTTATAGCAGAGCTTGAAGGTTTAACAGATCGTGTACCTTCAGTACCAAGGGAAAAGGCATTAGTTTTATTAGAAGAAGAATGGAATGTGGTACATACAGATTATTTGTCGTTCCTATCGGATAAACCGGTAGCTTCGGCTTCTATTGGAGAAGTGTATAAAGGAACATTGCTCGATGGTACGACAGTTGCGATTAAAATACAGCGACCTGATATCGACCGGATTTTACGAGCTGATTTTCGAGCGATGAAAATTGTGATTTGGCTTGCGAAGAAATTCACATCTTTTGGAAAACAAATTGATTTCAATCTTTTATATAGCGAAATGGTGGAAACGATTGGGGCAGAGCTGAATTTCTTGCAAGAACTTCGAAATGGACGTCAGTTTGCCGAACGTTTTGAAGATATGCCTGGCGTGGTATTTCCGGTTTATTTCGATGAATTATCTACAAGACGTGTACTTGTGATGGAGTGGATCGAAGGTGCTCGAGTAACCGATCTGGCTTTTATTGAACGAAATGGAATTAACCGCAGAGTACTTTCAGAAAGACTTTTTCGTCTATTTTTAGAGCAAGTATTAGATGGCGGACAGTTCCATGCTGATCCTCATGGAGGAAACATTTTATTGAAACCAGACGGTACCATTGTGTTGATTGATTTTGGGATGGTAGGTTCTATTTCACAAAGTGAGTCTCGTTCAGTCTTAAAAGTAGTCGAGGGGATTATTTTCAAACAATATGATCAAGTGTTAGATGGGTTAGAGGAGCTACGGTTTTTATTGCCAAATGCCGATCGTCGCTTGCTAGCGGATTCTATTTCTCGTGTGGTTGCTGCATATGAGTCGGAAGAATTAACTCAAATGGATAGTTTTGTTGTTGACCGTCTCCTAGACGATTTACGTTTAATTGTTCGGACTCAACCTGTACAATTGCCAGCTGAATTTGCATTCTTTGGTCGTGCAGTCTCTACATTTGTGGGTGTTTTACATGTTTTAGATCCGAAAGTAGATTTACTAGCAATAGCGAAACCTCGTGTAATGGAATGGGCGTCTATGCAGAAAGAAAATGGCGGTGTATTTTCAAAAGAAGATGTCTTGCGACTTGCTTTAAATGCCATTGGACCTCTACGTCAGTTCCCTCAGAAAGTAATAACATTTTTGGAAGAACCGACTCGAATGCGCGAGTACCAGATGGGCCGTGATACTTTACGACGAGATGAACGTATGTTGCTTCAAACTCGGATGTTTGCAGGAATCATTGCAATTTTAGCGATGACTTCTACACTATTTAGTATTTGGACAGCTCATGAACCTTTGTTAATAACTTCTGCGTCAATTTTCATTATCTCTATTTGGGTATTTAAGTCGAAAAACAGAAAAATTAAATAGGATTATTTAGGATTTTTTGGTATACTGTCCCTAACAATTTTAGTAAATGAGGCGCATAAATGGAGATATTTATTGGGCGTCAACCCATATTTGACCGAACGGAAA
>JAHIWI010000124.1 GCA_018816185.1 Bacillota bacterium
ATACACATTTCGGTTATCGATGGACGTTTCACGTGGGATGATGAGCAATTGCTTTTTATCAGGTACTTTTCCTACAATTAAACCATTTTCAAGCGATTCAAACGTTTTAGTTGGATTCGTTTTGTGGTACTTGTTGCGTTTGGCTAACTGTTTTCCATTCATAACTTCCTGGGGCAGTGTAAAGCGTGCCGAACCATGGACCCCGTAATCATGTGCATCTTCATAGCTTTTTTCAATCAAGTTCATCTTGGAAATAAACCAAAAGAAGAATACGCCCATTAATAGAAGAATTAATAATTTGGTTTGATTGTCGGCATCATTCATAACGTAATCAAGCGTACCGGACACATCGAGTAATCGGTTGTTAAGATCGCCTTTTAATTTCAATACCGTAAACAGTCCAGATAAAACATACCCAATGAGAAGAGTTAATAGGAATGTCATCGCTATTCGGACTCCGGCACCTTTTCGGAATTTTCGTTTCGCCATTCTTCCTCCACCCTTCTATAAGTCGACTTCTAAATCTAATTGCTGACGGATGCGTTGATTCTTCGTTTTTCTCTTTAGTTTGGATGACAGCTGTGTACTATGCTTTTCTCCTGGAGAAGTACTAGATTGATAGATCAATTGCTCGAGCAATTCGCTGGATGCTCTTCCACCGATAAAGTGAGAGATGTCTCGTTGTGCGGTTGATAAACGATTGAAAAATGGATGATTTTGTGTTTTTTCATAGGCTTGTTGATTGGCAACTCGTTCCGTTTCCTGAGCTGCAGCGAATCGGACACAGGCTTTTAAATTTGGCTTAAACCCATTCTTCAACTCATCTTTGTAATAGCGCAAAATGTCAGCTTTAACTTGAAGAGGCAACGCATCGATTGGTTTAAGTGTGCTTTCTCTTTCATCTGTAAACGTGTGACGAAGGAGTAACCCTAGTTGTTCGTTCACCAACTCAGCTTTACGACTGCTTTGGATGAGAAGTTGTTGCATCGTATTCAGCTTAATAGATAGGGAATACACTTTGTCAGGTTCTCCGCGCATTTTAAGGAGCGCATCCTTTTCTTTACCCAACTTATTACGAGTTAGCGATTGAATTCGAACAGTTTTGCTTACCGTATCGCTTTTTTCGACTAATTGCTCGATTTCAGCAATTGCTAATACGTCTGATACGTCTTCAGGAGTTGGAACTTGATCAAATTGATTCTGTTTTAGGGCTTCAAGTATGTCAGATTTAGCGAGAAGAACTCGATCGTTCCATATAAACTCTTCTGAAACATCCGGGTATATCTGGTTGAATACGCGATGGGTAATCAGTGAACAGACATTGTAAACTCGTTCGGTATGTTCAAGCAACATGTCTTGCGTTTGTGCTTCTTTTTCTCGCACCCCATCTTGATTTTCATATGCTTCAAGGCGAGGCACAAATTGTTCATAGAAGCGATCCAATGAAAAACCTTGGGACTGCAGAAATACTTGGTTTTGTGTGTGATACGCCTTGTCGACAGCGTCAAGCAAGCCATGCTTAACAGTCATTTCGGTTTCTTTCGGTTCAAGTGTGCGCTCTCTCCAACGATACAATCCGTCTAAGTGCTGACGAACATTGATGAATTGCACGTCTTGCTTTAAACGACCTTGCAAGAAATGAATACTTTTCTGGTATTCAGGTTCGAGTTGGCTCATTACAAGACTTGTTTCCTGGTGAAGAAGTTTCTCAATTGATGGAGTAGATTGATGGGCAGTGAGCGAAACGATTTTGGATTCCAAACGGGCAATTTCTTGATTGGTTTGGCGGATTTCTTGATTGAGTTGATGATAAAAAGTGAATGCTTCTTTTCCTTGCGCCGCCAATCGTTTTACGAACTGATACTCATTTCGCTCTAAACGAACTTCGGCGATCTTCTCCAATCCTTGTTCCTCAAAAGAGAGCGCTGAGACTCTCTCATTAATCCCGTTTTCTAAGAAAGAATCGTTGATGGCTTCTGCATAAGCAAGTCTCCACTTCACCAATGTTTCTCGTTCATTCCAATCAGTTGACGATTCCGTTTGAAATATTTTCTTTCCATCATCTGTTCGTTTGATTTCCCCATGTTCATCTCGTTCATACACTCTTCGCTTCTTATCTCCCCATGTCCCGTCTTCTTTAAAGGGACGAACCGTCAGTAAGATATGTGCGTGTGGATTGTGTTCTTTGTCTCGATGAATGGCAACGTCCGCCACCATTCCTTCATTGACAAAGTGTGTTTGAACAAATATTTTAACGAGATCCTTTTGCTGATCGTGATTGAGTTCGAGTGGCAAAGCAATAAGAATCTCACGAGCTAATTGCGCATTCCATGCTTTTTCTTTTGTCTCGACTTCATTCCATAACTTTTCACGATCAAGCGTCCATTCAGGGGCGTGATTAGGTTTTAAGATGAATGCTTCAGGGGCTACCCCACGAGTTCGAAAGCTTTTCGTTTCTTCATCACGTTCAGAATACAAAGGCATTCCACTTCGGTAGCTGGCACTTGCTACTACGGATTGTGTTTTTTTACTAATCACGTTCGCTCTCAGCATGTAATAACTCATCTTAATTCCCTCCCCTCTTTTTTTGTCATAGCTCTTTTTTATTTTTCCTTTTAATATCCGAAGGCGACAATTATTTTTTTGACCGTAGGCAAAACCCAGGGCACCACTTTAGTGGTGTATAAATGGGCACTCGTCTTTCAGTCCTCGGATTTATTGTACCATAAATTTTCCTTTTCTCTAGATTATTTTTATTTATATGTTAATATTTTTATATATAAAACAAAAAGGAGTGAAAGAATAATGGCGAATAACTTTGAAAAGATTTTAACGATCGAACAACAAATTGAGAAATTAAAAGAAAAACAAAAACGATTAGAGGAACACATGCAGATGAATA
>JAHIWI010000125.1 GCA_018816185.1 Bacillota bacterium
AGCATTTAAAATAGCTTTTGGTAAAATGAGCAAGCCGTCCAGTGGAAAAGGTTTTTTATTCAGTGTATTCCTTATTTTTATTGGAATGGTTTTTTTGAATCAATTATTTTGGAAGTCTTGGGAGAAGCAACAATTTTTACTTAATCTTCAAATTATAGCTGGAATCATAAGCTATTTTCTTGTCCCACTTGTTATTGTTTTAGTAATGAAAAAAAAGGGGGTTAATAAACATGCGTCTACATAAAAAGATATTTAAAAGATTGATACTCCTTTTTATGACTTTATGTTTATCTGGCTGTATCCCTTTTACCGAAAATAACCTTATTGAAGAAATTTCTCCCATTACCTTTTTGTCTATTAGTAAGGGGGATGAAGGGAAAGTAAATGTCAGTACAATTTTGCCTCCTCTAAGTAAAGAAAATAAGAGTGTAATGTCACAAGAAGTCAGCTTGTTAAAGGAAGGAGTACAGAAGTACAACTTAAACTTCTACCAGGAAATTAAATTCGGACAAATGCGGATGCTGGTAATTAGTGAGGAACTTGGAAAAGAAGGGATTATGTCCATTATAAATGTATTATTGACTGATCCGGATGTCCCTTTGAGAATCTATTTAGTTATCGTAAAAGGAAATTTTGAAGAGTACTTGGGAAGTAAATTGGATAAAGATGAAAACTTGGATTACTCGTTTTACCGAATGCTGAAGCACTATGAGGAAAAAAACCAAGGAGAAATAACTGTCGTTAATCTTCATGAGTTTAAAAATTTGCTCTATACTCCTTATTCAGATCCTTTCTTGCCTGTATTCAAAATACAAGAGAATGAGGTCAGCTATGAAGGTACAGCCTTGTTTCAAGATGACAAGTTAGTTGAAACTATTTCATCTTTAGATGATCGTATCTTCCAGCTGATAAACAATGATCACTACGTAGAAGTTTTACCAATTCCAGAATTTGAAATTGTACTGGGTCATGTTAAATCTAAAACAATAGTAGATATCGATAGCAGCTATTCTACAATGACCTATACCGTGAATATAGACACAAGAATTGAGGAATACCAGGGAGATAAGCAATTATTTGACCCAAAGGAGCTAAAAAAAATAAAAAAAGGTATCGAAACCCATCTTGAAAAACAAACACATGAACTAGTTAAAAAGATACAAGAATTGAAAGTGGATCCATTACAGCTTGGCATACAAACTAAAAGACCATTCTCAAAACCTATGGAAGAAAAAAAATGGATTGAAATGTTTGAGAAGATGGACATTAAGATAAAATACAATATTAATATCGAGCCTTTGACGGATGCAAATTCAAAAAAGCAAGACTTTTAATTTTTCCTATTGAATAACTCATAAAGTAAATAAAATGCCCTAGAATCAAACGATTCTAGGGCATTTTGTCAAATTCTTAAGGAAATCCCCCCAAGGAGATTCCTTTATTATTATCGTCCTTTTTAACTTTGGTTTTGTGTAATCTCTGCCAGAATTTCATAAGAACGAAGGCGAGCTTTGTGGTCAAAAACTTGGGCAATTGCCATGATTTCATCAGCCTGGCTTTCCTCCAAAAATGACTGTAGCTTTTCTTTTACCTTTTGTTTACTTCCAATGATTGATGAGCCTAATTGTTGCTGAAGAGCACTTAATTCATATGGGCTAGCCAATTCGTTAATATCGTCAACAGGTGGTGGAAGCGGTACATCGTTACCACGCATTAAATTTAAAAACTGCTGTTGTAATGTAGTGGCAAGATATTGAGCTTCTTTATCTGTTTCTGCTGCAATCACATTTAACCCCACCATCGCATATGGCTTATCTAGAACCTTTGAAGGCTTAAATGCATTACGATATAACTGCAGAGCACCCATCGTGTTTAGTGGTGAAAAATGGCTGGCAAATGCGAATGGCAAACCAAGTTCTCCAGCCAACTGGGCACTGAAGCCGCTTGAACCCAACAGCCAGATTGGAATATTCAAACCTTCACCCGGAATAGCTTTAATTGGGTTTCCTTGTGCCAAGGAAGGATCAAAGTAACCACGAAGCTCAGCTAATTGTTCAGGAAAGTCATCTCCGGTACTTCTCATGTCACGTCTCAATGCACGAGCGGTTCGTTGATCAGTGCCTGGTGCTCGCCCTAAACCAAGGTCAATTCGGCCGGGAAATAAAGATTCTAGAGTGCCAAACTGTTCAGCGATGACGAGTGGTGCGTGATTCGGTAACATGATTCCCCCTGAACCTACTCGAATTTTTGATGTACCAGCTGCGACGTGGGCAATAACGACAGAAGTGGCCGAACTAGCGATAAAAGGCATATTGTGATGTTCAGCGAGCCAATATCGGTTGTAACCCAGTTTTTCAGCAAACTGTGCGAGTTCTAATGTATTGCGTAAAGAATCAGCTGGAGTACTGCCAACTGTTATCGGTGAAAGATCAAGTACCGAAAACGGAATTTCCGTTAATTGTTTTGTATGTTCAGACATATGTTCATCTTCTTTCTATAAAAAGTGCATGGAATATAGGTTGTCTTAATATTCCTAAAAAATGTTTAAAAATACTCCTTGGATTTACAATAACCTCTACTCTAACCACTGGAGATGCGCTCTTTTATCACTTTTTTATAGATTGTGACAAAATTTCATATGAACGCAAACGAGCCTGATGGTCAAAAATCTCTGTATGAGCCATGATTTCGTTCGCACCTGTTTTCACGATTATCTCTTGTAATTGCTGTTTCACACCGATTGGGTCTCCAATGATGGAAGTAAAAAGCTGTTCTTCCACAGACTTGCGTTCATTCGCATTCCAAAGCTTGTCCATATTTTCAACAGGAGGTTGAATCGGAGCTGAATTTCCTTGTGATAATAAGAGGAACTTCTGATACATCGAAGTTGCCAGTCTTTGTGCTTCTTTTTCATCGTCAGCCGCTATGACTTGAACAGCTAAAAGTACATATGGACTTTGCAAAAACTCGGACGGGCTGAAATTTTCGCGATAAACATTTATTGCTTCCATCATGTTACCTGAGGCAAAATGTCCTGCAAAAGAAAAAGGAAGTCCAAGCAATCCAGCCAATTTCGCGCTGTAAAGACCAGACCCTAACAGCCAGATTGGAACTTCTGTTTTCTCACCAGGAATTGCATGAAAACTAACTGCACCATTCCTTGTTGTTGTTCCTGAACCATATAAATAAGCAATAAGCTCATGTAGGCGTTCTGCAAATTCAGGTTCTCCGGCTACTCGTTGCCTCAACACACTCGCCGTAAATTGATCTGTACCAGGAGCTCGTCCTAAACCTAGATCGATTCGGCCAGGAAAGAAGGTTTCCAATGTCCCAAATTGCTCAGCAACAGAAAGAGGAGAATAATGGGAAAGCAGCAAAGCTCCCGAGCCGACACGAATTTTTTCTGTGACAGAGGCCACCCTTCCAATCACTATAGGCGAAGCCGAGCTGGCCATTCCTACCCAATTATGATGTTCTGCAAGCCAAAACCTTTTATAACCCCACTGTTCGGCTTTTTTTGCTAAATCTAGCGTATTCAGGAGAGAAAGTTCAGCTGCCCCTCCCTCAATCATAGGTGAGGGATCAAGTACAGAAAGTGGTATGTTTGCTATGTTTGTCATAAGTCATCTACCTTTCGTGTTCCCTTTATTATTTGTCAGCGAGTTCATGAGTGGGGAAGTAAGGTAAAACAAACTCACCCAGTTCTTGAATTACTTCTGCAGGGGGACGCTGTGAAAAGTACAAAACAAAGGCCAGGTGATTGACACCAATTTCTTGAAATTGATGAAGAAGTTCCACTAATTGGTTGCGACCAACATGATATCCTAAAGGTATGGAAACAGGAGGCGCATCGGGATTTTCCGATAAGTCGATGAATAAAGTTTGAGAGAATGGTTTAAACACTCCTGGGGCGTGAATCTCGGTCAACGTACGGTAGTCATTTATTAATTTTGTTTGGTTACCAATTGTTCTTGGATATTGAATCCAACCATCCCCATGCTCCGCAATCCATTCCATCGGCTGCTTGCTAAACCCCGTCACCATTGTTGGAATCGAAGAGACTGGTTTTGGTATCATTCTCATGTCTGTGCCATCCATCACACCAAAATAGCTATGGATTGTGGGGCGATCCTCTTTTAACAACTGTTCGAGGAAAGAGAATCGTTCTTTAAATAACGGACCAACGTCTTGCTTCGACACTCCTAGCGCGATATAATCTTTTTCTCGGTCGCCCGATGCAACACCCATAATCAGCCGTTCAGGAAACAGCTGGTCAATTGATGCCGCTTCCTTCGCAACTCGCACAGGATGGCGAAGTGGAAGGACAACACTTGATGTACCCAACGCAATATGCTTAGTTTTTGCGGCAAGATATGTTAAATAAATCCATAAATCATACATTTGTCCGTTATCATCTACATTTAAGTTCTGGACTGTAACATCACGAAGCCATAAAGCTGCAAAACCATAGTCTTCTATTTTAATTGCAAGCTCCAATTGATTCTCCATTATTGGGTTTTTAGACATTTTTGCTGTCGGAATGGAGAAACCAAGTGTCATTTTGTCCCTTTGGTACATTTTGTTGAAAGCACTATGATTTAATAAACTCACTGCAATCCTCCTTACTTAAGGGTTATATATTCATGCCAATGTATTTTTCAAACTGTTTGATCGTTTTCTCATTACGGCGATAATACGTCCATTGTCCAATTCGTTTCATTTCAACGAGCCCACTTTGCAATAAGATCGATAAATACTGGGATGTCGTGGACTGAGAGATCCCGGTTTTGCTCTGAATATCACTTACACAAACTCCACCCTCAAAACCTTCATCTTTAATGACATGTGCTTGTGCTGAGAAATTACTGTCGTGATCTTTGAGCATTTGAATAATATTTACCCTAGTTTGGTTCGACAAAGCCTTGAAAATTTCAACTGCATGTTCATCATCTATTCGTTCTAATTCCTGTTTCAACTAACATGCCCCTTTCTTTATCGATTAACCCTATTCACATTGGAAAAGTGAGTAAAATGAATTATCAGAAGCTAAATATCAAATCGGTAATTCGCGATATCTATATTTTAATTGGTTATCCATCTTGAATCAAATGTTTTGTTTGAAAGGATTTCAAAACGCAGAAAACCCATATTGTATTGTTGTTCAAAAAAAGAGAATTACTACAGAATGATCGTCTCATTCTTCAATAATTCTCTTTCCTATAACTTGAAAGTATTTTATATTAAACCTTTGTTTCTATCAGACCTTACGGAGAATTTCACATGCCTATTCATCAGATGCTTTCCTTCAAGGGACTATCAATACTTCTTTAAGGACTCTGTTGACAAATCAGAGTTTGAGAAGGGACATTGACAGGTTCTCTTAGGTAAAGAGCACAGATCCTTTGTCCCCATTCAATTTATATAATATCCAAAGGTATTTTTCTTGTTGGTTTTGGGAATACCTCGTCAAGTCTGTTCAGATCTTCTATGGTCAATTGAATAGTAGCAGCTTGAGCATTGGCTAAAACATGTTCTTCCTGAACAGCTTTTGGTATAGCAATTACGTTGTTCGAACGAATGGTCCACGCAAGAGCAATCTGTAATGGTTGCACATTGTATTTTTCTGCGATCTCAATGATGGTTGGATCGCTTAGTAATTGTCTTCTTAAGCTCCCTCCCTGTGCCAGGGGACTATAGGCCATAATTGGCATGTTATGTTCATGATGCCAGGGTAGGAGATTATAATCAATTCCTCTAGAACCTAAATGATATAGCACTTGATTTGTTATACATTTTTTTCCGTTAGCGGTATCCCACAACTGTATCATATCAGCCGTATCAAAATTAGAAACTCCCCATCTTACAATTTTACCATCCTTGCGCAGTCTCTCCATTCCTTCAATCGTTTCTGCCAAAGGAACACGACCTCTCCAGTGTAAAAGATATAAATCAAGATGATCTGTTCCAAGTCGTTTTAGACTATTTTCACATGCACTTTCAATCATATCTAAGCCGGAATGATGAGGATATACTTTCGATACTAAAAAAACTTTATCTCTACGCCCCTTGATTACCTCACCCACTAAACGTTCGGAATCGCCATTTCCGTACATTTCAGCCGTATCGATTAGCTTCATGCCTAGTTCTATTCCAAGTTGCAAAGCTTTGATTTCTTTGTTTTTCGATTGAGGATTTTCACCCATGTACCATGTTCCTTGACCAATGCTTGGAAGAAAGGTTCCATCAGGTAAAGTTACTACACGTTTTTCAAGTGAATGCTTAATTTTCAATATTTTTTCATCGTCACGTAAACTCATTTTCATCATTCCTTTCATATCTCACCTAGTTTTTCTTGAACTGCAATTCTTTTATTCATTATCATTTATTGAAAAATTGGATTATTTTTTAATAAATAAATAAGGCTATACATTGTTATAGTATAGCCACAAAAATAACATTATAATGCTTACTTACACCAAGTGAGACCCGCCATCAATAAGAAGAACACCACTTCTAAGTACACGTAGGCCTCAGCAATGTCTTCAGGCTGTGCCACGCGATTAACAGATAGTTACTGTGCAATTTTTCTTTATAATTTTTGTCCTTGCTCGTCATGCATCACTCCGTAGAGTGGGGTGTCTACGATACGAGGGTAAACAACATTTACCCGTATAGGGGCCAGGTCAGCCCGAGATAGTAAAGAATGCTTAGTTCTTCGTTTCACCCTTTTTATATTCTATAACACCAAAACTGCATGTGATTTTCTTTGGATATTCCTAGGGATCATTAGTAAACACGCTTGGAGTTCACCGTAATTTATGGTAAGGTTCACTGAAATAAATCTAAACAAGGATGGCAATTAGTATGGGGGAAAAATAGAATATCTTTAAAGATAATATAGGTGTTCAAATGGATAGTCTTATTGAATCTGGTGAGTTCATAAAAAAGGTCTCACCATATAAGTATTTGACTTAAGGCGAGACCATTTTTTATATTGTGACAACCGTATTTGTTTCGGCTGCTTCTATTATACCAAGGATAACTTTTAATGAAGATAGTGCATCATCGCCAGACACTAATGGTAATTGATCGAGTCGAATACTTTCAATGAACTCGTCGATAACACCACTGTTTGTCTGGTTTTCGTTTGTTTGTATGTTTTCCAGTTGATAATTTACTCTTTCACCATCTTTTGTAATTACTTCTATTTGATAGTCATCACTATGATATATTTTCATAATGCCTTTTTCACAATAGATAACGGTACTGTTGTCTTCCTCACCGTAATATGTCCAAGAGAAAGAGGCTGTGCCCAATCGCCCTCGCTTCGTCTTTAGACTACAAACGACGTTATCGCATACTTCGATAGGCTCGCCATGTTCATCGACTTTATCAAGAGCACCTTGAAAAGCACTCACTTGCTCGATTTCATCCCCTAATAAGTAATACAATAAATCAACTTTATGTATTCCTAAATCACCCGCTACTCCAAGAACGGAACGATCTTTTTTAAAGAACCAAGTGGAGTTGGTTTTATTAACACCCCAATGTTCTGGGCCTGAGTGGCCGAAAGTAGTTCTGAATGTAAGAACTTTACCAAGCTCTTCGCTTTCCAGAATTTCTTTTGCCTTTTGATGTGCGCGGGTAAATCGTTGGTTATGATCGACCATTAGTTTTTTTCCTGATTCCTTTTGAGCCTCTATCATTTCTTTTGCATGTTCGATGGTTAAAGAAATTGGCTTTTCGCATAATACATGCTTACCACTTAGTAGTGCATTTGTAGAAAAAATATGATGATACTCATTAGATGAGCAATCGCTAATGATATCGATAGTAGAATCAGCTAATAGCTCTTCTACCGTATTAGCAACACTTCCACCAAACAGGTTAGCTAACTCTTTTGCTCTCTCTGGATTTCTGTCATAAAAAACAATTTCACTAACATACGGATTGGCTTTATATTCTGGTGCATGGCGTAATTTTGCAATCGAGCCACATCCAATAATACCTACTTTCATCTGCAAATGATTCTCCTACTCTCTCTTTTGGAATAATACTGCAACGATAATAATCAAGCCTTTTACAAAACCTTGGAGATGGGGTGAAACGTTCGTTAAGTTCATCATATTATTGAGGATGCCTAAAATTAACACCCCAAAAAATGTACCGATAATCTTACCTTTACCCCCGGTCATTCTTGTACCACCAATAATTACTGCAGCAATTGCATCTAATTCATATTGTACCCCTGAACTAGAAGATGAAATCGAATTCAGTCGAGAAGTTTCAATAATTGCCGCCACACTTACTAGCAATCCAACTAAAGTGTAAACACCGATTTTTACTCGATCTACGCGAATTGCTGATAATAGTGCAGCCTTTTCGTTACTACCAATTGCATAAACATATCGTCCAAATCGCGTTTTATGCATAAGAACATAGACAAGTGCCGTCATGATTAGAAAAATAATGATTGGATAATCAATGAGCCATACATCACTATTTGCAATTGCAGTGAAACCAGAAACTTCCCCTGAAACGCTCCCACCTTCAGCAATATACAACGCGATAGATCGAGCTGCTGCCATCATCCCTAATGTGGCAATAAATGACGCAATCCTACCTTTAGCAACCATTAATCCGTTTAAGAGTCCAGCAAGCGAACCTACCAAACATGCTGTAAAAATAGCAACCAGAATACTACCTGTAGAATTTAAGGCTAAAACAGTCATGACACCAACTAATACGAGTACAGACCCTACAGATAAGTCGATTCCACCTGAAAGCATGACAACGGTCATACCTAATGCAACGATACCTATAATGGATACTTTAGATGGATAATCCAAATGCCATACCCGCTTTAAATAGGTCGATCAATGTCACGTCCTTCACCCCCTTCTACTTTGACTTACAAATGACGTCGTCTAATTTTCAAGAATTAAAAAGTAACTTTCATAAAAGCTTTACATAAGAATTGAGGAATACCGGGGAGAGAAGCAATTATTTGACCCAAAGGAGTTAGAAAATATAAAAAAAGATATCGAAACCCATCTTAAAAAAAAACACATGAACTGGTTAAAAAGATGCAAGAATTGAAAGTAGATCCATTACAGCTTGGCATACAAACTAAAAGACCATGCTCAAAACCAATGAAAGAAATAATGGATTGAAATGTTTGAGAAGATGGACATTAAAATATAATACAATATTAATATCGATCCTTTGACGGATGCAAATTCAAAAAGGCAAAACCTTTAATTTTCCCTATCAAATAACTCAAAACGCAAACAAAATGCTACGTCCTTTTGATGTGAGAACATCCTCTAATAAACTCATAACTATAATATATATTTACATCTACTTTCATTACGCACATCAGCTAATTTTCGGGCTACCGGAGTATACGTCCCCATCTGTATTTTATGTTAGTGTAAAGACCATATCGGATAGCCATTTCTTGAAGGAATCGTATTCATTATACTGCTTAAACACTTCCATGTTATCAGACATTATTTTTAAGCCATTACTAATAACGGGTATACTAATATGGAAAGGATGTGGTTCATCATGAACACAATGAAGGCGGTAGGATTAACTCGTTACCTTCCAATTGACAATCCCCAAAGCCTTGTGGACGTAGTTGTAGAAAAACCAAAAGCAACGGGTCGTGACATTTTGGTCAAAGTTGCGGCCATATCGGTAAATCCTGTTGATACAAAGGTACGAGCCCCTAAGGAAAGAGTTGAGGAAGTTCCTAAAATTCTAGGTTGGGATGTAGCAGGAGTCGTCGAAGAGACAGGACCGGACTGTTCATTGTTTCGTCCGGGAGATGAAGTTTTTTATGCTGGCAGTATTGCACGACAAGGCGGAAACAGTGAATACCATCTGGTCGATGAACGAATCGTTGGACGCAAACCTGTTTCCTTAAGTTTTGTGGAAGCCGCAGCTCTTCCCCTAACCTCCATTACAGCTTGGGAAGCGTTATTTACCCGAATGTCTATTTCCCAAGATCCGGACCCTAATAAAGGAAAGGCTCTGCTGATCATTGGTGCAGCCGGGGGTGTAGGTTCCATTGCCACACAGCTTGCAAAACAAGCGGGGCTTACTGTAATCGGGACTGCTTCCCGATCGGAAACTGTTAGCTGGGTTAAATCAATGGGCGCGGACTATACCATTAATCACCATGACCCGCTCCTTCCACAACTTCAAGCAATTGGATTTACAAACGTTCCGTACATTTTTTGCCTGAATGCTTTGGAAAAACACTGGGCCGGTATTAGCGAAGCTATTTCTCCGCAAGGAGTTGTGTGCGCAATTGATGATCCAACCTCTCCACTGGACCTCAAATTGCTTAAGCAAAAAAGCGTCACCTTCGTGTGGGAGTTTATGTTTACTCGCCCTGTTTACGAAACAGATGATATGATTGAGCAGCATCTATTGCTTAATCGTATTGCAGATGCTGTGGACCATCAAATATTAAAAACAACACTGGCCGAAGTCCTTGGACCGATCTCAGCAGAAAATCTCCGTCAAGCCCACAAATTTTTGGAGAGCAATAGGACGATCGGTAAAATTGTACTAGAAGGTTTTGTTTAAAAACCTGTTTGCAGAGAGTATAAAAAACAATGAGGTTTCCCGATAAATCGGTGCTTCGATAATTACAATTGGATATAAATATAAAGCCGACTGCTGATCGCAGCCGGCTTTATATACACAAAGAAACTTTCTTTTACTTATGATAAGGTTCATTTTTAATAATCCGAAAAGCTCGATAGATCTGCTCCACTAATACCAATTTCATCAATTGATGGGGCAAAGTCATTTTCGAGAATGATAACTTTTCATCGGATCTTTTCATAACGTCTTCATGTAATCCGAGTGAACCACCGATGACAAAGGTGATTTTGCTGCGACCGTATGTCATGAGAGATTGTAAATCATCGGCTAGTTGTTCGGAGGATTTCATTTTCCCTTCAATTGCCAAGGCGATGACATAGGTGTCAGGTCCAATTTTAGCTAAAATGCGTTCGCCTTCTTTTTTCTTGACGATTTCCATATCGGCATCACTTAGATTTTCAGGTGCTTTTTCGTCCGGCACTTCAATTAAATCGACTTTGGCATAACTTCCAAGTCTTTTTGAATATTCTTCAATGCCCATTTTTAAATACTTTTCTTTTAATTTTCCTACGGAGACAATTGCGATATTCACAGGTTATCCACCTTTACATATAATTTACAAACACGCTATCCACAGGACTTATGCACATATCCACAGGCTCATTCTATATATAGTATGTAATCATTCGTTCGCTACTAAATATATTGCTGGGTCATCACAGTAATCGCATTTTGTGGATAACTTTTCTTCATCTATTAATTGGGTTAAAATCGGAAAGGTATTTTGCTTCGCTACAAACATGTCGAGTGCATGATCTATATGGGTTTGACAGCATGTAATTTTCATTATTTCCGCTCCTTTCGATTTTCGAAGTATTCACTAAGTTATACACAATTTACACAACTTTATCCACAATCTATTTTAACAAAGTTAAAGCGAGTAGGAAAGGTGCGGGTTTGCACCTCCTACTCGCTGTGTAAATCAATTGTTAAGCTCACTATCTTATCCACAATGCTTTTATTTCATCCACATGTGATTTTCGAGCAATTTATAGAGCTGAATTGTCCGTAAGTTCTAAGGTCATTTCCATTAGTTGTCCTGCTCGATACACTTTAATTGTTAAAGAATCGCCGACTTCTTTTTCGTTATATAAATGTTTTCGTAATTCAATGATGTTTTCGATTTTTTCTCCATCCATTTCAACAATTACATCATAGCGTTGTAATCCAGCTACATCCGCTGGGGATCCTCCTACAACTTCATCCACTACCACTCCAGTTGTAACTTCTTCAGGCAATCGAAGTGTGTCTCGTTGGTGGAAGGCAGATACATCTGTTACATCAACTAAAGTAACACCCATTGATGGACGTTTCATTTCACCGAATTGTTCTAAATCCTCAATCACTGGGATCGCTGAGTTTATTGGAATGGCAAGACCGATTCCTTCAACTGACGATTGCGCAATTTTCATGGAATTAATGCCAATTAAATCTCCAGCTAAATTTACTAATGCGCCTCCACTATTTCCGGGATTAATCGCAGCATCCGTTTGTAGCACTTCTGCTTGCCAATCTTGTTGTCCATCCCCATTTAAATCCACTGGAATGGTTCGATCTTTACCTGATACAACACCAGTAGTAACCGATCCTGAGAAATCAAGCCCAAGCGGATTCCCGATCGCGATGACTGTTTCACCTTGTTTTAATTTTTCGGAGTTACCAAATTGTGCAACAGTCGTAACTTTGGCAGCATCCATTTCAAGTACTGCTAAATCAGTCCAAACATCAGTACCCAATAATTTCGCTTCTACTTTTGCTCCATCAGCGAGAGTCACTTCAATTTGATTGGCACCTTCGATTACGTGATTATTCGTAACCACGTAAGCTTTGTCTTCCGATTTTTTGTATATAACTCCAGATCCTGTTCCAGCTTCCTGTGATGCACCGGATGGGTTTAGGAAATCTGAAGATGATTGTATATTCGTCACACCAACGACTGCACCTGCAACTTTTTCTACAGCCGACGTTACATCCGTTGTGATGTCAGTTGACACTTGTGTCGTGTTCGATGGTAAAGAAGATGACTCCGTATCTGATGATGTTCCGTTTACTCCACCTGGCATCATTCCCACTAAAGAAGGCATCATCAGCCAAACGATTAGCGCACCAATCATGACTCCGACTAAACCGCTAAAGAAATAACCTCCTTTGCTACCTTTTTTCACAACTCTCGTTTGAGGTTCTTGCGTATGGCTATCGTAATATCCCATGTTCATCGTCCTTTCTCTCTATTCGTTATCCTTACTTTACCAACCGAACATTAAAATTAGATGAAAATGCATTTAAAATTGTTTTAAAAGAATGAATTTTTGAAAGAAAGCGGTGAAATCGAGTATGGGCTCTCGGACTCTTGAATGCCCTAGACGAATCCTCGAATAAACCCCACAAAATCTAGAATACCCATCTCCCACGCCATACACACAATCTTTAGCGCACACATTTTTACAAAAAAGAAAAACCCCACAAAATGTGAGGTTTAGACTGTTACGAGTTCAGTTGGTTTATTCGCATCGGTATCATATAACTGAAGAAATTCGCCTGGTATGATGCCGCAAGATTGAAGCGTTTGGGAAACACTCATTCTGGCTAAATCCTTCATATTGTTATCTTTGCTTAAATGCGATAGATACATGCGAGTTGGTTTTTGTTCCACCACTTCACTCATCGCAACGGCAGCATCTTCATTGGAGACATGACCTACGTCACTCAAGATCCGCCGTTTGACCGACCAAGGATATCTGCCCATTTGGAGCATGCCAACATCATGATTGCTTTCGAAAACAAATGAATCAGCACCTTGAATATGACCTTTCATCCGATCGCTTACATACCCAGTGTCTGTAATCAGAACTAATTTGCGGCCATTTTCGTGAAAGACATAAAACATTGGGTCAGCTGCATCATGTGATACTGCGAATGATTGGATATCGATGGATCCAAATGTCTTCACCGTTTCCATATCAAAATGGAAGCGTTGTTCTAGTGGAATTTTGCCCACTAGGGGATCCATTGCCGTCCACGTTTTTTCATTCGCATAGATCGGAACATTGTATTTACGGGCTAATATTCCTAGACCTTTAATATGATCACTATGTTCATGCGTTACTAAAATTCCGCTTAATTTTTTCATGTTGCGGTCAACAGAAGCAAATAATTCTTCCATTTTTCGTCCGCTCAATCCGGCATCTACTAAAAAAGCATGCTCATCATTTTCGACGTATATGGCATTTCCGCTACTGCCGCTTGCTAGAACACTAAAACGCATGACAAAAACTCCTTACTCTTCTTCTAATTCCTTTGGTTCGCTTTCAAATTCAATTATTTTTCCTTCAACCGCATTCACAAAGTAATCTTCTTCAGATCCATCTTCTAACTCAACTCTTACTCGCCAAGTGGGAGCAAAAACTTGAGACTCTGTAAATTGTACGAGCGTTGAGAATCCTAAAGTAAGATCAAGAATCGTTGAATTTGGCTGAAGAATTCTTTGACCATATAAAGCACTAACTGCGTCCTCTTCAGGTAATAAATCAACCGTTTCTGGGAAGTCTTCCAGTTCGGCAAATTGAGTTTGTTCGTATCGAATGATTTCACTTTCTTCATTCCAATAAATTGTTAGGGTTCCTCCAGAATTGTAGTAGATAAAACGATTTTTAACCGTTTGGAATAAAACCGCTTTACGTGCTTCTTTATCGATTTTCCATAGTTTATAGACAGATCCGTTATCGATATTTTTGACTGCAAAATCCTCAAAACTTGATGCATCTTTTACGTTTGGAATAGCAACTGGTGTTTTAAAGGTAGCAAGTAATTTAGAACCTTCTTCAATAATCTCAAATGTTTGGTTCTCTCTCGGTTCCATCGTTTCACTCTTAAATATTCGAACGTTTCCAGCTACATACGATTCTGGTTCAACCGTGGAAGCTAAACTTTCGTATTGAATATTATCCGCTTGAAGTCTGTCAGACACCGAAGCTTCAGAAAGTGGTTCTATTTCTTTTGACTCGGTATGTCTATTTAAATAGAGGGTATACAAAAAGACATTTAGAATCGAAAATACAATAATAAAGATGGTTTTGGTTTTATTCCAATCCAAATGCTCCACCTCCTATTGTTTCTGGAGTAAGTCTCGACCATATCCCATTTGCTAAATAGAACCAAGATGGCTCTAAATTCAACAGACCTCTTTCATCGTCACGTGTCAGATAATATCCGACTGTTAATCCCGAAGCTTTTACTTCTTCAACACTTTCCACTTGTTCGAGTAATTTAGCAGCTTCAACACCTGAAGGTAATATGGCTGCGTCCGTTTCGGATGGTAAAGATAAGTCTAAAGTGAAGTAAGGTCTAATATATCGGAAAATCCGGTTTGTTCCCCAATAAGTTGAAATCGTTGTAGACGTCATATCACTAAAGACCGGATATCCTAATAAGAAAAGTTGATAATCCACTTTTTGAGTAGCCGGGTTAATCCCTACTAAACGGTAATCGTCCGTCCAACCTTCGTGTTCATTCACAAAATCCATACTATCAAATACAAGTTCGTGAGCTATACCTGGCACATCACTTTCTGCTGCAGGATATACGTAACTTAATGTTCGATCGAGAGAATCGACAGTCAATAGTGCCGTGTCGTCAGAGTACTCTTCATTATAAGTCCCAACAAAACTTCGACGAACTTTATTTGGATTATCAAATAAGGCATCTTTAAATCGAGCTGGTGGAACATCTCTCAAAATATACGTATAACGGATCGAAGCAATTTCTTCAGTTGGTACAAACATTGTTAATTGCCCGTTTCGATCAACATGCGTATATTTGGTGAAATCTGCTGCAGGCGTTAATACTTTTTCTTGAAACTGCTGTGGATCTACTTTCGTCACTTTAGCTGAATAGAGTTGTTTTGATATTGAGCTAGCGAAATAAACCGTTAATTCATCATCTTCAGGTCGATTCCAGTCAACAATCATCCGGTCAAATCCATCTCCTGGAATATTGGTAGAGGTAAATGGGATGATGTTATCGTAAACAGCGAATGGAATTTCGGTTGGATATATCATTGTAAATCGATTTGTTGTTAGACTATATTCGTTTAGTTCTGTTGGGGATAAATTATTGCTAACTAACGATAAATTTCGTATTTCCCAATCCTTCATTACACCTAAAACTCTCTCTACTTGAGGAAAAGAAGTAGTGCCTGAAAGTCCATCTTTTAAACTAAAAACCATTTTATATGGTTTTACTACCTCATTAATTCTTTTCCGATCAGCAATCGAAATGTCGACAACTGGGGCTTTTTGAATTGTGGGATATGATGGTGTATAAGTCCAAATCGAGAATGTTAGGAAAATACTTAGGACAACGAGTAACCATAAAATAGCTGTCTTCACATGTTCAACATATTTCAATCCCATTCACCTGCCTCATCTAACTCAAATGGTAAGGTGAAGAAAATTGTCGTACCATGCCCTTCTTCACTCTCAGCCCAAATCAATCCACCATGAGCCTCAATCATTTCCCGGGCAATAGCCAAACCTAATCCTGTTCCACCCATTGACCTTGCACGTGCACGATCAACTCGATAGAAACGATCAAAAATTCGTTCAACATTCTCTTTCGGTATGCCCATCCCATCATCAGAAATCATGACTTTCAAAAAACCTTCTTGTACGATGACACCAAATCGAACGTTCCCACCGTCTGGTGAATATTTTAATGCATTCGAAATGATATTATCGATTACTTGAGTTAATTTATCTGTATCAATTTCCACAAAGTACTGAGCATCCGGCAATAATCGTTGTAAATTCACATTATTTGATTTGGACATTTCAAAACGATCAATAATCCGATTAAAGAATTTATTAAACTCGACCATTTCCTTATTCAAGTCGTAATCACGACTGTCCATTTTTGATAATTGTAATAAATCATTTATAAGACGAATCATACGCTCGGTTTCAGTTTGAGTCGTTTTTAAGAATGTTGGTGCTAATTCCGTATCTTGCCAAGCACCATCTGCAAGTGCTTCTAAATAACTTCTCATCGTTGTTAAAGGGGTACGCAGTTCGTGCGAAACGTTCGCAACAAACTCTCGACGTTCCATATCAATTTTCTCTTGTTCTGTATTATCATGAACGACCGTGATCAGTCCATTTACAAACCCTGTTTCTTTTTGAATAACCGAGAAGTTAGCACGCAAAATATAGGGACGTTCAGGAGTACTAAAATCTAAATTAATGGATTCCTTCATATGAATTAAATCTTCAAATGCGTATTGAGTGTCAATCCCTAGAACGGATGAAATAGGACGTTGAAGAACTAAATCCCTTGGTACTCTCAATAGTCGTAACGCAGGATCATTGATTAAAATAATACGTCCCTTTCGGTCTGTCGCTATAACGCCATCGGTCATATTCGATAGAACAGAGGCTAACTTTCTTCGTTCACCTTCTGTTGTTGACTGTGCTTCTTGCAATCGATTGGTTAAATGATTAAATGAAATGGCCAGTTGACCAATTTCGTCGTTCCCATATACACGCACTTTTCTGGAAAAGTTTCCTTTTGCCATGGCTTGAGCTTGTCTTCTCATATCAGCAATTGGTCGTGTGATGGTTTGCGCAATAAAGATACCGAGTATTACGGTGATAGCTAGAGACATAGCTGTACCACCAGCTAAAATTTGGTTGATTTCGGTCATTTGCTTATAGACAGATTCAATATTAGATTCAAGATATAATGTACCAATAACTTCACCCTTGGATACGATTGGTGAAGATAGTACCCATACACGGTCACCTGTTCCACGATCGAGTTTAACTTCGTCATAAGGATTTGCAGCAGTTATTGACTTTCTCACTAAACTTTCCGTCGATTTTTGACCAACGATCAATTGATTTTCTGTATCCGAAGTCGCTAAAATTCGGTAACGATTATCAACTACTCGAATTTCAATAATGTCATCCGAATTCAAACTGGATAATGCCATTCGTAAACTTTGTTCAGGGGTTGGATCTTCTTCTCCCCGTTTTCGAGTCATTTCTTCACGCACGCTAAACTCAACCAAATTCACTCGTTCTTTAATCGAATCGGTGAAATTAGTTTTGAGTTTTTGTTCTAACTCCTGCGCAAAGTACAATCCGATAATTTGCATAGCGAGTAATATGAGTAAAATATAAATAAGAACAATTTTAACGTGTATGGATTTCAAAAAACCAACCTTTTGCATTGTTATTACTCCTGTTCAGGATTACGCAAATAGTACCCAACGCCACGTCGTGTTACAATCCATGCTGGATGGCTTGGGTTATCCTCAATTTTTTCACGAAGACGACGAATCGTTACATCAACTGTTCGCACATCTCCAAAATAATCATAGCCCCATACCGTTTGAAGTAAATGTTCACGTGTCATAACTTGTCCGATATGTTTCCCTAAATAATGAAGCAATTCAAATTCACGATGCGTTAACTCAATCGATTCATCTCGTTTTAATACCATATAAGCATCCGGCTGAATAATGAGTGATCCTACAACAATATCATTTGATGCTGCTTCTTCATCTTCAGACTGAACCGTTTGATGTCTACGCATATTTGCTTTCACGCGGGCAATTAATTCACGGGTGCTGAATGGTTTTGTTACGTAATCATCTGCACCAAGCTCTAATCCTAAAACTTTATCAATTTCAGAATCTTTAGCTGTTAGCATAATAATCGGAAAATCATATTTTTTACGGATTTCACGACATACTTCCATCCCATCACGGTTCGGTAACATAATATCTAGTAACATTAAGTCTGGTTTGATCTCTTCAGCCTTCGCAAGCGCTTCGTCTCCATCGTAAGCACAGACTACGTTATAGCCTTCTTTTTTTAAGTTAAATTGTAAAATATCAGCAATCGGCTTCTCGTCATCTACTACTAAAATTGTTTTACTCATATATTTCATCCTCTCTCATACAATCTATATAGGCAGGAAATTTTATTAACTTCTATATTCCTACTCTATCACGGTTTTCATCAATACGCATCTATCTCGGATATCCATATGGGAATGAAGTATTTCCCGGGCAATAATTCGACAAATTTCTATATAAAAAGACGGCCAACTTATACAAAATTGACCGTCCCTACTTCTTATTTTCTTAAATAACTAATTGGATTCACTTGTTTACCATTTTTAATTACTTCAAAATGTAAGTGAGTTCCAGTTGACCTACCTGTTGAACCCATTATTCCTAGTTTAGAACCTTGAGGAACGGTTTGTCCCACATTAACATC
>JAHIWI010000126.1 GCA_018816185.1 Bacillota bacterium
TCTGCACTTCGCTTAATTTCGCTGTCGTAAGTGTTGGAGCTAGAATCCCAACCAAGTGAAGGACGTATACTATATTGAATAGTTGACATTTTATCTTGTTGCCAAGATTGTAAATATGCTGCAGACTTCACTTCAATTTTGATACCGCCAGGGGTTATCAAATCGTATGCGTCCCATTCTACTCTGAATTCATTCGTAGCATTGACAGCTTTCGCGACAATAAATTCAGCCATCGTTCCACGAAGCGCATTATTTAAGAGGTCAGATTGATTCCACTGCCAAAATTCTAAAAGTCGAATATCGGTTTCAAAGTCTTGGAAGATAAATCGTTCATCGCCGGTTTTCTTCATAGGCCTACTCCCCTCATATCCATTTTGAGTGACATATGTTTTATTTACCCACTAAACATTGCTTTCAATACAACTCTTAAGATTTTTGATATAGTAGAATTATTAAGTATTGGAGGTTATATATATGGCAAAAGAAAGCTCATTTGACATTGTTTCAGAAGTTGATTTCTCTGAAGTTAAGAATGCAGTAGCGTTGGCGACAAAAGAACTCAAAACTCGATATGATTTTAAAGGAAGTAAAAGTAGTATTTCTTTAGACAACGAGGAACTTGTCCTTGTTTCTGATGATGAATATAAATTAGATCAGTTGAAAGATGTGCTAATAAGTAATTTAAATAAGCGAAATGTATCTATAAAGAATTTAGATCATGGTAAAATTGAAGGAGCTTCAGGTGGTACTGTACGCCAACGCACGAAATTAATTCAAGGTATTGATAAAGATATGGCCAGAGAAATCACCAAAATCATTAAAGAAAGCGGCGTTAAAGTAAAGAGCCAAATTCAAGATGATCAAGTCCGTGTAACTGGGAAAAACAGAGATGACTTACAGGCAATTATTGCTTCTATAAGAAAAGCGGATTTACCGATTGACACTCAGTTTACGAATTACCGATAAGTCAAAAGAATTTAGAAATTCGTTCGACTTTACTACGATTATAGTTAGCATCCTCAAAACAATTAGCCAAAAACAACCCATTCGAGTACTCGACTCAATAATGGGTTTTTTTTTATGGATAGCTAAATGAGCAAAACCATAACATATAAAAAATATACGAACGCAATATGACTGCATTTGGAATGAACATGTCTGAAAAGGTCGAAATGTTTTTTCAACCAGAATTGTGATATCGACAGCAACTGACTACGGAGTTTTGTTATGTTTAATGTAAAAAAAGAGAGGTAATTAGATGCTTAATAATTTTGGTTTCTCAGAGTGGGTCATTTTATTTTTATTTATGGTAATCATAATGGGTATTGTTACAATCAAAGCAGTTGAACATGATAAAGATAATGAGGATGCAAATATGCTTTAAACTCTAAACTTATAAGTAAAGATGGTTTTAAAGAAAGGCCAGGAATTCATAAAATTACTCCCAATTGATGATTCCATTGAACTCTCTATACTTCCTCCTTGGTTGCTGTTAGGAATTGATTGAGGGCAAGGGTAGTCAGTAAAAGTTGATTCGATCTTTTCGTTGAATCAATAATTAACATTTTGTATAATGATATTAGAATTTGAGTACAATAAAAAGACCGTTTGGTGGGTCAACACCAAACGATTAATCCCTTTAAGGGGATTGACTAGAACAGGCAGTAACCCATCTGTGCTCTAACTCAAGGATGGGTTTTTTTCGGTAATGGATTAAGACGAACTTCACTTTCTCTATGAGTTGATTCACTTATTTCCCTTTGGTATAATGAAGTTAGAATTTGAGTACAATAAAAAAGACCGTTTGGTGGTCGAACACCAAACGATCAATGTAACAGCAGGTTCCCTTCAAGGGGATTGGCTAGAGCAGGTAGTAACCCATCTGAGCGCTAACTCAAGGATGGGTTATTTTTTATGGTTAAATGAAAGTACTAGAACAATCAATGTTGCAAAAGCTACTGCTAACATCATTGCTTCAAATACTGTCATGGCACCCCCCCCTTTCGAACGGGAGTGAGCCAACCACCCTTGAGTTACCTATTCCATTACTCTACTATTATACCACACATATGTTCTGTTTTATCTAATGAACCTATAGAATTGCCATAGACCAATCTTTTATATAGGTCCATAAACCATCTTTTAATATTCTCCCTTACTTATATCTACATAATATTTCTTCAGGAATATGACAATAATCATCTGGACATCTTGCTAACCTATCTTGATGTTCTTCTGCACTTCTCACATAGTTTGTAATAGGTAA
>JAHIWI010000127.1 GCA_018816185.1 Bacillota bacterium
TGGATGGAGTTGAATCTGAAGAACAGATGAACTTCGTAAAAGAAATTTTTCACTTCGACCGGTCGTTAGATCCGATACATGAACATTTTGCATCTACTAATTTATCGACGGTTTTTGACGAACATAAGGGTACACCGATTGTACGTGAATTTTCACTGTATGCAACGTTAATGAAAAGTATTATTCATCAACAGTTAAACTTATCTTTTGCTCATACTTTAACGACTCGATTTGTGCATACATATGGACATGAAATTGATGGGGTATGGTTTTATCCAACAGCAGAAAAGATTGCACAGCTTCAAGTAGAGGAACTAAGAGAACTTCAATTTAGTACGCGCAAAGCTGAATATGTGATTGGTGTATCTCAAGCGATAGCGAGTGGGGAATTAGATCTTGAAAAATTGGCACTTGAAGATGATGACACGATTACACAAACCCTTATTAAATATAGAGGGATTGGGCCTTGGACTGCACAAAGCTTTTTATTGTTTGGACTAGGGCGACCTAATTTATTTCCGTTAGCGGATATCGGACTTCAAAATGCGCTAAAAAAATTGTGGGGCTCGACTGAAAAACCGAAAGCTGAAGAAATGGCTTCACATTTCCCACAGTGGTCACCATTTTTAAGTTATGCATCGCTTTATTTGTGGAGAAGTATTGAATAGGTTCGATTTAAAATGCGTATTTCTATCTCACAGGCTTTATTAGCAAAAAAGAAACTGCTGAAACTATAAACACATGAATGATAAAAAATTAGAGAAACAGTTGTACTGCTTATTATTTCAACTTAACCTGAATAGGATTAGTGTTTTGAGCAAGTCATCTAGGGAGAAACAACATGAAGATTAAAGATTGGGATAAAAGTTTAAAAGCAAGATTAATCGGTGAAGCATTTATGAACATCACGTTTTGGATGTTCTTCCCGTTCCTTGCGATCTATTTTGCAGAGGAATTCGGGAAAACAACAGCTGGCTTTTTGCTCATTTTGTCTCAAGTGTTCTCGGTCGCTGCAAATTTAGTTGGTGGATATTGCGCGGATCAATTTGGTCGTCGAACGATGATGGTCATTTCGTCGTTTGGACAGGGAGCAGCATTTTTCTTATTTGCTTTCGCTAACTCACCATTTTTAGAATCACCAGGATTAGGATTTATTGCTTTTACAATTGCTAGTGTTTTTGGTTCTTTATACTGGCCAGCCAGTCAAGCAATGGTCGCTGATGTCGTTCCAGAAGAGCATAGAGGAGAAGTATTTGCAGTCTTCTATACATCTATCAATATTGCGGTCGTTGTTGGACCGATTTTAGGTGGAATTTTCTTCTTTAGTGCACGTTTTGGTTTAATGGTTGTTGCAGGCTTAGTGTGTTTATTATTAGCATGGATTTTAATTAAATTTACGAAAGAAACATTACCAACGAATGTTGATAACCTGGCAACGGATACTCCTAAAGGGGCGATGCATGCCATTCGTATGCAAGTAAAGGATTACGGAGTGATTATGCAGGATAAGCTCTTCTTACTATTTATCATTGCAGGCGTTTTAAGTGCACAAACTTTTATGCAACTTGATCTGTTACTTCCTGTGTATGTGAAGGAAGTGATTTCAAAACCTCAACTGATGTCTATTTTTGGGTGGGATTTCAAGTTAACAGGAGAGTTGGCATTTAGTGTACTTATTTCAGAGAATGGTTTATTGGTCGCATTACTCACTGTTGCAGTTACACGTTATGTACTGAAATTTAGTGAAAAGAATGTCTTCTTTATATCTTCCATTTTATATACAATCGCGATGATGGTTTTCGCTTATTATGAATTGTTTTGGATTTTCGTATTAGCGATGGCGATATTTACATTTGGCGAATTAATGATTGTCGGTTTATCTCAAAGCTTTATTTCCAAGTTGGCACCTGAACATATGAGGGGACAATATTTTGCAGCTGCTAGTTTACGGTATACAGTCGGGCGTATGATTGCGCCATTATCAATTCCAATGACGGTTTGGTTTGGTTTTTTCTGGACGTTCACTATCATTGCCATTCTTTCCTTACTTAGTGCCTTTGTGTATTATTTAATGTTCTATTTATATGAGCAAAAAAAGACAGCTTCTCCTTTGAATTAAGGGGAAGCTGTTTATGTATGGCATGTTTGGTTATTTCTCTTCAAATTTATTGTTCCAATGTTTCGACTTCTTCAGTATCATCAAAGTAAATGAACGCTTCTTCCTCTAACTCGTTTAAGCGATCTTTATTAATCCCTAAGCTTAAGCTTCCTGAAAAGATGGGTTCCCACCAAGTTTCTGTTTTTAACATGTGTATTTCCTCCCTTATTTTTCTTAATTGTTTGACAGTTCTTTACCCGTAAAAGTTACAGTCTGAAACAAAGTTTTTAAAAAATGAA
>JAHIWI010000128.1 GCA_018816185.1 Bacillota bacterium
ACATCATTCACCAAAATATCTAGTCTACCAAAGTCCTTTTTGATTTGATCAAATAAGGAAATCACTTCTGATTCATTCGTATGATCTACTTTTACTGGTATACCATGTCCTCCAGCTTTCGTAACCAAATCAGCTGTTTCTCCTATAGTTTCCCTACGTCCCATTGGTGACTGATTATGAATCGTAGTTCTTCCTGTTACATAAACTACAGCTCCCGCTTCTCCTAGTTTTACTGCAATTCCTCGTCCAGCTCCCCTAGTTCCACCTGCTACAACAGCTATTTTTCCTTTTAACGAATTCAAATTAATCATTCCTCTCAAAATCTTCATATTTAAATTTCTCTATAAATCTTTATTATTCATATTTAACAAAGGATCAATTTATAAGAATTCAACAAATGTTTAAATACACCTTCTACAAAAATAAATACCCTTTTCATTCTAAAACAGATGAATCTAATGTTGTTTTTAAAAATCATTTTTAAAGAGCGAAAAAAAAGACATTAAAAAGACATGTTATAATTTAATTGTCTTAAAGTTAAAACAATTAATCTGAGACAATTACGCTTTAGGAGGTAGATAATATAATGAACACTAAAAAAATTGACATAAAAATTTACATGGGGATAACTTCAAACTAAACATCTTGAAAAACGTTTCCCTACATTTTGAAAGGGGTTAGAATTTTGAATCAAACATTGATAATCATTGATGCGCAACAAGAATTAATTGATGGGAATCACCAAGAAAGTGCGGTACGAAATAAAGATTTGCTTATCCAAACTATTAACAGCGTGATTGAAAAAGCTAGCGATGCAAATGTGCCAGCGGTCTTTATAAGAGACCTCGATGTAGCTGAAGGTAAAGGAGCAGGATTCCAAGTTCATAATGAAATTAATGTTCCTTCAGGTGCAAAAATCTTCGATAAAGCAGCAACGAATTCATTTCATGGAACGGGTCTTCTAGATCATTTAAAATCGCAACAAATAGACCATGTTGTAATCATGGGTTGCAAAACAGAACACTGTATTGATAGTGCTGTTAGAACAGCGACTATTAATGGATTAGATGTAACATTGGTCAGTGATGGGCATTCAACAAATGACAGCGATGTCCTTAGTGCTGAACAAATCATTATGCATCATAATAAAACTCTACATGGTCATTATAACGTTGAACACTTTGCATTAGTCAGAAACTCTGAAGAAGACTTGTTCAATCCAACTCATGACACATACCGGTAATTTGTTTCTAGATTTGTAATTATTTTTTCCTAAACGCAGAAAACGCACTGGGAATTTACCCGGTGCGTTTTCCGATTGTTAGAACAAATATACTAATCCAACAACAATCATTATTGGAATGATTGCGATATACATCCATGCCTGGTTACTTAAACTCTTTTCACCACTGTATACAGCGTCACTATCTTTTGTAATTAACAAAGTGCCAATAAGTGCAAAAATCAAAATGATGGCAACGATAATTATTAAGAATGTCATGTTCATATTGACCCCTCCATTTCTTTGAAATTTATTTGGTTCTTCGAAGTGTGTAGATTAATTTAAGAAATTTATACTTTAATTCTACCATCAACTTCCCCTCAAAACTTAAAGATATATTTTAAATACATGTATAATTTGTGACTATTTTTATTGAGACTAGATGATTGTTTTGGTCATAATCGATATGAACAGAATTAATCTTCAGAGTGCAAACTTTTTACAATTTCTTGTGTTACAGCTTCAACTTCTTTTGAATTTCTAATTATATAAAAGTAATCCGCTTCGCCATCTACTGGATCAACAATTTCATTTATTCCCGATTCATTGTGCTGTCGTTCAAGCACATCTTTGAAACTTAGAACTGTTCTTAATACCTCTGTACTTCTCTGACTAGTTTCAACCCGCTCAAACAGAACGTCGTCAGGCATGTCGAAATTTACAATCATCGTCGTAAATCCTTTGTTTTGAAAATATTCCAGCAGGTTAATGCGTGCTTTTCTGTTTCGGTTTGAGTTACACAAAATAAGATGACAACTGGTCTCTTTAACTGCATAATCCACAATCGTTTGTGTGAGTGCATACTTTATCTTATTATGTCCTTTGGTTGGTACTAACAATGGATAAGTCGATTGAAGAAATTCAGCATGGTTGTCTTGGTCGATTACAACTGAATTGGTTATCACTTTTTCTAATTTTCTTGCAAAAGTAGTTTTACCACTATGCGTTTTACCGACAGTCATAATTACGAATCTATTCATTGGTGTAATTCCCTTCTTACAATCGAAGTTTATTTGTGAATGCATCTTCTTGTATTTTGTATTTAAGCTAAATTTCAGAACGTTTTTACTCCACTATAGTATATAATCTGCAATACTCTTGCAAAAACGATTTTTATAAATACTTTTCCATTCGAATATCAGTCCACATCTTCTCATTCCAATATGTAAAGTTTTCAATGCGACCTATTTCTTTATAGCCCATTTTCTTATACAGTTTTTGAGCTGGTGTGTTAAATTCGAAAACACCTAATTCAATCCGCTTAAGCCCTTGTTTCTTAATCTGTTCTTCTAAAAATTCAATTGCTTCCTTACCAATCCCTTTACCTCTACCTTCTGGCTCACCAATTGTGATACCAATCCACGCAGTTCCAGGGACTTTATTAAACAAGTGGACTGGGTCTACCATAAAATTCATTTCACCCACAACTTTGTCATTTAGGTAGATGAGGTAGATATGATGACTCTCAAGTCTTTTTGTTAAATCTTCTATGGTCATTTTATAACGTTTTTCAAATTCCGTTTTGTTACGATTCGGTCGAACTAATGGAATTAGTTTTGGATCGTTGTCCCAACGATTTATTTGCTCGATTAACTTTATTGTTGGTTCTTCTAATTTTATAAAATGAGTATTCATGACGTTCTCCTCTCTGCTGTTGTTATGTTTGTTCAGATACGAAAAGCTAAATCGTGCCAAATATTCATATTGATTATGAACAACACATAATGGCCTTGTCTATATCCCTTTCATTAACAAAAATACTTCCATTTTCATGAACTATGAAATCAATCTTTGCTTTTGTTAGCCTTTCAATAGATGAGTCTACCGTTTCTTGAGTACTAGTTGCGGGATCAACCCATAATTGATAATTTTTTTCTGATGGGTTACAACCACTTAATAAAGCTATTGTGAAAACTATATAGAGGTATTTTTTGAAAATCATACATCTACTCCTTCCCTTTGCTTTTAACGAACTGAATAATTAAAAGGTTGACCCACGTAATTAATGGAATTGACACTAATAATATATATATATCTGAATTAAAAAGACCAAACACCATAGCTTCATAGTCATTTTGATAAATCAACCAAAATGATGTTAATAAAATCAAAGTGTTTATACATAAAGCCAAAATCATACTTTGGAAATACTTATTTCTTTGATTCCAAAATATGACGGAAACTACGCTTGAGGTTGTTAAAGAAAATAATATTATTATGTAAACCACAATTTCACAACCTAACTTTGGTTTTCTAGAATTACCACAATCATTCTTTTTCGACAAAATTTAAAAAATACCTGCTTCACAAATCTTTTAACAAACTAAAAAATGACCAACAAATTCAAATGAAATTTGTTGGTCATTTTTATACCGATTTATTGTAGGCTTCTATTACTTACATTACAGTAGCTTCAGGTTCGTAGCTGATAATGTCTCGGATTGTGTTATTGTCGTTCATAATTGCCACAGTTGGCTTGTGATCTTTCGCTTCATCGTTCATTACATAAGCGTACGACAAAATAATGACAACATCTCCGCGTTGAACAAGACGAGCTGCTGCACCGTTTACACAAATCACACCGCTGCCTCTTTCTCCTGAAATGATATATGTTTCAAAACGTGCCCCATTGTTGTTGTTAACGATATGCACTTTTTCGTTAGGTAACATACCAACAGCATCTAAGATGTTTTGATCGATTGTGATACTTCCTACGTAGTTTAAATCAGCTTCTGTAACGACAGCTCTGTGAATTTTTGAATTTAGCATCATGCGTAACATGAGAGTTATTCCCCTTTATTAGTCAGTATAATATTGTCGATTAGACGAGCTTTTTCAAAGAAAACTGCGACAGCTAAAATAACGTCTTCTTGGTTATCCGTTGGTTTTGTTAAATTAGGATATCCTAATAATTCAACATAATCTATTTTCCCTGATGTTTTTTCTTCAATAAGTTTTTTAGTGATGGCCACAGCTTGATTGACATCCCCATGTTTCGAATAATCTTCGATCCCCAGTTTAATCGCTTTTTGCAGAGCCGGTGCTTCTTCTCGTTCAGTTGGACTTAAGAAAACATTTCTTGAACTTTTAGCAAGACCGTCTTCTTCTCTAACTGTTTCCACGCGGCGGATTTCTAATGGGAAGTTATAATCTCGCACAAGTGTTTCAATAATCGCTAATTGTTGTGCATCCTTTTGACCAAAGTAAGCACGAGTAGGCTGAACGATGTGAAATAGTTTGGTGACAATTTTTAGAACGCCATCAAAATGTCCTGGTCTAGATGCTCCACATAAAACGTTCGCTTGTTGCCCGGCTTGAATGGTAATGCCACCATCTTGAGGATAGATTTCATCCACTTGTGGGTAAAATAATACATCCACACCCGCTTCGTTTGCTAAACGAGAATCACGTTCGATGTCTCTTGGATACCGATCGAAGTCTTCATTTGGACCAAATTGTGCTGGATTTACGAAAATACTCATTATGACTAAATCGTTTTCAGTTCGAGCATTCTCTACTAATGTCATATGTCCCTCATGTAAGAAACCCATCGTTGGGACAAATCCAATCGTTTGACCAGTTTCTATAGCTTCATTAACTTTGTTTTTTAATAAAGCAATTGTATTTATTTCAATCATGATTTGCCTCCGTACAATTGTTGGTACTCTTCATCCTTCATCGTAAAACGATGCTGTTCAGCAGGAAATACTCCTTGCTTTACTTCTTGTACATATTGGGTTAAACCTTCCGAAATCTCTTTTCCAACCTGTGAAAAAGCTTTGACGAATTTCGGCATATGATGGCTTCCATAAGTTACTGTGTCATGGAAAACTAAGACTTGTCCGTCAGTATCGGCACCAGCACCAATACCGATTACGGGAATTGTTACACTCTCAGTGATGGTTTTAGCCAATTGGTATGGAATGCATTCTAAAACAATCATAATCGCTCCCGCGCGTTCTGCTTCTTTTGCATCATCAATCAGTTTTTGAGCAGCGTCGGCTGTTTTCCCTTGCACTTTATAACCCCCACTAACACTAGCTGATTGAGGCAATAACCCTAAGTGAGCAACTACAGGAATCCCAGTTCTAGTTAGTAATCGAATGACATCGTTAATCTCATCTGAACCTTCAACTTTTAAAGCTTGAGCTTCTGTTTCTTGGAACATCCTTACCGCGTTTGATAATACGGAATCCGCAGAACCATGATAGCTTCCAAAAGGCATGTCTACGACGATAAACGTGTCTTTAGCGCCTCTTCTCGTAGCTTTCCCATGATGAATCATGTCATCAACCGTCACTCGGATCGTTGAATCATAACCCAGGACTACCATTCCTAACGAATCTCCCACTAGTAAAATATCCACACCAGCTTCTTCAGCTAATTTGGCCGTTGGAAAATCATAAGCAGTTAACATAACAATTTTTTCTTTTTTTGTTTTCATCTCAATAAAACTAGATGTCGTTTTCATGTTCATTCTCCTCTCAAATGGAGAAGAAACCAAAAAATAAACCCTTCTAACCAAAAATGGACAGAAGGGTGCTAAGTGTAAAATAATTGGTTTCCTCCGTCCCTGTCGTTTCTGATCAAGGCAGAACTATTAAATTTGCAAATATAAATGGTCAATCAGGTGCAGTTCTATAAGATACTGCCCTATGTGTTCACTATAGCAGAATCCGTTTAGGAGTTCCATTGCTTCGTTTCAATCTTTTTGGATTTCAATATCAGCTGAATAAATTCCATGAACTTTCCCATCATCTGTTCGAACTTGAAGTACACCATCATTTGTTATTCCTAGCGCAACACCTTCAATTTCGTTATGAATCATAACCGCTTTTATACGTTTCCCTAAAGTACCTGAATAACTTTCCCATAAAAGCTTTAAAGGTTCAAAGCCGTGCTTCACGTAAAGGTCTGTATAGATCTCAAGATGGTGTAGAATTCGAGCAACTAGTTGACCTCGATCTACATGACTTCCTGAAACCATTTTAATTGATGTTGCGATATGTTGAATATCCTCAGAGAAATCCTCCATGTCTTGATTTACATTGACGCCAATACCTAAAATAATCGCTTGGACTCGATCAATGTCAGCTTGAAGCTCAGTTAATATACCTGTGCATTTTTTACCGTTTATCAATAAATCATTAGGCCATTTGATTTCGGCACGAACATTTGCAACATCTTCAATTGCTCTCGTTACAGCTACTGCTGCAATCAACGTAAATTGCGGTGCTTTTATTGG
>JAHIWI010000129.1 GCA_018816185.1 Bacillota bacterium
GCTGTTTCAGTTTGCCACTTTTGGACCGATTTTTTTAATTCATCAATAGTTTGTGGAACTTGAGTTTTAGATTCCTTCGTTAAGTTTGAAATCGATTGTTTCAAATCACTTAATTGGAATTTAACTTCAGATAATTTATCTTTCCAATCAGCTGAAACGTTTTTTACGTTCGTACGCATTTCAGTACCCGATTGGGGAGTTGAAAATAAGACCGCTGCGGACCCTGCAAGCAAACCAGCTCCAAGCCCGACTAAAAATGTAGATGCTTTCATCTCGCAAGCACTCCTTTCATATACACTTACTATTCCTTCTTTTTACCTAATTAAAACATGTATGCATAAAGAGAACAACTGTTACTTAGGCAGTGGTTAGTAAAGAATATGGTTGTATAGTTTATTCCAATATAAAAAGCCTGCTACTTGAGCAGGCTTTGAAAAGTTAGTTTGATAACGCTGTTTCGAATTTCGAACGTTTTACAAGTTGTGTCACAATCGGAAAAATTACAAACAGTGCAATTGCGTTAATGACTACTGCTGGTAATACGACTGTAAGGACAAGTGGTAAGAAGGGAACTTCTACCCCAATTACAAATATGGCAACTGATAAGAAAATGACGCCGGACAATAAAGTTCCAGCCCCCGCCAGTACAGTTGCTACTGGTAGCTTACTTGAATAATGTTTCAATACAACCACTATTGCGTAAAAGACAAATGCGGTAATAAATTTATCAACTACATTTGGGATAAACCCTGCAGGAAATGTTGAAAATAGTCCTGAAAGAACCCCGGTTGTTACTGCTAATAAAAACACGTGTGACGCTTTTGGAAATAATAGAATGCCGATAAACATCATGGTTAGCATGAAATCTGGCTTCATCCCGTTTCCAAATCCCGGAATCACCAAGTAAAGGGCTGCTCCGACACCTACAAGTAGGGACATTAAAACTAAACTTTTTGTATTCATTTCTCATCTCTCCTCAACTAAACTAGTCTGATTTTTGGAATCTCCTAATGTGTCCTTTGACCATTAGCGAGAAACTTATTGCTGATTTTACGTGCTTTCCAGAAGGATTGCAAGCTTAAATACTTAATTGTGATTTGATCTTATCTGCGTATTTTGTCACCAAATCAGTCGTGAGTTGTTTTTCTTTTGTTTGCCAAGTCGCTTTAAAACCATCCGTTTGATCGTATCTTGGAATAAAATGAAGATGGAAGTGGAAAACACTTTGACCGGCTGGCGCACCATTGTTATTTAATAAATTAAGTCCAGCTGGATTAAACGAAGCTTTTATTGCAGAAGCGATTTTAGGTGCTACCGAGAATAATTGACCTGCATCCTCTGAATTCATATCAAATACATTTTCATGATGTTTTTTAGGGATGAGTAAAGTATGTCCTTTTGTTAAAGGGAAAATATCCATAAAGGCCAATACGTGATCATCCTCATACACTTTAATACTAGGAATGGAACCATCTACAATTTTACAAAATAAGCAATCGCTCATCTAGTAACACATCCTCTCATGATTGACGTAAGTTTATCATATATTGCATAAAGGTAGGAAAGGATAGTGGCAGATTTTTTACCCTACTTTTGGTAATATTAATTTAGAAATGAGGTGCCCGAATGAATGTATTAGAAGTAAATGCTGTAACAGGTGGTTACACACGTAAACCCGTTATTCATGAATTATCATTTTCAATTGCACCTGGCGAACTAGTCGGGTTGATTGGATTAAATGGAGCAGGAAAAAGTACAACCATTAAACATATTATCGGGCTGATGAATCCGAAAAATGGGGATATTCGCTTAAACAATGTTACTTTCGAAGAAAATATGGACAAGTATCGATCTGCTTTTTCGTATATTCCGGAAACACCTGTCCTCTATGATGAATTAACATTGAAAGAACATTTAGAGTTAACAGCTATGGCATACGGGCTTGACCAAGAGACGTTAGCAGCAAGATCAGAGGTTTTATTAAAAGAATTCAGAATGGAAAAGCGGTTAAATTGGTTCCCATCCCATTTCTCGAAAGGGATGCGTCAAAAAGTAATGATTATGTGTGCTTTTTTAGTGAATCCGTCACTCTATATAATTGATGAACCTTTTGTTGGACTAGATCCACTTGGTATTCAATCATTGCTTGATCAAATGAACGAAAAGAAAAAGACGGGTGCTTCTGTTTTAATGTCCACTCATATACTGTCAACCGCAGAACGTTATTGCGATCGAATCTTACTTCTTCACAATGGCCGAATAAGAGCGCAAGGAACGATGAATGATCTGCGTACAGCATTTAATATGCCGCATGCGACTTTAGATGACTTATACATTGCCATGACGAAGGAGCAAGAAGATGAATAGCTTGCAAGACGTGTGGCGCATTCGGTTCGTCTATTATGTAAATGAACTTCAAAAGTATTTAAAATATGTTTTTACAGGTCATCTAGCATTCGTCTTTGTTTTTGTCATTGGTGCAGGAGGCTATCAATATAGTGAATGGTTAAAAACAGCTCCATCGGATTTCCCTGCCACTTGGTTAATGGCTGGCATTTTAGGCATATTGTTGGCTTATAGTCCGTCTACTACATTAATTCGTGAGCCTGATCAAGTGTATTTATTGCCACTTGAGTCATCACTAATGGGTTATATGAAAAGGGCTTTAAATTGGACGTTTTGGTCACAAATTTTCATTGTCATTTTGCCATTTATCATATCTATTCCTTTATTATCACAAGTCGGAAATGTGGAACCCGAAATATTAGGTGCCGTTTTCGTATCCATGTTTCTGCTGAAATATTGGAATGTTAAAGTGGAGTTTACCTTCCGTTGGGCAAATGTAGGACAAGGGGTATGGGGAGATCGTGCGATTCGAGCGATTATTTCCATCCTGTTTTTAGTGGCTGTATTTGCTATGGTGCCTATTTATTTTGCATTGTTACTTGTTCCTATTATTTTTTATTATTCCGTATGGGCGAAACAATTAAAAGGACAACCTTTTCCGTATGAACATTTCGTGAAGCTAGAACAGAACCGAATGTTACGCTTTTACCGATTTGCTAACTACTTTACGGATGTTCCACATATCAGTGGTTCCATAAAAAGAAGAGCTTGGCTGGATTGGATTTACCGCATAACTCCATATGGTCGAACAAGTTCTCAAGAATTTTTAGTCTTGCGAACCTTTATTCGAACCGACGATACGTTTTATTTATGGTTGCGTTTAACGGGTATTGCCACTATCGGAGCTATCTTTATCGGTATTCCAGTAGTTGTCATGATTTTTGTGGGTGCAATGGCATTCGCAAGTGCACTCCAACTTAAGCAAGCTTTATCCTCTTCAAATGAGTTTCGAATGGATATGCTTTTCCCAATCGGGGAAAAAGCTCGTGGACTTGCGGTTAATAAAGTCGTTCGAATTGTCCAAGTTGTGCAAGCGGTCATCGTGTTGTTTGCGATACTGTTGACTGGCTCCGGCGACGTACTTTTATATGTTGCTCCAGTTGTCGCACTTGTTATAAGTGAAATGACTTTAAGAATGAGTAACTAAACAAAGATCTCATCACCTGATTGAAGTCGGGGGATGAGATCTTTTTGTTTAGTTAGAATGGCAATAAAATCTCAAGGGGGCCTTTAGGTTGAATGATGTCTTGTATGTCTAAAATTGGGATAGGGAAGTAGGGGAATCCAGCTACGAAAGGTGAAATTTCATATAGTTGGAAATAGATAACGAGTGAATGATCGGCAAGATAGAAATCTTGATCCTCACGAATTTGGGTAAATTCTTCAAGAATGGGAATCTCCCATTCAGCTATTTTAGGTTTAATAATTGCTGACAATTGTTTTACATAATCGCTACCAGGTAAAAACAAATCTTTTAATTCGTAGTGCTTACCTGTTGTTACATTGAACGATAAAGCTTTTACAAGCGTCATTCCGTGTGCTCCACCAGTAAAAGAGTACACAGTTAAGGTCAAACTTAAAATTTGACGTTCATTCGTTTTAATTTCAAATTCTCCGACCATTTCTATGAGATTTTCATCGTGAAATCCTAGTTCTATGACCATAGCGTTTAAGGTGGCTACAATTTTTTGGTTGATTAAATACTCTGCATGCAGATTTGGAAGTCCGAACACGTAAGGATAATAGATAGAGATTTTAGGGGAACGCTTAAAAATATGTTTATGCCCAATCATGACGGGAAAATCCATTTCATCTTCCTTTCTTACAATGTTAACCTCAGTCCTTGTCTTCTCTAATTGTCACGTCAAATTTACCCAACCCTAAGGATGTTGAAAGTTGATTGGACAGATCTTGTATGTATTTTTCTGCTTGCTTTTTACTCGAATCTAGACCGAATAATACAATGGTTATTTCCTTTTCTTCCATACTGAAGATCGTGTATCCAATACTACCTGTAGGTTGATATCCTTCGCTTTTCAAAGCGTTTATTAATTGTTCATGAAAATTTGTCTCTACCATTAAACTGTTGACAGTTTCCACTTCTTTCACATCTCGGAGAAATAAATCCTGATCGGACTCTTTTGTAAAAGTGAAGAACACCAGAAATAACACAACGACCGTGATGACGAGTAAACCGAGTAGAACAATGCCGCTATTTGACCTTCTCACAGTCTCCCTCCAAGTGATTACTTATTCCTTCAACCTATGCCATCTATTTGAATTTATTCAAAAGAAAAAGTTGCTTCTCCTATGGAAAAGCAACTCATCTATCAATCATTCAGTTGTTTGATAATCAATTACTGCAGCTACAAGCGTTTTGGCAGCTACAAGCATTGCACTTTCTTCGAAATCAAATTTAGGGTGATGATGTGGATACACTTCTCCAGCAGGTTGTGCTCCTGTGAAGAAAAATGTTCCTGGTACTTGTTCTAAATAATAGCCGAAATCTTCTCCACCCATATGTTGTTCAGATTCTCTGACATTTAAAACGCCTGGCGTTTTTTCAGCAACTACTTTAAGGAATTGAGTTTCAGATTCATGATTCACTACCGGTGGATATCCACGTTCGTATAAAAATTCATATGTGCAATCATTTGCTAAGCAAGTTCCTTGAATGACTCTTTCCATTTCTTTTTCAATCAGATTACGGACTTCAGGATTAAATGTACGAACGGTTCCAATTAATTTAGCCGAATCGGCAATCACGTTAAACGCATTGTGTGAGACAAATGAGCCTACAGATATAACAGCTGATTCAACAGGGTTAATTCTTCTTGAAACAATCTGTTGCAAATTAGTAACTAATTGAGCCCCAATGACGATGGCATCCTTTGTCTGATGAGGACTAGCCCCGTGACCACCTCGACCTTGAATGGTCAATTCAAATCGATCCGCTGCAGCCATAACTGGACCGACGCGGTATTCAATTGTGCCAGGAGGGGTTAATGACCAAAGATGGGTTCCAAATATGGCATCAACGCCTTCTAGACAGCCATCTTCAATCATCGGCTTAGCTCCGCCTGGTGCATACTCTTCAGCATGTTGATGGATTAACACATATTCGCCAGCTAATTGTTCTTTCATTTCAAACAATGCTTTACCTAAAACTAAGAGTGTAGCTGTGTGACCGTCGTGTCCACAAGCATGCATCACATTTGGAACGGTCGACTTATATGAAACTTCTTTTTCGTCTTGAATAGGGAGTGCATCAAAGTCAGCACGTAAAGCGACTGTTTTTCCAGGCATTGCTCCTTTGATACGAGCGACTACGCCATTGCCACCGACATTTGGTGTGAATTCAATCCCTAAGTCTGCGTAAAAGTCTTGAATATACTTGGCGGTGTTTGTTTCTTGAAACGAGACTTCAGGGTGCATATGGAGGTGACGTCTAATAATGAGCATCTCTTCATACGTGCTGTCTAATTTTTCGAATAGCTGTTGTTTCAAAGTCGTTCATCCTTTCGGCTAGCGAAATAGTTTTAATTTTTGTCATTATATCATTCTGATACATGTGTAACAATTAAATGTTTTCAATTTTCAATTAGTCTTTTATCATCCTTAAGACGGAGTTAAATTCCTTCTAGCGTAAGACGTTTTATTATGAGAAGCTGATAACATAGTGGTAGTAGGATTAGAGAGATGGGTGGGATTTTCATGAAACGTCCTTTTTTAACGGTGTTATTTTTCGTCGGGCTAGGAGCCATTTTACTTGGAATGAATTTAGGTTTTTTTGATTTAGGAGAAACGTCTTGGACTAAGCTCATTATTCCAGCTTTATTGATTGTAATGGGTGCTAGCTCGCTAGATAGTTATACGAAAAAAGATCGTGAGGGTATTGCCCTATTATGGGGGCTATTTACCTTTACTTTCGGGAGTCTAGTTATTCTAGGCGTTCTTGATTTGTTTGAGTTCACTTATGGGGATTGGTTAAAACTTTGGCCAATACTATTAGTTGCGATTGGATTACATCAATTGTTTAAAAAGCCAGAGAAGAAAAAAAATAAAGGGAAAACAATTATCTATACGAATTGGGATAAAGATGATGAAAGTAATGTTAAGAAGAAGAGAAGACCCGTTGAATCACTTCAATTTAAAGAACAAGGTTGGGAAGTCGTTCCCATGAATCGAGTGGTGAATATTGGTTCGTTTTTCTTTGACTTTTCAAAAGCAAATATTCCTCTCGGTGAGACACCCATAAAGTTGAGTGGGAATGTGGGAGACGTTAAGATTTTGGTGGATGAAGATGTTGCGATTAAAGTGACATTCAAATCCAACGTGCTAAGTACAGATATTCTTGATAAGAAAGAAAATGGACTTCGTTCAGAAGTGGAATATGAAACTCCTGGTTATGAAGAAGCAGAACGCCGTGTCAAACTATTTGTTGATTATCATGTGCTTGATGCGAAGATCAAAAGGGTTTAGGGAAGGGCGTTTATATGACTTCAATCCGGTTTTTATTAATAAAACAAGCACTTCAAATCGCCTTCTTATCTAGCAGCATCTTGTTTGTCCTTATTCAGCTTTTCGTTTTACTAATGCCCACATTTCAACTTTCGTTATATGAGTCGCTCTTATTTATAAGTATTACTTTTCTGGCGGTCTTATGTACGGGTGTATGGTATGGGAATAAAACAGGATCAGATTTATCATCGAGAATGACAGATATTCTCGCTGGATTTGGACAATTGCAAAATGGGAAATACACGTCAAGATTAGCTGTTCAAAAGGAAGATGAAATTGGTCTTGTAGAAGATGGATTTAATGATTTAGCTGATCAAATGAATGGACAACTAAAATCGTTGCAACGCTTGGTGGATCAAAATGTCACTATGATTAAACAAGCTGAGCAAGCAGCTATGACAGAAGAACGTCAAAAAATCGCAAGGGAATTACATGATGCAGTGAGTCAGCAATTGTTTGCTTTATCGATGTTGGCTTCGGCTGCTGAACGGACTGCGAGTAGTGAACCTGCTCAAGCGGTACCACTCATTCAGAAAATGTCTGTTCTATCTGTTAAAACGCTAAATGAAATGCGTGCGTTATTGCTGCATTTGCGTCCGATGGATTTGCAAAATAAATCTTTATATACCGCTATTTCCGAGTTAATAGCTGAACTTGAGTCAAGAACCGATGTGGTTTTCGACTTTCACTTTCCAAAAGATTGTTGCTTATCTCAAGGAAGTGAAGAGCATGTCTATCGTATGGTTCAAGAAGTACTGGCGAATTGTTTGAGACATGCGGAAGCAAACCAAGTGAAGATTGCTGGTAAAGTTTCCGGAAATCAATTTTCGCTCATGATTCGTGATGATGGCAAAGGATTTGATCCAGCAAAGAAAAAACAAACGTCATACGGGTTAATTACCATTCGAGAACGATGCGAAGAAATTGGTGGAACCGCAAGATTGTTTGCGCGAGAGGGAGAAGGAACGGAATGGACTTTTCATATTCCGTGTCAACTTAGTAAAGGGGATCTGATGAATGGAACCAATACGACTTGGGATAACGGATGATCATGAAATGGTTCGATTAGGGCTCGTTTCTTACTTTTTAACAGAGCCTGGAATAGAAGTGGTTGGGGAAGCTAAAAGTGGAAAGGAAGGCATTGCATTAGCCAAAGAGCATATGCCAGACGTTATGTTAATGGATTTACTCATGGAAAACGGAAATGGCATTGAGGCAACAAAAGAAATACTCGGATTCCATCCCACTTGTAAAATCATGATTTTAACGAGTTATTACGATGAAGAACAAGTTTTCCCTGCGCTCGAAGCGGGAGCTTTTAGTTATTTATTAAAAACCCTACCTGCAGAAAAAATTGCAGAAGCTGTGAGAGATGCAGTAAACGGTCAAGCGACCATTGCTCCGAAAGTGACGGACTTAATGATGAAGAAGTTGAGACCGAAAGAGCGAATGCTTCATGATGATTTAACTGAACGCGAAATTGATGTTCTTAAGTGTCTAGGTGACGGCCTAAGTAATCAAGAAATTGGAGAGAAGTTATTTATTGGCGTGAAGACAGTGAAGACGCACGTCAGTAATATATTAGCGAAGCTAGAGTTAACAGATCGAACGCAAGCAGCCGTGTACGCGAATCGACATGGGATACTGCATTCATAAACATAAATTAAATCTAAAAACAGGTGGAGAAAAATGTCGCATTTTTCTCTACCTGTTTTTAATTTGATCGAATCCAGGCTAACTACTTCTTCTTACGGAAAGTGCAGAGGATATCTTAAAAACCATTTTGACTACTTTTTGAAGAGGTAATTGTCCATGTGCCATTTATTTTTTTCATATTCTTTCACCAAATATGTCATCATTCATAAACTAGGAATATTGAGCGGAAGGAGTGAACTGTTTATGAATGGTGAAACGCAACAAACTGTAGAGTATGTGAGTGCATATGATCCTTATGTGTATCAAACACTCACGTCTGTGGTGGGAGAGAAAATTATTGTGCAGGTAACAAACAACAGCGTGGTTAAAGGTGTATTAACAAAAGTACTACCCGATCATATTGTCGTTGAAAAAAATGAAACCCCATTCTTTGTCCGAACCCAACAAATTATTTGGGTATCGCTAGGATCTTAAAGTTAGAGATCCTATGTGTTCATTTGAACAGTTGAACATTAATTTTAAATGAATTGATAAGGAGGAACATTCATTTTTAAACGAGTAAATAGGTTGCAAATTGACCTTCCGGCACCTGAGTATGGCGATGCGAATGCTGCAGCTGCAGTCCAAGAATTGCTTGGTGGAAAGTTTGGGGAAATGTCTACATTAAATAATTATATGTATCAATCCTTTAATTTCCGTCAAAAAAACAAGTTCAAACCATTTTATGACTTGGTTGCTTCTATTACAGCTGAAGAATTCGGTCATGTAGAACTGGTTTCCAACACCATTAATTTATTACAAAAAGGTGTTTCGTTTGATGGGAAACCAGATGTAACCCCTCTACAAAACGGGAAGGATTTACGAAATACTTATTCGCTCATTGCAACAGCACAAACTTCATTAGCAGGGGATTCGATGGGGAATCCATGGCGTGGGGATCATGTTTTCTCTAGTGGGAATTTAGTATTAGATTTACTCCATAATTTCTTCTTGGAATGTGGTGCAAGAACACATAAAATGCGTGTTTATGAAATGACCAATCACGAAACAGCAAGGGAAATGATTGGGTATCTGCTGGTGCGCGGTGGTACTCATGTGCTTGCTTACGCAAAAGCAATTGAGATGGCTACAGGAGTAGACATTACGAAAATGCTACCTATTCCAAATTTAGATAACCGAGCGTTCGATCATGCAAGAAAATATGAAGACCAGGGATTAGGCAATATTTTATTTACTTGGAACGATGAAGGGCAATATAAAGATATTCGCCAA
>JAHIWI010000130.1 GCA_018816185.1 Bacillota bacterium
GCTTGTAAGAACTCCGGTAAATTTGCGCCAATTACATGACCAAGTGCTGTAAATGCAACCCAACTTCCGTATGCAATTAAAATAACGCCAGCAGCAAATGACGTTCGAATTTTTTCTTCTTTTCGTGTTGCGAGCACTGAAAATGTTTCATCTGTAACGCCAAATGCATAAATGGCTTTTTTCCATCTCTTCTCAGGTTGCATCTTTTCATTTAGTGACGCCGTCATTAAGAAGTGACGAATATTTACGACGAATGTATTTATTACAATTAAGATTGGATCGACACCTGAAGAAATTAGGGTCAATGATATGTATTGAGCTGCCCCAGCGAAAACAAAAATACTCATCGCTGTTGCTTCCCACATGGATAGTCCTGTGGTTTTCGCAAGTAAACCGAATGTGAGTGCTATTGGAAAGTAGCCAATTGCGATACTGAGACCCGCCCGCAAGCCTTTTGAGAAAGTCATTTTAAACACATTCCTTCCCGCATGATGTTTAATATAGTATACATACGTATGGTAAAATAAACAATAAGAGGTGAGGCATATGGAAGCAATGCGAAGGAATTTAGGTGTACAATTAAAGAAAATTCGAAAACAGCGCGACTTAAGTTTAGATGAGTTAGCCAAATTAACAGATGTCAGTAAAGCACAGTTAGCTCAAATGGAAAAAGGTGAATCTAATCCGACGGTATCTACGATTTGGAAAATTGCAGACGGATTGAAAATCAGTTTTTCCTCTCTACTACAAACACCGAAATCTTTATTAACCAAAATTACACAAACAGATGCCCCATTCTTAACGGAAGACGATGGACGATACCGCGTCTACTCGATCATTCCTTACAATCCAGATCGAGGATGGGAATTGTATAGACTAGAATTCGATCCGAATTGCTCCTATGAAAGCGCACCTCACAATGAAGGTGTGGAAGAAACGATTACCGTTGTGGATGGGAATATGCAAGTGACAGTAGGTTCAGAGAAAGTTGAATTAGTGACAGGGGATACGTTAGTATTTGACGGTAACCAGCCACATCGATATGAAAACATGTCTAATTCAAAGTGTGTTTTACACCTGATTATTCACTATTCAAATGTTTGAGTGAGCTAGGTCAAGGGAAAACTAGTACTATATAGAGGTGTTCGAATGTGGACTCTCGCTAATTGAGTTGCAAAGAGGATGAGGGACATGCCAGATTGGTTATCAGCAGAAAATTTACTTGAATTAACCCAGAATTATCGGGCTCTCGGGCCTGTCATTGGATTTTTCCTTCCCTTTTTAGAGGCATTCCTTCCGTTTTTGCCATTATTCGTTTTCGTTTTTGCTAATGCGAGTGCATATGGTTTATGGCTTGGCTTTTTATTATCATGGGCCGGAACGGTCGTCGGTTCGTATGTGGTCTTTCTACTCGTTCGAAAATATGGACGAGCACGATTTTTACGATTTATGACTCGACATGAAAGAGTCTTAAAACTCATACACTGGGTAGAGACACATGGTTTTGGACCGTTGTTTTTACTGTTATGTTTTCCGTTTACACCTTCTGCGCTAGTCAATTTAGTGGCAGGGTTATCTGATATAAAGAAGAAAAATTATTTATGGACGTTACTTTCTGGTAAGTTCGTCATGATTTTAACGATTAGTTTCATTGGATACGACATTCGAGCACTTATTACACAACCAATTCGCACCGCGATTGTCGGAGCGGTCATTTTCTTATTATGGATTGTAGGTAAACAAATTGAACGACGATTAAATGCACGTGTGGAAAAAGACTTTCGAGAAAGTTCGAACCAAAACATAGGAAAGGAGCCCATCGATTGAGTTCTTTGAAGCAAGAATTATGGGAGTGGACAAAAGCAATTGTACTCGGTTTGGTCGTTGTCATGATCATTCGAATTTTTTTCTTTACGAATTATGCGGTGTCAGGTGAGTCGATGATGCCGATTTTACAAGATCAAGACAAAGTCATTGTAAGCAAAATTGCGTACACACTCGGTGAGATTGATCGATTAGATGTGCTCGTTTTTCACAACGACGAAAATGAGGATTACGTCAAAAGAGTCATCGGAATCCCAGGCGATATCATTACATACGAAAATGATCAGCTTTATGTCAATAAAGAAAAGGTTGATGAACCATATTTAAATACTCACCCCGCGTTTACTAATCCGAATGAGGATTTAACTGGGGATTTCACTTTAGAAAGTCTTACTGGTAACATGCGTGTTCCGGAAGATTCCTACTTTGTATTAGGTGATAATCGTAGGCATAGTTTGGATAGTCGCTATTTTAAATTTGTTAAGGCCGATCAAGTTGTTGGGCAAGTGGTTCTTCGTTACTGGCCACTTCCAAATTTGACAATAAATTTCATGACTGCACGTCCCGAATAGTTTCTTTCTATTGTCCGAGTTAGGTACAATAGAGGTAGAACTATTCGGGATTTTTATATTTGTAAATTCATTCGAAAAAGTATGTACATTGATTTACAAATTATATACTTTCGATCCGCTTCAGGTGGACGCTTTCCGCGGGCGGTCCGTGAGCCTCCTCGTTCGCAAAGCTCATTGTGGGGTCTCACCTGGACTCGCTATTCCCGCCGGAGTCGCCACCTTCCGCTACACTAGATATATATTTAATAAGCGGTATGACCAAGTTAATGAAATTAATCAATAATATAGATTGACGAATACTTTACACATTCTTCATTCGCAGAAAATACTGTCTTATAAATTATTGCTCTTGAAACTATCTCTACTAATATCCGTATTAAAAGATATGTAGCAAAACAGCGAAGACTCCGGCGGGAAAAGCGAAGTGTCGAAATCCACTCGGACAAAAAGTCCGAGTTAGTTCGGCACAAGCCCCGCGGAAAGCGAGCTGTTTTGCGGCGGAATGTCTAAATACTCACAACTACTAAAACCATTTACTATATATAAATCTTGATAGGAGGAATGACGATGTCACTTCGCATTGTTACAGGTCGTGCAGGAGCTGGGAAATCTGCATTTATGAAACGTGAAATCGTACAAGCATCCGAAGCTCAGCCACTTGGATCGCCCATCTTTTTAATCGTGCCCGATCAGATGTCATTCTCTTCTGAGTATGCGTTGACGACTACCGGTGATTTACACGGATTGATTCGATCACAAGTTACGACGTTTAAACGTTTAGCATGGCGCATATTACAAGAAACAGGTGGGATTAGCCGACAAGAAATTAACGGATTCGGCTACCGCATGCTCATTCGATCTCTTTTAGAAGAACATCAAGAAGATTTTACATTATTTAAAAAAGCAGCGAGTAAACGTGGTTTTACAGACCAAATGGAAATGCTGTTAAAAGAATTTAGTCGCTATTGTTTAGATGGCGACACACTTACATCTCTTGAAGAAACACTAAAATCCGTCCAAGCTCCACGAACGCTTCAAGATAAAGCGCATGATTTATCGGTTTTATTACAAGCTTTAGAAGACCGCCTGGGCACGACGTTTGTTGATAGCGAAGGTTATTTTGCGTTGCTCGCTCGACAGTTGAACCAGTCAGAGATGATTAAGGAAGCTACGGTTTATGTCGATGGGTTTGTATCGATGACGACGAGAGAATATGAGATTCTTGGCGAGTTGATGAAGACAGCGAAGCGCGTCACGATTTCTTTGCCGCTTCATAACGAAGACGAAGACCTTTACAACGAACAGTCTTTATTCCATCATGCCGCTAAAACGGCTGCACGCTTAAAAGAAATGGCGAGAGAAGCTTCTGTTGAAATCGAACCGTCCGTCCATGTGAATGAATCGTCTCGATTTACTTCGGAAGACATTCGTCATATTGAAGCGAATTTAAATGCATATCCTGCACCTGCTCTAGAAGAAAGCGAAAACGTGACGATCATCGAAGCGGAGAATCGCCGTGCGGAAATTCACGGGGTGGCTCGACAAATTCGACAGCTCGTTCGCGATGAGCATATGCGCTATAAAGACATCGCGATTTTATATCGACAAGCAGACGTTTATGACGAGCTAATCGAAACGACATTTGCACAATACGATATCCCTGTATTTATTAACCGAAAAAAACCGATGCTGCATCATCCGCTGATTGAATTCAGTCGATCAGCTTTTGAAGCCGTGCTAAAAGGCTATTCATTTGAACCGATGTTTCGGGCAATTAAAACGGACTTACTCTTCCCGCTCCATGGGGACGTCATTACATGGCGTGAACGTGCGGATCGTTTAGAAAACTATGTGTTATCTCAAGGGATTTATGGCGATCGCTGGTTTGATGAAAAACGTTGGCATGTGAAGAAATATCGTGGACTCGAGTTCCATACGAAAAATCAGACAGATGAAGAGCGTGCCATTCAAGCAGACATTACATCGGTTCGTGATTTTGTGACGCTTCCATTACAACGTTTTGCACAGAAAATTGAATACAGTAAAACAGGTAGCGAGACAGCTCAAGCTTTATTCGAATTAATGGAAGAACTACAAATCTATGAAAAGCTTCAAGCGTTAAAAGATACAGAAAATGAACAAGGGCAATTACTTCTTGCGACTGAACACGAACAAGCCTGGTCCCAATGGATTGATGTACTCGACCAGTTTGTCTTGATGTTTGGCAATGAAGAACTATCTCCTGAAGCGAGTTTGCGTCTGTTAGAAGAAGGATTTGATACGTTAGAATTCTCTCGTATTCCACCTTCGCTTGATCAAGTGATTGTTGCGACAGTTGATTTGTCGAGATTATCGAAAATCCGTGCGTCCTTTGTGATCGGTGTCAATGACGGAGTATTTCCAAAGCGTATGGAGCAAGAAGGCTTGCTATCCGATACGGAGCGGGAATGGTTTACGCAAATCGGATTTGAACTGGCACCGACTTCCAAAGCCCGTTTAATGGACGAGTCGTATATGGCGTACCGTGCGTTTACGACGGCTTCAGAAAAACTCATCGTGTCTTACTCGAGTGCGGATGAAGAAGGGAAGGCATTATTGCCATCTATGTATGTGAAACGCCTTCAACAACTTTTACCGAATGTAACGAAAGTGACTTCAGTAATCGACCCATCAGATATTACTGATAATGTGATCTCGTATATTCAGCATCCACGCTCAGCGATGCCTTACGTTGCAACGGCGTTGCGTCATGAGTCGCGAGGAGAAGACATCGAGCTTGAATGGCGAGCATTAGAAGACTATTACACAGAGGACCCGTTGTGGCAAACTGTTTTACAACGCGTTACCAAACCGATTACCTCATCAACAAAGCAGGAACGTCTAGACCCTGACACGACTCACGCTCTTTATGGCGATTCATTCACGTCAAGTGTGTCGCGTGTCGAGAAATACTACAGCTGTCCTTTCGCTCATTTTGCGACGTATGGATTGCGTTTGGAAGAACGAGCGGAGTTTAAATTAGAAGCCCCTGCAATTGGCGATTTATTTCATGCGGCACTAAAATGGATTTCAGATGAAACGAATCGTTTAGGGATTACGTGGGCTAGTTTGTCTACGAAACAAGCATGGGAGCTTGCTAGACAAGCAGTTGACGAGATTGCGCCTTTCTTTGTGAATCAAATCTTATTGAGTACAAAGCGTCATCAGTATATTCAACGTAAACTTGTTCAGATTTTACAACGAACGATGACGACTTTGCGTGACCACGCTAATATGTCACAGTTTTCACCAATTGCGATTGAAGCGGGATTTGGGCCAGGCGAACAATTACCAGCGCTGTATATTCCATTAAAAAATGGCCAGTCGATGAATATGCGTGGTCGAATTGACCGAGTGGATGCGGCGGTCGTAAACGGTAAACCGTATATTCGTATTGTCGATTATAAGAGTTCGGCGAAAAGCTTAGATTTAAATGATGTGTATTATGGCTTATCTCTTCAGATGCTAACTTATTTAGATGTGGCTGTTGCGAATGCGACGATTTGGCTCGGCGACGAAGCAGATCCTGCCGGAGTTCTTTACATGCATGTTCATAATCCTATGTTAAAAGCATCGCAAGAAATGTCTGATATGGACGCCGAAGAAGAGCGATTTAAAAAATACAAGATGAATGGTCTATTGATCGACGATGTGGCTGTGTTAAATGAAATGGATACAGAAATGGAAGGCTTTTCTAAAGTCATTCCCGCTCGTGTCAATAAAGACGGAAGCTTGTCTAAGTCATTTTCGAAAGTGGTAACAGCAGCGGACATGCAAACGCTTCGTACATTTGTCCGTAAAAAGCACCAGCAAGCAGGCGACGGCATGTTAGCTGGGGACACACGTGTATTGCCATATCTCATGAAAGATAAAACCGCGTGTGATTATTGTAGCTATCGCAGTGTGTGTCAGTTTGACCCGAGTGATCCCGCTCAACATTACCGTACGTTACCAGTCGAACCGGCTGATCAAGTTACGGATCGCATTCGTCAGGAGGTCGAACCAGATGCTCATTCCAACTAAACC
>JAHIWI010000131.1 GCA_018816185.1 Bacillota bacterium
AAAATGAACAAAACCCTTATTAACAACTTTGATGAAATCGTTACAGGACGTCGTTCGATTCGAAGTTACGACCCATCAGTAAAAATCAGCAGACAAGAAATGACTGAAATTTTATCAAAAGCAACGCTTGCCCCTTCATCTGTTAACCTCCAACCTTGGCGCTTTGTCGTAATCGACAGCCCAGAAGGCAAAGCAACTTTGGCTCCCCTTGCCAAGTTTAATCAAAATCAAGTGAAAACCTCAGCCGCAATGATTGCTGTATTTGCCGATATGAACAGCATCGACTATATTGATGACATTTATGGAAAAGCTGTAGAATTGGGACATATGCCTGCTGAAGTCCGAGACACACAACTACCGGCAATCAAAGGCTTGGTGTCTGCTATGTCAGTTGAACAATTGAAAGAAATGAACTTGATTGATGCCGGTTTAGTTTCTATGCAATTGATGTTGGCAGCACGTGCGCACGGTTACGATACAAATCCAATCGGTGGTTATGAAAAGGACCAAATCGCAGAAGCCTATGGGATTGATAAAGAAAGATATTATCCAGTAATGCTTATTTCAATCGGAAAAGCTGCAGATAAAGGCTATCAATCTGTTCGCCTACCAGTAGAAGCGATCACGGAATGGAAATAAGAAAAGAGGTATCGTTTTGATAATAATTCACGCTGAATTTAAGATTCAAGAAGATAAAGAACAAGCATTTTTAGAAGAAATTCGTCCATTACTCACAGCATCGAAAGCTGAGAATGGGAACATTGCTTATGATTTAATGAAGAGTACAAAAAATAAATGTACTTACACCATGGTAGAAGTGTGGCAGGATATGATAGCTGTAGAGAGTCACAATAAGAGTGAACACTTTACTTCTTTTGTTAATAAAGCACCACAATTTCTAGCAGCACCATTAGATGTGAAACTTTACGAAGGTGACGAGATTGTAAAATAGATCTGAAAATCAGGTGCTTATCCAAAGAAAAAACTAAAAACAACAATTTCTAGAATCCAGCAGACTATCCGTTGCTGGATTCTTTATTTGCACAAAATTGTATTAATGTTTCATTCTCAATTTCTAAATAATGTCTTAACACCTCATTAACACTCTCTTCATAATCCTCTTCTACACTAAAGGTGCAAGCTCAAATACAAGGAGGTCCTACATGAGTCAAACACGTTTGAATAAGAAACCCCTTCCCATCGCAATCCTTTCGTTTTTAGTCATTAGTGGAGTAGCTGGAACCATTGCCGTATACCCCTTACATAAACGGCAACGAATTCCGCTAAAAGCTAGATAAATGAAAATAAAAAATTGTGGTATAAAGGAGAATCATGAACGTGGAAATTCAACGAAGACCGAGGAAAAAAATCACTTTTATCCGACTTTTAGACTTCTTAACTAAGTCCACTCAAAGTGCAGAAGCAAAAAGAATTTCTCAATTAAATTCATCACATACTCCTTGGAATTAGCTATACAAAACTTATAGCGAATAGGTGAGGTGAAAGTTCTGGGTAATATTCGACTTGTATGTCTTACGAACTCCAACTTAATCAAAAAATTTGGTGTCACCACTTCAGTAATAACATTTTATTTATTGTCTCTTTAATAATAATTCTCGGAAACCTAATGTGCTTTTAAAGGAGTTCACTTTATGGGTAAAGCGACTAAATATAAAATTGTAATAATAAAACACTCGTTATTAGTGAGGCAACTGAAAAACCTGGGGTTTTCAGTTGCCTCTTATTTACTCAGTGTTTTTCTAGTTCTAATTTTTAATAAGACTAATTTTCATCTGTTCTACTTAAACTCAAGCACCCGTTAGCTGAATAAGGATTAGTCTATTTTAAACCTAATACAGATTATTAGATTGAACTAACTCTATTCGCGATTAACTATCTTTTTTATATGTCGCACTTACTTTTTCCAATATGGGGATACCAACAAATCTATCATCTTGGACATGTTCTTCCCAATAGGTTTCACAAAAGTTACATTTGTATAATGTTTTCCAGTTAATAGCATCTACTATCAATACTTCTAAATATTGTTGTTCATACTCGGAAGCATCATTTCCTTTGAAGTATGAGCATTTATTACACACGCATTCCATATTATTCCACCTTTTAGATTTCATTGATCTTCTTCTAAAGCACCCGTTAGTTGAACAAGAGAATTTCTTTATTCACGCAAATGTTACGTACTATCTCGCGTACTTTCGTTATTATTAAGAATAGTTAATGATGTATTTTCTACCCCACTTATTTAACCTTTCTTTTGTTATTCCTTCGATTTCTCCACAGTTAATGGTTTCTCCTGTCATTAATTCAAATATAATAACCTAACGATTCATTTAATAAGTACAATTATAATAATAAAACTTAATTAATGTATTAGATCTGAAACTTTTTCTATTTCTTCTGCCTCTAATATGTGAAAGGAGGTTGCTATATGTCGTACTCATCCCAATTAGTCGAATCAGCAATATCTGGAGATAAACAAGCATTTGAACAACTACTAAAATATGAAAGTGAAAAATTATATAAAATTGCTTATCTTCATATGCGTAATAAAGAAGATGCACTCGACGTATTACAAGAAGCTACCTATAAAGCCTATATTTCCATACATCAAATAAAATCACCTACTTATTTTAGTACGTGGCTCGTAAAAATATTAATTCGTACCGCGTATAAGGAATTGGAGCGTAAAAAGAAATTGATTCATCTACCAGAAGAAACGATTTTATTTCTATTAGAGACTAATCAAGTACCAGATGCATCAATTGATTTATCCGACGCACTCGCCACCCTAAGTGTAGATTATCGCAATGTTATTACGCTTTTCTATTACTATGAGTTACCGATTCGAACAATTGCTAATGTACTTAATAAGCCACAAGCAACCGTTAAAACTTATTTACGTAGAGCAAAGTTGGAATTAAAAAAAACGTTAGGGGATGAATTTTATGCAAAAAAACTTATTTGATTCTTCTACAAATGATATTGAACTACCTAAAGATGAAATGATGCTTGCGATCGATAGAGGAATTGAACGAGGCGAAAAATTCCGTAAAACTAACAAGATCACGAGCGTATTAAAACGTACTTCTTTTTTTACATCCACAGCAGCTGCTTTGCTTCTTACTTCCGGATTTATATTTTCTCCAGTTACAAATGTTTTAGCTCAAGTACCACTTATTGGAGGTATATATGAGAAATATCATTGGCAAATGGGACAGGAATTAGCTTCAGAACAACTCATCACTGAAATAAACGAAACTGCCCAAAATAATGGTGTAGAAATGGTGATTACTTCGATTTTCTATGATGGTTCCTACGTTGGATTAACGTTTAAAGCAACTGGTGAAACCTTGTCTGATTCTATTGGAGGAGAAAACAGTCCTGAATCTGGCTATGCGTATGAAATGTTTGATGGCAAAGATACATCTACTTGGGGAGGGACTATTGGTTCTTTAACAAAAGAAGGTGATGGTTATGTAGGAGCACTTATTTTAAACAATCCCAATTCAATTGCTGAAAGCTCCCTAACTCTTCCGATTACTTTTACACATATTGCTGGTGTTCGTGGTGAATGGGCATTTAATCTAGCTGTTGAAAAACTTCCATCGAAACAATATGCTATTGAGGAAACTGTTGCTTCTGAAGATGGAAAGTATCAAATCGAGCTTCAATCCATCAATGTTGGGCAAACCAATGCTATTCTCTCTTATAACATCCTAAGTACCGCAGGAGTTGAAGGAGAAGTATTCCATCTAAAAATTTACGATTCAAAAGGAGAAGAATTGCTTAAAAACAATCTTTCTCATTCAAAAGCAATCTTTGATATGATTAGTGGAAATGCAAATGATTTTATAACCGTAGAAACAAGTTTTAAAATAGGAGACAAAGAAATAGAGCTAGAAGCGTTAAAAATTAATCTAGACTAACCAGATGCAAAAATCCGAACTATCTTTATATTAATTCGGATTTTTTGTATTATACACCCCGATTTTTAACTATGCTTCTTCCACTAACCTGCTGCGTTAGTTCAATAAGCTTACTGATCTTCAACTCAAGCATCCGTTTGTTTAAGAAGGAAATTAGTTATTCAACCTCTACCACAATACTTTCATAAAGTTCCTCATTTATATATACGAGGACTTTCCATACCCCCGCTGATGGAAATTTTAGATGTGAAGGCATATTCACGCTATCAGAGCTTACCTCGGCACTCTCATTAAAGGTACCCGAATATACATCAATAAGTTCCTCTTCGCCGTCTTTAATG
>JAHIWI010000132.1 GCA_018816185.1 Bacillota bacterium
GCGGTAACACCTGGTTCCATAACCATAATCATTAAAATAACGACAATTAAGTTAGGAATACCGATTAAAATCTCAACAATACGTTGCATCACATCATCAACACGTCCACCGTAATAAGCAGATATGCCTCCGTATGCAACACCAATCACCATATCAATTAAAGCAGCCATAAACGCGATGAATAAAGAAATTTGAGTACCTGACCATACGCGAGAGAACATGTCTCGGCCTAAACCGTCTGTACCAATCCAATAATAAACTTCAGGATCAACATTCTTTAATTCATATAAATCTACGTCTTCACCAGCAAGTAACCCGTGACCATCTAAAATTCCTAGATTTTCAAAACCAGGTACCTTTGGAGGCAGATTTGCATGAGTAATCGTTTGTACTTCCCCATCATGTGGGCTCATTATTGGACCTATAAACGCCATTAAAATAATTAATAGTAAAACAACCATACTGATAATGGCGGCTTTATTTTTGCGAATACGCAACCAAGCATCTTGCCAGAAACTTAAACTTGGTTTTGAAATTCTTTCAGCTTGACTTTTATCTATCGTAACTCTTTCAAAAGAGCCTTCAGGTAGCTTATCAAGATTTTGTGTCATTAACTATCTCCTCCTGATAAACGAATACGTGGATCAATAATTCCGTAAAGAATATCTACCAATAAAATAATACCGATAAGAAATACAGAGAAGAACAAAGTAGTTCCCATTATGATTGAAAAGTCATTTACCATAATTGAACGTACGAATTGTTCACCAATTCCAGGAATCGCAAAGATTTTTTCGATTACAAGTGATCCAGTCAATAATCCAGCAGCTAATGGCCCCATAACAGTAACTAATGGAATCATCGCATTGCGGAATGCATGCTTGAATGCAACTTCATATCCGTTAGCACCTTTAGACTTAGCTAAAGTAATGTAGTCTGAGCTCAATACTTCAATCATTTCTGTACGAATGAAACGAGCTGAGATTGCTAAAGGACCCATCGCTAAAGCTAATGACGGTAACACACTGGATTTAAACCCATCATTCCATAAAGCAACCGGGAAGAAGTCAAATCGTACTGCTAACCAATATTGTAACATCGCAGCAAATACGAACGATGGTATGGATATTCCTAGGATGGATACTATCGTACTTCCATAATCCCAGAAACTATTCTGTTTAAGTGCGGCAATCATACCTAATATGATTCCGATTGTTACACCGAAGAACATCGCTTGGGCACCTAATTGCATAGATGGTCCTAAACGTTTAATAATTAGATCGGTTACGTCTGCACCTTTAAAAGCAAACGAATTCCCCAAATCACCTTGCACAAGATTAAGCATATAAATTCCATACTGAACTGGAACGGGTTTGTCTAAACCATATTTCGCTTCAACTATTGCTAGTTGCGCAGGGGATAGTTTTTCAGCGGAGCTAATAGGGGAACCTGGTAGCGTTTTCATTAAGAAAAATGTTGCCGTCGCAATCAGGAAAAGAGTAATAAACATGTAAAACACTCGTTTAATAATATACTTTGTCATCTTCGCACCTCCTAAAAAATAAAAACATTTTAAATATACTTTAAGTCTATTATCTATATAAACAGATTAAACTAGTTATTTGCAACATTAATTTTTGAAAACAGGAAATTTTTTGTGAATTCACACTCATTTAAAAAGAGAGTATATGGGCCCTATTGGAATCCATATACTCTCTAACTATGAGATTTTTAAAAGATTAAAAAATTATTCTTTACCTTCGATGAAAGCCCACTTGTAGCTATAGTCTCCACCGAATTGGTGAGATACAACACCTTTTACGTATGGTTTTACAAGTTGCATAGTACCACGTTGGTAGTTAGGTGAAATACCATAATCTTCAGCGATAAGAATTTTCTCAGCTTCAGCCATTGCGTTCCAACGAGCTTCTGGATCAGTAGCTAATTCACCAGCAGCAGCAGTGATTAACTCATCATATTTAGGATTTGAGTAAGACATCATGTTGTTACCACCATCAGTCACGAACAAGTTCATGAATGTGTATGGATCTTGGAAGTCAGGACCCCATCCAGCACTTTGAATATCGTAATCTTGAGCAGTATCAAGGTCTAAACGTACAGCGAATGGTACTTGTTTAAGGTTAAGAGTTAACCCTTCAAGAGTACCTTCCATTTGTGATTTGAAGTACTCGTCCATTTTCTTAGAAAGATCTGAGTCTCCACCAAGTAATTCAAGTGATAATTCAGTAACACCTAGCTCAGCTAAACCTTTTTCCCAAGCAGCTTTCGCTTCTTCTGGATTGTAGCCACCTAAGTCGCCGTTAATATCACGGAAATCGTTAGCGTTTTCATCGAAAGTGAATTCAGCAGGTACTAAGTAGTTAGCAGCTACAGAACCGTTATTTAATACTACATTTACTAAATCTTCTTTGTTGTAAGATTTAGAGATTGCTTCACGAATATTTTTGTTAGCAAGAGGTGATGGCTTACCATTACGCTCTTGGTTAAATTTGAAGTAGAATACTACTGAATCTTTTTCTTTTAATAATTCTGGGTCATTTGCATATTGTGCAGCAAACTCACCTGAAAGACCTGTGCGGTCAACTTCACCAGTTTTGTAAAGGTTAACTGCAGTTGCAGTTTCTTTAACTACGTCGTAGTTAATTTGAGTAAGTTTTACGTTTTCTGCATCCCAGTACTGATCATTTTTAACTAATGACCAAGAAGATCCTGTTCCATCCCACTCAGTAAGAGTGAAAGGTCCATTAGAGATCAAAGCGTCTGAGTTTGTAGCATACGCGTCACCTTGTTCAGTAACGAATTTTTCATTAAGTGGCAAGTAAGTTCCGAAAGCCATTAAAGATAGGAAGTAAGGAACTGGTTTTTCTAAAGTTACTTCTAAAGTTTTTTCGTCAAGAGCTTTAACACCTAACTCGTTAAAGTCAACTGAACCTTCAGAAATTTCTGTTGCATTTTTAAGTACGCCAGCCATCATGTATGGACCGTACTCAGAAGCAGTGTCAGGGTTCATTGCACGTTTCCATGCGAACTCGAAATCACCAGCAGTTACAGCATCGCCGTTAGACCATTTAGCATCACGGATCTTGAATGTGTAAACTAATCCATCCTCAGAAATTGTAGGTTCTGCTTCAGCCATAGCTGGAACAGCTACATTTTCTTGGTTCAAACGGTATAAACCTTCAGCTACGTTGTTTAAAAGATCAAATCCTACTGAATCTGTTACAAGTGAAGAATCCATTGTTGGAATCTCTGAACCTGCGATAAGATTAAGAATTTGCTCCTCTTCAACTGCTGGCTCTTCTCCAGCTGTATCATCATCTTTATCAGATGGTGTTGCTGGCTCTTTGTCTGCTTCTTCGCCGCCACATGCAGCTAAGAACATACTAAGTACTAACATTAGGCTTAATAGCCAAACTAACTTGCTCTTCTTCACAAAGTTGACCCCCTTAAATTTTCTGAAAAATTGGTACAATGTTTATTATACATAATCTAAAAAATCTGTA
>JAHIWI010000133.1 GCA_018816185.1 Bacillota bacterium
CTAACAAAACGAACCAATTCGACTTTGTTAAATTGATGCTGGCGAATCAACCCACGTGTATCGCGACCTGCAGATCCCGCTTCAGAACGGAAACATGCACTATATGCAGCAAACCCTTGTGGCAACATATCGTTCGTTAAAATTTCATCACGATAGAAATTTGTAACCGTTACTTCTGATGTTGGAATCAAGAAGAAATCTTCTTTTTCAATTAAAAATGCATCTTCTTCAAATTTAGGCAATTGACCAGTACCCGTTAAACTTGCACGATTCGCTAAGTAAGGTGGTAGCATTTCTTCATAACCATGTTCTTCTGTATGAAGGTCGATCATAAAGTTCATCAACGCTCGCTCTAAACGGGCACCTAATCCACGGTAAAATAAGAATCTGCTACCCGTTGTTTTTGCTGCACGTTCAAAATCAATAATATTTAAGTCTGTCGCAATATCCCAATGCGGCTTTGGCTCAAAATCAAATTCACGAATTTCTCCCCATTTACGATCTTCAACATTATCGTCTTCCGTTTCGCCAACTGGAACACTTTCATGTGGAATATTCGGAAGACGCATCATCATATCCTCAAACTTCGCCTCTACTTCTCGAAGCTCATCGTCAATCACTTTAATTTCGTCGCCTACTTCACGCATTCGAATAATTAAATCATCAGCATTTTCTTTATTACGTTTCATTGTAGCAATTTGACCTGATACTTCATTACGTTCTGCTTTTAACACTTCTGCTTTACCAATTAATTCACGACGTTTCCCATCTAACTCGGCAAACTGATCGAAATTCCCGAGGTCTTCGCCACGCTTTTCTAATTTTGCTTTTACTTCTTCATAATTATCTCTGACGCGTTTTACATCTAACATGTGTTTTCCTCCTTTGAATGGTGATGATGGAAAGTGGAGTAAGACTTTTAGACAACAAAAAAAGCCCTCCATCCCCTTGGAAAGGGACGAGAGCTACCCGCGTTGCCACCCTGATTGACTTGTTCATTACAAACAAATCCACTTGTCTCATAACGGCTTTTCAACCGGCTACAACTTACTATTCGTTCAGTTGCGCAACTCCAGGACGGATTCACAAGTGTTTTTACCGGCTTGCACCACCCGCCGGCTCTCTAGAAAAAACAGAGCTTGTTACTACTTCCCATCATCGTTTCATATGTGAAATTAAACATACTTTACTACATGATGTGACATTTGGCAAGCACCTATTCACTTTAGAAAAACACAGCTAGCACCAAAAATGGTGCTAGCTGTGTCTTCTCTTATACCGATAGTCTTAAACTAATACATAAAATAAATAGCGTGTCTTTAATTCACACCTACTGCACTAAACGCCGCTTTCACACTCGTCACTTCAGCACTGCTAGCTCCGTATAAATCCGTAGCTGCTTGAACAGATGCTGCACGATACTGACTGAATGTAGAGTTTGGAGTTAAATATTGAGTTAAGGTACGATAGAATATCTTCCCTGTTTTGTCGTTACCAATTCCAGCTACACTTACACCGTAGTGTGTTCCACCATTTGATAATAAGTAAGCGGCTTTGTTACTGATTCCACTGTTCCAGTGAACCCCACCGTTATCTGATGTTCCGATATAACGATTTGAGTAATGATCTGGATCGCCACTTTCAGTTGGGTCAGCCATTGAACGAAGCGCATCGCCAGCAGTTGATGGTGTGTAGATGTCTTCACCAATCTGCCAATCTGGATTGTTATTAAAATGGTATTCAACTAATGTACCAAAAATATCAGACATGGACTCATTGATAGCCCCAGATTCATTTTGATAAATCAGGTCTGCTGTTGTATCTGTAACTGCATGTGTTAATTCATGAGCGATTACATCAAGTGCACCAGATAACGGAATGAATGTTGAACCATCGCCATCTCCATAAACCATTTGAGACCCGCTCCAAAATGCATTATTGTAATTACGTCCATAATGCACAGTAGAGATTAGTTGTGCCCCATTTCCATCATAACTATTACGTGCGTGTACATCTTTATAATAATCATAGGTTTGTGCCGCATACGCATGAGCATCAACAGCTGCACCATCGTAAGCTGCATTGTATACGTTATCTGCATCTAACCACAATGTTCCTGGCGTACGAGTCCGGTTTTTTGCATCATATGTAAAAATACCATTTCCTCGCGTGCGATCCACTAAATATGATCCATTACTATTTGTTACGGTATTAAACGATTTAGAATCTCCTAACACACCTTTACCAGTTCCTACTGTATTTGTACCTGTTGGTGAAGTGACGCCTTCACTAGGTTTAGCTTCATGGATTTGATTATACGAATTTAAAATTTCTCCAGTTTGGGCATCCACGAAGTATTGATAATTCCCTGGTGAAGGATAAAGGAATTCAAATTCTACTGCATAAGCGAACTTCGCTTCTCCATCTCTTGTATAAACAACAAATTCTGGAGTCGCTTCATGTTCTAACTCAGGTGTTTCACCTAATTTTGATTCCAAATCTTTTGCTGCTGTTGCCACTGCATCAGCTCGTTTTACTTTAGATCCTTCTTTTAAAGCTGCTTTTTTATCAAGTTCAGGTGCAACTTCCCCAGAAACCGCTGTTAGTACGCCTTCTTTATTAACATGAGCTGTAACAACTGCTCCAAATACAGGAACACCTTTATAAATTTGTTGTAATTTCAGTTGTGTAAAGCCCAGTTCATCTTTTGACTCTTTAACAACTTTAAAGCTTGAAAATGGATCATTGCTAAATTTATAAACTCCTTGTTTTTGTGCAAGAAAGTCAAATACGATTTCTTTAGCTGCTTTTTTCGATGGCGCTGATAGTTTACCTGAAATAAAGTTTGGTGCTTTACTATTTTCATTTACATGAATCTTTTCAGAAATTCCACTACCAGGTGCTGCGTATACCGGTGCAATCGTAGCAGATAATGCCATCGTTGCCGCTAAACTTAAACTTACTAATTTCTTCTTCTTCACTCAACTTCACTCCTCAAATTCTGAAAGTTCCGATATTTTATCGGCTAATTCACATTCTAACTTTTTAACTATTCAGAATATATAGGAAACGAAGACCGTTTTTATTTGGAGATTTACGGGTTTATTTTCCTGTGCTTCCAACTGCATTTTTTTAAAATTTAGGATTTAATAAATAATTCCCAGTCAAATATAGTCTACAGTCACGTGATTCTTGGAATTTGTGGCAAACTTGAAAAACCTACCATATGGTAGGTTTCAAGTTTTTACTTTTTGTTTCATATGGTTTTCAACAAGGTTAACAAAATAAGCTGTTATACGATGATCATCTGTAAGTTCAGGATGGAATGAACAGCCAAGAAATTGACCTTGTTGAGCCATCACAATACGGCCATTATGTTCACATAAAACTTCAGTATTAAAGCCTACCTCTGTAATATGAGGAGCTCGAATAAATACTGCCGGGAAGTCTTCTGCTACTCCATGAATAGTCAAGTTCGCTTCAAAGCTATCAACTTGGCGGCCAAAAGAATTTCTTTCTACGGTTACGTCCATTACCCCAAGATGCGATTGGTCATAATTAACGAGTGATTTCGCTAACAGTATTAGTCCCGCACATGTTCCAAACATGGGATGTCCTTCATTCGCAAATACACGAAGGGGTTCCATCATGCCATATAAATCGATTAGACGTCTCATTGTCGTGCTTTCACCACCAGGTAAAATGAGACCATCAATTCCATTCAAATCTTCTGCACGTTTTACAAGCACTGCATTGGCACCACAAGCTTCAATAGATGTGACATGTTCTCTTACTGCTCCTTGCAGAGCTAATACGCCTATATTCACCATCTTATAGCACTCGGTCCTGCATACGATCTTTCGCTTCCAGACGAGAAATTTCAATGCCTTTCATTGGCATTCCAAGGTCTTTTGAAATTTCGACAAGTAATTTGTAGTCTTGATAATGAGTTGTTGCTTCAACAATCGCACGTGCAAATTTTGCTGGGTTATCTGACTTAAAGATACCTGATCCAACGAAGACACCATCCGCTCCAAGCTCCATCATTAATGCAGCATCTGCTGGAGTTGCTACGCCTCCTGCTGCAAAGTTAACAACCGGTAAACGACCTAAACGCTTAATTTCAAGTAATACATGGTAGGGTGCTCCCAAAATTTTTGCTTCTGTCATTAACTCATCATCATTCATGTGAATGACTTTGCGAACTTGTGCATTTAATTTACGTAAATGACGAACTGCCTCCACGATATTCCCAGTTCCAGGTTCCCCTTTTGTACGAAGCATGGAAGCTCCTTCACCGATTCGACGAGCTGCTTCACCCAAGTCTTTATTTCCACAGACAAACGGCACTGTGAATTGACTCTTAATCAAGTGGTACTCTTCGTCTGCAGGAGTTAAAACTTCTGATTCATCAATATAGTCAACACCCATTGCTTCAAGCATGCGTGCCTCTGAAATATGACCAATACGCGCTTTCGCCATAACTGGAATGGTCACAGCATTCATCACTTCTTCTGTTATAAGAGGGTCAGCCATACGAGCTACGCCACCAGCCGCGCGAATATCAGAAGGTACACGTTCTAAGGCCATTACTGCTACTGCACCTGCTGCTTCCGCAATTCGTGCTTGTTCCGCGTTAATTACGTCCATAATGACGCCGCCTTTTTGCATTTCTGCCATGCCTCGCTTCACACGATCCGTACCCGTTAGATGTTGATTCATATTGATAAACCCTCCATTTCATAATTATCTTTAGTATAATGAAATATGACCATAATAAAAGTGTCAGTTTCTTCTTTATTAACATGGTCAGAAGGAGTGGAAACGATGGATATGTGGTTAATCCAATTAAATAAAACCTCACAAACTCCACTTTATGCCCAACTTTATGAAGAGATGAAAGAGGCCATTATTAGAGGTGATTTACTCGTTGGAACCAAATTGCCTTCGAAACGAAAATTAGCTGAATTTTTATCCATTAGCCAAACAACAATAGAATTAGCCTACGCACAGCTAGTCGCAGAAGGTTTTATTTCTTCAGTATCTAGACGCGGCTTTTTTGTAGAAGAAGTGGCAGAACTAGCTTATGTAGAACAACCACGTGAAATTGCAGATGAATTGGAGTCTGTGAAACCGAATTACTCAATCGACTTTCATTCCGGAAAAATAGACACATCGGCCTTTCCGTTCAATCAATGGCGGAAGTATGCAAAGGATGTACTAGATGAGTCCTCTCGCGACTTATTATTACTTGGACACCCTCAAGGGGATTTAGAGCTACGACAAGAGATTGCGAGCTACTTGTATTCATCGCGAGGAGTACGGTGTGCGCCTCAACAAATCATTTTAGGTTCAGGTACGGAACAATTAATGCCTTTGTTAATTCGCTTGCTTGGAAAGCAATCTGTTTATGCTATTGAAAATCCTGGCTATCCGTTAACTCACCATATATTTGTGAACCATGATCGTTCAGTCACCCCAATACCTGTAGATAGTGATGGCATGAATGTGAATGAACTAGAGAAAACGGATGCCTCTGTCGCGTATGTCACTCCATCTCATCAGTTTCCAACTGGTGCCATTCTTTCAGCATCTCGACGAGTTCAACTACTGAATTGGGCTTCTGCTAAAGAAGACCGCTACATTATTGAAGATGATTATGATAGTGAATTTCGTTACATCGGAAAACCGATTCCTTCCCTGCAAGGTATTGACCAAAGTGAGCGTGTGATTTATATCAGTACATTTTCTAAATCGTTAATGCCATCATTAAGAATGGCCTATTTAGTGTTGCCAATGCATATTTTACAAGAGTATAGAAAAACATTTCCTTACTATTCGTCTACGGTTCCTAGACTCGATCAACATGTTTTGGCTCAATTTATGAATGCCGGCCATTTCTCTAAACATTTAAATCGCATGAGAAAGATATACCGCAAAAAACTAGAGAAACTCACTTCTTCTCTGGCTGATTATGCGCCACTTGTACAAATATCAGGAGAACAAGCAGGGATGCATATTGTCTTAACGATTGACCTTGAGAAAACCGACAAAGAACTCGTCAAATTAGCCTTGGATCAGGGAATCCGAGTATATGCGCGGTCTGAGTATATGGTGACTTCTAATGATCAATCATCAAAACCACAAATCTTACTTGGCTTTGGCGGATTTTTAGAAACCGAAATTGAAAAAGCCGTTCAATTGTTAATGGATGCATGGGGAATATCATCTACGTGAAATGAGAAAACACATCCTGTCTAATGATAAGACAAGATGTGTTCCCTAAAGCTGATATTCAATTTAATCAAAATAATAAGAAAAAGACCGTGAGCGCTCAATTTTAATGAGAGTTCACGGTCTTTTTTAGTTTAAAATAAACCAGTTACGAAACCTTTTGCTCCATCCCAAAGGTTAGCAAAGAAGTGACCAACTGCTTGAAGTCCTAATGAGAACCAGCTTGCGCGTTCTACCGCATCGTTTGTAACGACTTTAGAAGTAACTGATTTACCAGTAATATACCCATAATCAGTTCCTTCAGATTTAACAACTTCAACTTGTCCAACTACTTCATCTTCTTTAATCGCAGCTTCTAAAGATCCGTCTGTTAGTTTCTTTTTATCGATCACTAACTTAGGTACATACAAATCTTTTTCACTCGTTTTAATAACCATTTCAATTGGATCTTTCACTGTAATGCCAACGAAGTCTTCTTTCCCTTTTTGCACTGGCAGTTGTTTCTGTTTTTTAAACTTGTAACCAGCAGGAACAATTTCTTCTTTAGAAAATTGAGAGAAACCGTAATTGAATAAAGCCGCAGTTGCATCAAAACGAGCTTTATACGAACCTTGACCTTTTGAATCTACTGCTTTTGTAACAACTGCAATGACACGCATGCCATCTTTCGTAGCTGTTCCAGTGAAGCAATGTCCAGCGAAATCAGTCGTACCTGTTTTCAAACCATCTACTGTTGCATTTTTGTATTCAAAAACTTGCCCTGGAAGCATGAAGTTCCAGTTATCCATTTTAATTTCATCAGACGTTCCTTCACGGAACTTCATCGTTGGAATACTAGTTGTTTCTAATACTTCAGGGTAATCCTTCATTAAATGATAAGCAAGTTTAGCAACAGATTTTGCAGGCATCACATTTTCATCCGTTTCGCCTGTTCCTTCTGGATGGCTTCCTTGTAAGTCTGCATTATTTAGTCCAGTCGAATTGACAAATTTATAGCCTTCTAATCCTAATTCGTCAGCTTTTTTATTCATCATCGTAACAAATTCTGTTTCAGTTCCAGCAATGGTTTCAGCGATTGCAATAGTCGCAGCATTTGCCGAATAAATCGCCATCGCTTCATACAATTCTTTTATCGTATACGAATCATCTTCACGTAATGGAACATTACTTAAACGTCGATCTTGTGAAATTCGGTACGTATAGTCAGTTACTGAGTAACGTTGGTCCCACTTAATTTGACCCTTTTCAATCGCTTCGAACATTAAGTACTCAGTCATCATTTTCGTCATACTAGCAATTCCTACAGCTGTATCTGCATTTTGTTCATATAAAATTTTCCCTGAATCCGCGTCAATTAAAATCGCACTATCTACTAATAAATTTAAGTTATCATCTGCAGCATCTGCTGATTTTGGTTGTGCTACAACCGTGCTCACCAATAACATAGGTAAGATTAACCAGCGTACTAGCGCTTTGTTCCATACACTTTTCACTTTTTAGAACCTCCGCCATTCTCATTTTTCCTTTTTCCCTTGCTCATTCTATCATAAATTTCGTCTCACCGGCATACTCCATGAAAAAAGCACCCATTCTGCCTAATTAAAAGACGCAGAATAGGTGCTAAAGTTTCGCTTTTTAAATTAAATAGAATAGTTTGGAGCTTCTTTCGTAATTTGGACATCATGTGGGTGACTTTCACGAAGACCTGCACCTGTCATACGAATGAACTGTGAACGTTCACGTAAATCAGTTAAATCCTTCGTTCCGCAATAACCCATACCTGCACGAATACCACCCATTAGTTGATGAATCGTATCTGAAAGTGGCCCTTTATAAGGAAGTCTTCCTTCAATACCTTCTGGAACCAATTTCTTCGCATCATCTTGGAAGTAACGGTCTTTGGACCCCTTTTCCATAGCGCCAATTGAGCCCATACCGCGATATACTTTAAAGCGACGGCCTTGGAATATTTCAGTATCTCCAGGACTTTCAGATGTACCTGCAAGCAAGCTACCCAACATAACAACATGTCCTCCAGCAGCTAAAGCTTTTACAATATCGCCTGAATACTTAATACCACCATCTGCAATAATTGTTTTTCCATGTTTACGTGCTTCTGATGCACAATCATATACAGCAGTAATTTGTGGTACGCCGACACCTGCAACTACACGGGTTGTACAAATAGAACCTGGACCAATTCCAACTTTAACAACGTCCGCACCTGCTTCGTATAATGCCGCAGTACCTTCAGCTGTAGCCACATTCCCCGCGATAATATCTAAGTCAGGATGATTTGCACGAATTGAACGAATCGTATCTAGCACACCTTTTGAATGGCCATGTGCCGTATCAATGACAATCACATCCACTTGTGCTTTTACTAAATGTTCAACACGCTTCATTGTATCAGACGTTACACCTACTGCAGCTCCAACAAGCAATCGACCGTGATGATCTTTCGCAGCATTTGGAAATTCAATTACTTTTTCAATATCTTTGATGGTAATTAAACCTTTTAACATGCCGGTTTCATCAACAATTGGAAGCTTTTCAATCTTATACTGCTGAAGTATTTTTTCTGCATCTTCAAGAGTTGTCCCAACTGGTGCCGTAACTAACTTTTCTTTCGTCATTACTTCATCGATCGTTAACGAATAATCTTGAATGAAACGTAAATCACGATTCGTAATAATTCCGACTAATTTTAACTCTTCTTTATTATTTACAATCGGTACACCCGAGATACGATATTTGCCCATTAAATGTTCTGCATCAAATACTTGATGAGTTGGAGTAAGGAAGAAAGGATCTGTAATAACACCATTTTCAGAGCGTTTTACAGTAACAACTTGTTCAGCTTGATCTTCGATACTCATATTTTTATGAATGACACCAAGTCCACCTTGACGTGCCATAGAAATAGCCATTGCTGCTTCAGTAACAGTATCCATACCAGCACTGATAATAGGAATGTTTAACTTCACTTTATCCGTTAATTGAACAGACAAATCAACATCCTTTGGTAACACTTCAGATTTACCTGGAACTAATAATACATCATCGAAAGTTAAGCCTTCTTTAACAAATTTAGATTCCCACATAATCTCCTTCTCCTCCTATATGCTCTTGAATATTATTGTAAGGTTATCAGCGGCTACAAAGACTGTCAAGAAGCTTTAATTAGAAAGAGTATTCACATTTTTCCTTAAATATATTTCAGTAAATCATCTTCAATTTTTTTAGGAGAAGATTGAGGTGCATAACGTTTAACCACTTTCCCATCTGGATCAACTAAAAATTTTGTAAAGTTCCATTTAATGTCTTCGGTCAATAAACCCTTTTTTTGCGAAACCAAATATTCGAATAAAGGATGAGCTTGATCACCTTTTACATCAATTTTTTTAAACATAGGAAAAGATACACCATAATTTAATTGGCAAAATTCCATTGTATCTTTCATATCTGCAAACTCTTGATCATTAAATTGATCACTAGGAAAACCTAATACAACAAGACCTTGGTCTTTATATTCTTCATACAACTCCTGTAACTCTTTAAACTGTGGTGTAAAACCACATTTACTAGCAGTATTTACAATAATCATTGGCTTCCCCTCATATTCGCGCAATGA
>JAHIWI010000134.1 GCA_018816185.1 Bacillota bacterium
TCGTGAACTTTGTCGCGAAAATAACGTCCTATTTATTGCAGATGAGATTCAAGCGGGTCTTGCTCGTACTGGTCGTATGTTTGCATGTGAGTGGGAAGATGTTAATCCAGATATGTACATTTTAGGTAAAGCACTTGGAGGCGGAGTATTCCCAATTTCATGTGTTGTTGCGAATAAAGAAATTCTTGAAGTATTTAATCCCGGTTCACATGGTTCAACGTTTGGTGGAAATCCAATGGCATGTGCCGTATCTATTGCATCTTTAAATGTCTTAAAAGATGAAAAATTGGCTGAACGTTCTGAAGAACTTGGAAATTATTTTAAAGAAGAATTATCGAAAATTGACCATTCGGCTATTAAAGAGGTCCGTGGTCGCGGTTTATTTATCGGTATGGAACTTCACGAGGCAGCTCGTCCATATTGTGAAGAGTTAAAAGAATTAGGTTTATTGTGTAAGGAAACGCATGATACCGTGATTCGTTTTGCTCCACCATTAGTTATTACAAAAGAAGAATTAGATTGGGCAATTGAAAAAATTCAAAAAGTATTTAATAAATAATATTAATTGTTAAAAAACAAATCCAATTATGTTACAATGATTGCGATGTAATCATTATGAATAAAGAGGCGAAACTATAAAATGGCTGAAAATCTAAACCTGTTCACATCAACTCAAGATGTTATTCAGGACGCTCTTAACAAACTAGGATACGATGAAGGAATGTTTGAACTCTTGAAAGAACCACTACGTATGCTTGAAGTACGTATTCCGATTAAAATGGATGATGGTTCTGTAAAAGTTTTCACTGGGTTTCGTGCACAACATAACGACGCAGTAGGACCTACTAAAGGTGGCGTTCGTTTCCATCCACAAGTTTCTGAAGATGAAGTAAAAGCTTTATCAATGTGGATGACGTTGAAATGTGGAATTGTTGATTTACCGTATGGCGGAGGTAAAGGTGGGATCATTTGTGATCCTCGTCAAATGTCGATGAATGAAATTGAAAAGTTAAGTCGCGGATATGTACGTGCGATAAGTCAATTCGTTGGTCCAACAAAAGATATTCCTGCACCGGATGTATTCACCAACTCACAAATCATGGCATGGATGATGGATGAGTATAGTCGCATAGATGAATTTAACTCTCCAGGCTTTATTACTGGGAAACCAATTGTACTTGGTGGTTCGCAAGGACGCGATCGTGCAACAGCACAAGGTGTAACAATCTGTGTTGAAGAAGCAGCTAAAAAGCGCGGTATCGATATGAATGGTGCTCGTATTGTCATTCAAGGATTCGGTAATGCTGGTAGTTTCTTAGCTAAATTCATGAGTGATGCTGGTGCGAAAGTTATCGGTATTTCTGATGCTTATGGTGCGTTACATGACCCGAATGGTTTGGATATTGATTATCTTTTAGACCGTCGTGACAGTTTTGGAACTGTAACAACGTTGTTTGAAAATACAATTTCTAACCAAGAATTGCTTGAATTAGAATGTGATATTTTAGTTCCTGCAGCAATTGAAAATCAAATTACAGCTGAAAATGCTCATAATATTAAAGCAAGTATCGTAGTAGAAGCTGCAAATGGTCCAACAACGTCTGAAGCTACTAAAATATTAACGGAACGTGGCATTTTGCTTGTTCCTGATGTTTTAGCAAGTGCTGGTGGAGTTACAGTATCTTATTTTGAATGGGTTCAAAATAATCAAGGATACTATTGGACTGAAGAAGAAGTAAACGAAAAACTTTACAAAAAAATGATCTCAGCATTCGAAAATGTGTATAACGTTGCAACAACTCGTAATATTAATATGCGCTTAGCTGCATATATGGTTGGTGTTCGTAAAACAGCAGAAGCTTCACGCTTCCGTGGCTGGGTTTAATAAATATCAGTTCTACCTAGATTTTCTAGGTAGAACTTTTTCTTTTTCAAGCACTTATCTTTGATTTCATTTGAAAAAATGCACATAATGATGGTTAGAGGAGATGATACCTATGAACACATTTACATTTTACAATCCAGTAAAATTGATATTTGGTAAAGGTCAGTTAGAACAGATAAAAGAAGAATTACCTACATACGGCAAAAAGGTACTTGTTGTATATGGTGGAGGAAGTATCAAGAAAAATGGTCTTTATGATGAGGTAATGTCCACATTAAAAGAAGCTGAGATGGAAGTGTTTGAGCTAGCTGGAGTCGATCCGAATCCACGTATCTCAACCGCTCGTCAAGGTGTAGATATTTGTAAAAAGGAAAATATCGATGTTTTATTAGCAGTCGGCGGAGGTTCAGTTATTGACTGTACGAAATTGATCGCTGCTGGAGCAAAATACGATGGCGATGCTTGGGATTTAGTTAGTCGAAAAGCAGTTCCAGAAGCAGCACTACCATTTGGGACAGTTCTTACTCTCGCAGCGACCGGTTCAGAAATGAATTCAGGTTCTGTAATTACTAATGAAGAAACGCAAGAGAAATACGGATGGGGAAGCCCATTAGTGTTCCCTAAATTTTCGATTCTAGATCCAACTTATACGATGTCAGTTCCATTAAATCATACCGTTTACGGTATCGTGGATATGATGTCTCACATTTTCGAACAATACTTCAACAATGCGACAAACACACCTGTTCAAGACGAGATGTGTGAAGGGGTTTTAAGAGCAGTAATGGAAGCAGCTCCAAAACTGTTGAACAACTTACATTCTTACGAAGATCGCGAAACGATTCTTTTTGCTGGAACGATTGCATTAAATGGAATGCTACAAATGGGGTATAGAGGAGACTGGGCTACTCATAACATTGAACATGCCGTTTCTGCTGTTTATGATATTCCCCATGCAGGTGGTTTAGCTGTGTTGTTCCCACACTGGATGCGCCATAATTTGAAAGTAGATCCAGAACGTTTTGCACGTTTAGCTGTTTATGTGTTTGGTGTTGAACCAGATGGCAAAACAGTAGAGGAAATTGCTAATGAGGGTATCGATAACCTACGTGAGTATTGGACTTCTCTAGGTGCACCAGAAACCCTAGCTCATTATGATATCGACGATTCGAATCTAGAGTTAATGGTAGAAAAAGCAATGGTTTACGGACGCTTTGGAAACTTTGTTCCTCTAGAAGCTGAAGATGTGCGCGCTATATTAAAAGCGTCTCTTTAATTTTTGACATGAATAAAGAAGCTAACCTCTTGTCTATCCTAGGATGGACAGGAGGTTTTTTAATGATTGAATTATCATCTGCATTGGAAGGAAAGCGATTTGAAAAAGGTTTCTTGGATGGATTTTTAAATGGCAATGGTTTTACATTAGGCGGGGGATGGGAATATGATCATGCGTATTATGATTATATCTTTCAAAAAGAGCCGTACTATGATGTATTAAGAATTCCGGTCTTTGTAAAATCGGGGAATTTTGATCAACCATCTTCAAAATTAGAATGTGGTCGTCCGTTTTTATTACGTCACTGTTATCAATATGGGATTGATGATGAAAAAGATGCGTTATTTGGTATCGGTGGTGGATTACTAAATCAATTTCAAAAGCCAATTGATAAAGATGCTCCAATAAGTGATAAACTTGTCGTTAAAGGAGTAGAACTACTTGAAAGAATAGATCGTCAATTGCATTAAAAAATCCCGTTCAATGAACTCATTGAACGGGATTTTTATCATTATCTTTATTCACTAAGTGGGGGAAGAGTTTCAGGACGATTACTCACATGTTTCCAATGGGTAATTCCATCATCTTCATCAAATGAGACTGTTACATCTTCGACTCCGTGTTGAGCAAGAATTAATTCGACCAAATGGTCACGAATATCATCTGCTTCGGCAAATGAAATGTCTGGATTTACTTTCGCAACTAGTTCAACATGTAAAAATTCGCCTTCTTTAATTACCTCTAACTTTTTAATATCTCGTACATCCTTATGATCCATCACTAAATGTGCAATGTGATTAAGCATTTGTTCATCGGTTTCACCAATTGCACCTCGAGCATTTTCTAAGAATATACGTCCTACTACATAAAACATCATACATCCAATAATAATAGATACAATTCCTTCAGCTTCGAGGAATCCAGTGTAATGAGCAATTAAAACTGCAGTTAATGCTAAAAGATTACCACTTGTTGCGACCATATCTTCCATAAACACTAATTTAGTTGCTGGCTTTGCACTTTTTAGATAAGCAAAACTTTTAACTAAAGGATCAAATCCTTTAGATTCAATACGACTTTCAGATAATACTTGCTTTCCTGCTTTATACAGTACGAAAAGTTCAAGTAAAGTAGCGATTGCTAATACTCCAATAATAATTAAAAAGCCTTCTGATTGAGTTGGATGTTGAAGATGATGCCAACCTTCAATAATTGTTTCGTATGCTAAAATTCCTACTATAAGGACAGCAAATAATAATACAATATTTACAACACGACCAAATCCGTTAGGAAATTTCGGGGTAGGGGCTTTTTTAGAAAGAGCAGATCCAATGAATACAAAATATTGATTAGCAGCATCTCCTACAGAGTGCATCATTTCAGCGAACATAGCGACGTTTCCTGTTAGGAAAAATGCTCCTCCTTTTAATCCAGCAATAATTGTATTAATAATAGCGGCTAATAATGATGGTTTATTTCCTTCTTTTAGTAGTGCGAAAAAATCTTTCATAGTTACCTCCAGTTAAGTTAAAATTTCAATTTCAATCCGATCGATATATTCTAATGAATGAATACTTCGGTAAAGGGATAATGTGTCTTTCTTAGGTAATACGGATAAACGCAATTCTATTTCATGTTTTACTCGTTGATCAGCTAATGGGATATCTCTAACTCTCATATTTTCAATATGGAATTGTTGATCGGATAAATAATCCATTAGATCTTCAATAGAAGTATACTCAGAAACCAGAACTTTTAAATAGATTTCTTTCATTCTTAAACGCTTAGGTCCAATTTTATTAAGGAATGGGGGAAGTACTTCAATACCGATGATTACAATAAGAACACTAATCGCTGCCTCAATATAAAATCCTGCACCAACAGCTATACCAATACCACCTGCACCCCAAATCATTGCAGCAGTTGTTAAGCCAGTAATGCTGTCATTGCCTTTACGTAATATGACTCCTGCTCCAAGGAAACCTATTCCACTGACTATTTGAGCTGCAAGACGGAGGGGGTCCATCGTAATATTTACGCCATCTCTAGGTTCTGTCATGTAGGCAGACTCAATCGAAATATAAGTCAGCAAGCAACTGAAAGTAGAAATAACCAAACTTGTTTTCAATCCAACAGGTTTCTTTTTCAATTCCCTTTCAAGACCAATTATTAAACTTAATAATGCAGCTAAACCCAATTTCAATAAAATTTCACTTGAAATACTAAAGTGACTTACTAAATCCTGCATAAAAAACCTCCATTTCAGTAACAGGGTTGCACATTAATCGGTTCAGTGAAACAATTAAACGATTAGTATTATACTACCTGTTTTATATGAATCTAAACAAATAATAATTTTCATCTAAGAAAGTGATGTGTCATATGGAAAAACCTGCACTACATCCGTACATACCGATAGCAATTGGCGTTATCTCAGTATCTATGTCAGCGATTTTTGTTAAATTGGCAAATGCCGATGCTGGTGTCATTGCATTTTATCGAATGTTGTTTTCAGTTTTAATAATGGCTCCCTTCTTTTTTTATAAATATACGGGAGAAATTAAAAGACTTTCCTATAGAGATTGGATTTTTTCTTCAATAGCGGGGATTTTTTTAGCGTTTCATTTTATATTATGGTTTGAATCTTTAAATTACACCTCAGTAGCCAGCTCAACCGTATTAGTAACTTTACAACCGTTATTTGCATTCGTGGGCACTTATTATTTCTTTAAAGAGAGACTCTCAATAAAAACAATCTTGTCCGGTTTAATTGCGATTGCTGGATCTGTGCTAATAAGTTGGGGAGATTTTAGAATAAGTGGGTCAGCTCTATACGGAGATATGTTAGCCTTAATTGCTTGTGCATTAGTTACAGCATACTTACTTTTTGGACAGGACGTTAGACAAAGACTTTCGTTAGTTACCTATACATTTGTTGTTTATGGTGTAACAACTGTCACGTTATTTTTTTATGTCTTATTTAAAGGAGAATCATTTGGACCTTATCCTGCAATGGATTGGTTGTGGTTTTTACTTTTAGCTCTTATTCCTAATTTGTTAGGACATACATTATTTAATTGGTCATTAAAATTTGTCAGTACAAATGTTATTTCAATAGCAATTTTATTTGAACCTGTAGGTGCGACAATTCTAGCATTTTATATCTTTAATGAATATTTAATTCCTTCTCAAATAATTGGGGGAATCATTGTTATCATTGGTATACTGTTGTTTGTGTTAGATGATAAATGGATAAAAAAATTATTTCGACAAAAAAGTCTTGATTTATAATTACGCACGGTGTATATTAATACTTGTCCTTCGGAAGCGAAGAAAAATATTTTGAAATAGTATTGACTTTGATTTCAGGACAAGTTATATTATAAAAGTTGCTGTCGCGAGAGTGACCAACAAATGAACCTTGAAAACTGAACAGCAAAACGTCAACGAAATATGCGGACAGCACTTCGGTGCTCAAAGCAAAAAACGTTTTCTTCCGCCGACACCTGTCGGTATCGAAAACAAA
>JAHIWI010000135.1 GCA_018816185.1 Bacillota bacterium
CGCATTTGATAACCAAAAATACTTTTTGTACCAGTTCCTGTGCGATCATTTTTCGTAGCACCATCTGCTAATATTGTTCTGCAAAGTTGTAAATACTGATCCATTCGTAAACCCTCCATTTATATCTTGTTATAAAGTACTTATTTCAACTACTCAAAAGAGCTTTCATGATAAGAGTGCACCTATAAAAAAAGACACCATCATATCCCTAAATTAGGAACATGATGTGTTTTTCTGAGTTTTATGACAACCATTTTGGAGGCATATTTTTGGACCAATAAATATCGCCTAACTTATAGTGTTTTGCAAACTGGTCTTGGACTGTATGATAATGAAAATTAAAGTAATAACCGTCTTGCGGCTTGCGATCTGTTCGTACATGAAAACGTATAATATCGCTGCCAGTCGTGGATTCATAAATATGGAACATTTTTTCACTATGATTACCTGAAGGGTTCTCACTAATCGCTAAAGAATTCAATTTTTGATGGTCTAAATCAACTAAAGTCATCTCAATCGCTTCTTGGATTTTCGGAAAAATAATCTCATCGAACTCATCCGCAATGACTGGACCAATACGAGAACCGAATTTTAATAAAGACTGTTCTTTCGCTAAGTGAACGGCATCTTCTAAAAAACTTGACGGTTGTTGTTCCTCGGACCATTCGACCGAATATGTATGCTCCGTATTGTGAGAAGAAATTGATTTTTGATGCGCTTTCTCATCTAATAAATTTTCCCAAATAATGTGGTTTGGTGAAATAACACCAAATGTAAGAAGCGCTACTGCTACAACTAACGATTTTTGAATCCACTTTTTCATCATTGTCACCTTCTAATCTAAACATTTTTGACAAACACTTATGTAGAAGTACGATTTCAAGAACTAAAGGTTTCATCTTTACACTATTCATTGTACAATAAAAAAGTATAAACAGCTTGTTTTTTTCACAAGGAGGCATATGAAATGGATACACAATTAGTGATTGGAATTGGTTTCTTACTCTTACTAGCTTATTTAACATCATTAAATTTTACTGATTAATTAGAAAGACACAGTTTGCATCCAATATGGTGCAAATTGTGTCTTTTCTTATATTCTGTACTGGATTAAGAACTGAACCTTACTCACGAACCGCAAGGAATGTAAGAAAAGCCACAGTATCTCGAAAAAACGAGACACTGTGGCTTTAATAAACCAAACTATTGTTTAGACCGTTTTTCCTAAACAATCTAAGTAGCCATAATGGAATTTTGTGTTTTTACGTACAATTTGGTTAAAGTGAAAATCATTAAACCACGTTGATTGAAAATGTGCTTTTAAAACAACTCTTTTTTTCGCAACTCTAGTCGCTTCTGACACCCATTCTTTTGTTAATGCATCAGTACGGCCAACATGTCTTAGGGGATTTATGTTACCAGACTCCAAAATAGTTTCCTCGAACATGGGATCCATATAAACGACGTCAAAAGAAGAATCCTTTTGTGTTCTTAAATAGGACAAAGCATCACTAGAAATAACTTCGATTTTCTTCATTAAAGATAAGTATTCTTGATGATCCGTTCGATCTCCATGAAATGCTTCTTTTAGGATAAATGCCTGTACTTTTGAGGCTTCACAACCAACAACTGTACCCGCTTCTCCAACAACATAAGCTGCAACCAAACTATCTGATGCATATCCGAGCGTACAATCTAAGAAAGAATCTCCTTCAACTAACTGACATGCATCAATTAATGTGTCAATCTCTCCTCGAGCTAGCCTTTTCAATCGAAACATAGCTGAACTTGGATGAAAATAAAAGGGCTGTTCTGAGTGAACACCATAATATTCCCACCTAGATTTAGTAGCAACTAAGACATCGCTTTCATATTGTTTTTGCAGCTGAGTCACTGTTCTTTTTTGACGATCAATATAAGGAAGTCCTAAATGCTTTCCTGCATCTTTTGCTAACTGAATCGTTAATTCAGTTGGCCTGCCAGCTGTCGTAACGATTGTTTTCACGATGATACGACTTGATTAAGTACTTCAACTAAGTGATCTTTAATTTGTTCCATTGGAAAACCTTCTATCTGTTCACGTGGAATAAAATAAGCCAAATTCCCATCTTTCCAAATTGCAATAGATGGTGAACTTGCTGGCACTTCTTCAAAGTATTGACGCATTTGAACAGTTGCTTCTGGATCTTGACCGGCAAAAACAGTTACTAAATGTTCAGGTTTATTAGCCACCTCAGATAATGCTTGGGATACAGCTGGACGCGCAAGACCAGCTGCACAGCCACATACTGAATTTATGACAATTAAAGAAGTACCTTTAGCTGAGTTCATATGCTCATTAACCATTTCAGCATCCGTTAACTCTTCAAACCCAACTTGTACTAGTTCTGCTCGCATCGGTTTGACAACTTGCTTCATATATTCATCATAAGCGTTCATGTAGTTACCCTCTTTCTATACGTTTGATTAAATTATTTTGTGTTAAATAGAATTTGATCCATTTCCCAATATCCTAAAGGATTCTTATGGAAATAGATGAATAAATTGATTTTCCGAAATACTTTTTAGCATGATAAAATATAGTTAGAAAGAAGAGATAGTAGACTTCTTTCTAAATTAGGTAACGATTTTCATATCCAATATAACTTTTCCTGTTTTGTGTTATGTTGGCTTAATTTTAGACATCCGGGGTGGTTGCCGGATGTCTTTTTTGTTGTTTAAGGAATTGTTAGAATAAATAAACGCATATAAACATCATATGCGTTTATGCCATACATCTAATTCATTTACTTGCGGGATTCTGTCATTTGCTTCCAAACAGAACCCTTCGCTTCTTCACCGTCTTCAATACGTGCAATCGCCATATTTATTTGAAGCTTCACTTCAAATTCCGAATCTTCATTAGCGTCTTTTAAAGCTGGCAAGGCGTTTTCTGTACCTGTTTCAAACAAATACATAGCTGCACGCCACCGTACTAACTTGTTTTTATCTTTTAACGCTTGAATCATGGCCCTCTCAAAGTTTGTAAATCCTAAATCACTCATGCAATCTCCAGCAGTTCTTCGAACAGATGGACTCTTGTCATTCATTGCTTTTTCTAAATAAGGAACAACTTGTTCATTATCAATCATTCCAAGATAGACAGTTGCTAATCGACGAATTGCCATTTGTTCATCATTTAATGCTGCGTCTAATAAAGGGAGGTCATCCACATTTGGATCGGCCATTTGATCTAATAATTGAAAACGCTCTTCCCATGTATCCAACTGAAAATCCTCAAGTGTAATATGACGACCTCTAGTCGGGACTTCCTCTTTAGGACTTTTAGCATCACTAATTAAGGTCTGTAAACGCGCCTCGGGATAAGTTGCTTCGATTTCTTTTACCACTTGTTCAGCAATTTCCTTTTTGTCACCATACCGTACACCATAATCGACCCATTTGCGTTGAAGAATATAATTTTCATCTTGGTCATGCATACTAGCATTCATGGCTTCCACGAATCGACTAGAAAGACCTAATCTTTCTTCAGCAGTTTGATCGAATACTTTCACTTGAAGTGGAATACCCTTTATCTGTTGAACATGCACGTAGACTTCACCAAAGTGTTCCTCTACTTTTTCTTCTTGATTACTCGTTTCATGATCTTCACCAAAAGCTCGTCGTACTTCCGCTAAAATTTGTTCCCAATCATTTTTCGCAATACGTTCAATCGCTAAAAAGTCAGCTACATGATAAATTCCTTTCACTCCTGGAATTTGTAATATGGCTTTTATTTCAGATGGGGCATCTACATTTTCATCTTTTTTATAATTAAAACTTTTCCCAAAAGGTAGCTCGTTGTCTACGACAACTTTCATCGTATTTGGACTTGGTGTTGGTTCAATTGTAAGTATTTTCACATAGATCCCTCCTAAACGTATTGTATCATGACCCTAAGATATCTTGCAGATAGGACCATCTTTCAATCAAAAGATTATATTGATTATTCAACTGATCTAATTGAGTCGTTGCAAGTTGAAGTTTTTCAAAGTCTGCACCAGCAGATTCCACTTCTTTTTCAGCAGCCATAATCTCAGCTTCTATTTTTACAATATCTGCATCAATCGTTTCCCACTCTTTTTGCTCTTTGTAAGAAGGTTTTTTCTTTTGTTCTTTCACCTGAACAGGTTCAACTTTTTCAATGATGATTTCTTCTTCTATCGGAACTACTACTTGTTCTAAGAAGTCAGAATAGATTTCTTGAACTTCTCTCGTGTTCCCTTTACCATCCAGTGCCCATAATTTTTTAGCAATTCGGTCCAAGAAGAATCGATCATGAGAAATGGTAATAACAACACCTGGGAATTGTTCAATGAAATCTTCTAAAACCGATAAAGTTTGAATATCTAAATCATTTGTAGGCTCATCCAATAATAGAACATTTGGTTGTTCCATTAATAATTTTAGTAAATGTAACCTTTTACGTTCACCACCTGAAAGTTTCCCAATTGGAGTGCCGTGCACTTTTAATGGGAATAAAAAACGTTCCAACATTTGAGCTGCAGAATGTCGTACCCCATCTGATCCTTCTATATCGTTCGATGATTCTCTTACATATTCAATCATACGAGTAGTAGGATTCATCGGAGGAATCGTTTGTTCGAAATGAGCGACTTTAACCGTTTGACCAATTAGCAATTCACCTTCATCCGGTTGAATTTTTTCAGCTAAAATATTGATCAATGTACTTTTGCCAGCTCCATTTGGTCCTACTATGCCAATGCGATCTCCTGGCTGAAGCAAGAACGAAAAGTTTTTGATGATTTGTTTGTTATTGTAAGCTTTTGAAAGGTCGATACCCTCTAACACTTTTTTACCTAGTCGTGTCGTAGCAAGTTTCATATCTAATGATGTTGTATCATTGTTACGATCCACTTGCTCATCTAATACTTCAAAACGTTGAATTCGAGCTTTTTGTTTTGTAGTACGTGCTTTTGCACCTCTTCGTATCCATTTTAGTTCAGAACGGAATCGATTTTGAAGTTTTAATTGAGACGATGCAGCCATTTCCTCTCGGATTGCTTTTGCTTCTAAATAATCTCCATAATTCCCTCTATGTGTATACATGGTTTGATCGGCAATTTCATAAATATGAGTGGACACCCCGTCCAAAAAGTATCGATCATGGGTAACGAATATAATGGCACTGCTTAATTTAGCTAAGCTTTCTTGTAAAAACTTAGACGATTGAACATCTAAATGGTTGGTAGGCTCGTCTAATAGGATTAAATCTGCTGGTTCAATTAATACTTTCGCTAAAGCAACACGTTTTAATTGTCCACCAGATAATTCATTCACTTTACGATCGAACATATCAATTCCTAATCGTGACAATGCCGTTTTAGCCATAGCATTGACATCCCATGCGTTATATTCATCCATTTTTTGTTGAATATCCATGTATAAGTTTTGATTTGCTTCTGAAGCAGAATCGATTGTCAACTTCTCTAATGCATCTTCGTATTGACGATTAATTTGAAGTACTGGTGAATCTCCACTAAATACCGCTTGTAGAACAGTTAAGTCCTCAGCAAATTGTGGATCCTGCTCTAAAAAAGAGATGCGGTATTGGTTTGGATGATCCATTGTTAATTGATCCGCTTCAATCTGACCCGCTAAAATTGAAAGGAAAGTTGATTTCCCGGTTCCATTAACTCCAATAAGTCCTGCGCGCTCCCCAGCATAAATGGTGAAATCAATATTTTCGAATAACGTTTTTTCTCCAACAGTCTTAGTTAAGTTTGATACGATTAAATGACTCATTCTTATTCACTCGTTTCTATTTTAAGTTGGTCAATAAATGCCAACATGAATTCATGACGCTGTAAAGCTAATTTCTTCCCTGTCTCTGTCACCATTAAATCTTTTAATAGAAGTAACTTTTCATAAAAATGAGTAACTGAAGATGTTTTTTCATTACGATACTGACTTTCTGTCATATTCGTCCGTGGAACTTCTGACCAGTCATACAACCTTCTTCCTTTCGCACCACCGAATGCGAAGGTCCTTGCAATGCCAACAGCACCAATAGCATCTAAACGATCGGCATCACGAACAATTTTGGCTTCTAACGTGCTAGCCGTTTTTTCCTGTCCACCGCTAAACGATACGGATTCAATAATGTCCACAATCCATTGTCGATTGCTTGAAGAAAGTGAAAGTTGATTCAAAATATCATTTTCTTTCTTTTTGCCTTCTGGTCCACTGTATTTAACATCACTTACGTCGTGAAGAAGAACTGCTAACTCTATAATATCAGAACGGACATCTCCTTCTTCCGCACTAATTTTTCTCGCATTTTCACGAACACGTTCTATATGTTGAAAATCATGGCTCGCATCAAAATGAAGATAAACATCTTTTACAAGTAGTTCACAAAGTTCAATGTTATTCAATCTTATCGCCCTTCCATATACCTTCTATCCTATCTATAAAAGTATCATGACATATATGTTGCAATGTGTGCAAGATAACTGGTTCTGCATGTAATTGACTAGTTTCGACAAATCATGTATAGTATAGCCATCCATTCACAGAATATTTTGTATCCTGTTGATATGGGAAATGACATTTCGCTAAAGTAGTAGGGAGGAACGTTCATGCACCAAGGCAAAGTAAAATGGTTCAATAACGAAAAAGGTTATGGCTTTATCGAATATAATGATGGTGAAGATGTGTTCGTCCATTTTACTGGAATCCAAGGAGAAGGGTTCCGAACGTTAGATGAAGGTCAATCGGTTTCATTTGAAATCATTGAAGGAAATCGCGGTCCCCAGGCAGCGAATGTTTTTTTAAACACATTAGAAAAACAAAGTTAAAACCGAATGGTGATAGCTCAAGTGTTTTCTAATACTGATTTCTTATTATCTCTAGTTTCTAATCAGTATAATTAAACGACCCACTAATCTAAATTGATTAGTGGGTTTTTCTATGATTAATTATTTTGTTTCACTTTATTTAACTCTTCACCTAAGAAATGGAGCTGATCGCCAACTGTGCACGTTTGAATGCAAAATCGATGAGCAAAGGTTTTCCCACCTTTTTGGCGCATTTCCGTCTTTAAAAAACAATCTGTGCAATACGTGTCCAAAAGATTATCTATTTCACGGACAATTAATTCTTTATTCATTGTGATCACCTCAAATAATAGACATACTAATGTCAGAATGAAAATCTCACGAGTATCATTTAGAAATTACACCTTACCCCATTAATGCAATTTGAAATTTTACCGAACTAAGTCCGTTTCAAATCACATCCTTATATTTTACACCCTCATTGCATTTCTATGCAACTGACATTATAATAGTCAAGTTGGAAATCAGTTGGATTTCTACAGGCGGTTCGTAAACTCCCGCTTTATCAAAACTACAGGAGGATTTATATGCACAACGAATTATTAGGAATTGGTTTTGCCCTTATAAACATGATTTTTGTATTGATCATGTATAAGTTTTTTGGAAGAACAGGTCTCTTTGTGTGGGTTGGCTTTGCAACGGTCCTAGCCAATATTCAAGTGACAAAGATGATTGAAATCTTTGGTTTAACCGCTACATTAGGGAATGCTATATATGGAAGCATATTTTTAGTAACAGATATTCTAAATGAAAAATACGGTAAAAAAGAAGCGAAAAAAGCTGTTTGGTTAGGTTTCGCATCATTAATTATGATGACGATTATTATGCAAGTAGTATTGCAATTCACGCCATCACCAGATGATTTCGCACATGATTCACTTTCAACGATTTTTGGGTTAATTCCTCAAATAGCTCTAGGTAGTATCATTGCTTATCTTGTTAGCCAGTATACAGATGTTTATATTTTTAGCTTCCTACGAAAATTATTCCCATCTGACAAAGCTTTTTGGATCCGCAACAACGGCTCGACAATGTTAAGCCAATTGCTAGATACACTAATTTTCACTTCAATAGCATTTTATGGTGTTTTACCATTAGATGTTTGGATGAGCGTATTCTTTTCAACGTATCTTTTGAAATTCTTAGTATCAATCCTTGGAACACCTTTTGGTTATATTGCTAAGAAAATGACCCCTTTAGACGAAAAATAAGGAGGTTTTAAGATGTTAGAAGTTTATATAGATGGTGCAAGTGCCGGCAATCCAGGCCCTAGTGGTATTGGTCTTTTTATTAAAGGCGAAGGTCATCATGTCCAACTTTCAGAGTATGTTGGCATATATGATAATCATACAACTGAGTTTATGGCTTTGATTCGTGGTTTAGAAGAAGCGAAGAAGCTTACATCGGGAATTGTGTCAGTCAAATCAGATTCTCAAATTGTTGTTGCCGCTGTTGAAAAGCAGTATGCAAAAAATCCGGTCTTTAAAGCGTTATTAGATCAAGCTTTGGAAATTGCTGAATCATTTGAATTCTTTTTCATTAAATGGATTCCTGAAAGTAATAACAAAGCAGCTGATCAATTAGCTCGAAAAGCCATTCAGCAAAAACAAACACTCGACTAAAGCAATTGCTTAGCCGAGTGTTTTTAATTGGACAAACAAAAAAACAGACTCTCAAAGAGAGCCTGTTTATGGTTTAATATTTGAATTAAGCTTTGTTTACGTTAGTAGCTTGAAGACCACGTTGGCCTTGCTCGATTTCAAAAGTAACTTCTTGACCTTCATCAAGAGATTTGAAACCTTCGCTTTGAATAGCGCTGAAATGTACGAATACATCGTCTCCGCCGTCGCGTTCGATAAATCCAAAACCTTTTTCTGAGTTAAACCATTTTACTTTACCTTGTTCCATGTGTATGTTCCTCCTCGTGTACGTAAGTACACATTGTGTTACTATCCTTGCTCAAATCGTGGAGATAAAATCTTATAAAAGTCTTTCTCAAATCCGAACAAAAATAATTCTCCCTAAATATAACATGGTTATTTTTCATTTGCAACTAAGATGCTTGTGTATATTTGTAATTATCTTGTTTTTCAAACAATAACAAATTATTTCATTCTACTTAATAAAGCACCTATTGCTCCACTGAAACCATTGTCTTCTAAAAAGATTGGCGTTCGATTTTTCCGCTTCGTATAGTTCCCAATAATGGTTTGTAATGGAACGTTTTCAGATAATGTGGAACCTATATAAAGGATGTGTTCAATGTTTTCAGAAGTCGCTGTTTGAATACTTAATGTAGAAATAACTTCCCCAACTAACCCTTGAATAGAAGCAATTAAATCCTCTTTTGTTCTTGAAATCTCAGTATGTAAACCGGCATCCCCAAAATTACTAGCAGTTAATCCCCCATCGATTGGTGTTTTATTGCCAAAATAAATATCACTTACTAAAATATCTACTTTAGCTCTACTTCCTTTTGATGATAACTCAACGATTGTTTCGAAATCGACAATCCCAGTCATCAAATTAGATAGCCCGAGCAACGTACCACCACCTATACCAGTTCCACCCACACGCTCATGAAGGTTACCTTTCAATAGATGAATGGATGTACCTGTACCAATGTTCGTTACGATTGCTTCATTAAACGTATATCCTTGTTGCTGTATCTGAAAATTGACTCCTGCAACCGTTGCATCGAACTCCACTATATAATGAAGATTTTTATGTTGTTTTAAAAATGGTTTCAATTGTTCAGAACGTCCACCGGTTAATCCAATCAAAGCATCTTCTGAATAAGAAGCAATCCAATTACTGACTTCTTCCATATCACTTGAAGGAAAGTGTTCTAATATTAATTGATTTTGATCATCGTAGTAAGCGATCTTGGTTAATGTCCCACCTACATCTATCCCTATTGCTTGAACCATGCCTGCACTCCTTTAATACACAAAAACTGATTATTCTTCTTTTTAATCATCTCATGTTCATTATATAGTACTTCTTAATTGTTGTACTTGAATATTTCACATTCATCTAGAAGTATCAATTTATCA
>JAHIWI010000136.1 GCA_018816185.1 Bacillota bacterium
TAACAATCAAATGAACGTTTGAATAAGGAGTGAGATAAGTGAAAATAGAGGTATGTGAAACGACTTGTGTTCATGAAGAGGATGTTTTAAAAGTAAAAGCAAATTTGCCTAACCTAAAAGGGATGACCGTGATCTTCAAAGCGTTAGCTGACGAGACACGATTAAAAATAGCTTATGCCTTAACGATTCAAGAACAACTATGTGTTTGTGACGTAGCAGCCATAATCCAGTCATCTACTGCAACCGCTTCTCATCACTTAAGGTATTTAAAAGATATAGATTTAGCGAAATCCGAAAAAAGAGGAAAGCTCGTTTATTATCGTCTAGCCGATAATCACGTGAGTCAGCTGGTTAAAATTGCATACGAGCATGCGAAAGAAGGTGTCTCAAATGAAAGCATCTGAACAACAAGAATACCGCTTAGAAAACTTAACTTGCGCTAATTGTGCGATGAAATTCGAAAAGAATATACAAGCTTTACCTGAAGTGAAAGAAGTTAATGTGAACTTCGGCGCTTCCAAGGTTCGTCTAGTTGGAAAAGCTACGATTGAAGAATTGGAAAAAGCGGGGGCTTTTGACGGAATAAAAGTACACCCGGTTACGGGTAAAAGAGTGATTGAAATCGTTCCGTTTTATAAGCGAAAAGAGAATATTATTACCTTTGTTTCACTTGTTTTATTAATCATCGGAACCGTTATTTCATTCCAAACAAGCGAAGCAAATCCGTTTGCCATTGGTTTCTTTGTCGCTTCAATAGCTATCGGAGGATACTCGATGTTTTGGAGCGGGTTACAAAACTTATCACGATTTTACTTTGATATGAAGACACTGATGACGATTGCGATCATCGGGGCAGCCATTATAGGAGAATGGCGAGAAGCGGCAGTTGTCGTTTTCTTATTTGCTGTTAGTGAAGCATTAGAAGCTTATTCCATGACGAAAGCGAGACAGTCGATTCGTCAATTAATGGACATTGCTCCTTCAAAGGCTTCAATTAAAAGAAATGAACAAATTATGGAATTAGGTACGGAAGAAATTGAAATCGGCGATGTGTTAATCGTCAAACCCGGTCAAAAGATTGCGATGGACGGTGAAGTGATTTTAGGGAATTCTTCCGTAAATCAAGCACCAATTACAGGTGAGTCAATGCCGGTAACAAAAGTTATTGGGGATGAAGTGTTTGCGGGTACATTAAATGAAGAAGGTGCACTTGAAGTTCGAGTGACGAAGCGCGTAGAAGATACGACAATTGCTAAAATTATTCATTTAGTTGAAGAAGCTCAAGGTGAAAAAGCACCATCTCAAAAATTTGTCGATCAATTCGCTAAATACTATACACCGATTATTATTCTAATTGCGATTGCCGTAGCGATCATCCCTCCTTTATTCGTAGGAGATTGGCAGGCATGGATTTACCAAGGGTTAGCTGTACTTGTAGTGGGATGTCCTTGTGCTCTTGTTGTATCCACGCCGGTTGCCATTGTAACGGCCATTGGAAACGCTGCGAAACAAGGTGTGCTGATTAAAGGCGGCGTTTATTTAGAAGAAATGGGTCGATTACAAGCCATTGCCTTTGATAAAACAGGAACGTTAACAAACGGTTTTCCTGAAGTAACGGATGTAGCTACAAATGGTGTAGTAAGTGAGGAAGACATGATGCACATTGCAGCATCGGTTGAAGCGAACTCCGCTCATCCTTTAGCACGTGCCATCATGAGCTACGCAGCAAAAATGGATGTAACTCCTGACGTAGTTGAAAACTTCCAGTCCATTACAGGGAAAGGAATTGAAGCAACTTTAGAAGGAGTTCCTGTATCGATCGGAAGTATGAAATGGGCGAATGAAAAGACCACTATTACCGAAAAAGTACAAGAAGAAATAGAGGAGTTACAATCTCAAGGGAAATCAGTCATGATTATACTCCGTGAAAATATGTATATTGGTCATTTGGCGGTTGCAGATGATGTTCGAAGTTCAAGCCAATCCATTATATCTAAATTAAAAAACCTAGGCATCAAGCACGTAATTATGTTAACAGGAGATCATCCGACAACTGCACATGCGATTGCTAAAACAGTTGGTGTAACGGATGTTCGTGCGGGATTAATGCCAGAGGATAAATTAACGGCGGTAAAAAGCTTAATTGCTGAGCGCGGAAGAGTAGCGATGGTTGGGGACGGAATGAATGATGCTCCAGCATTAGCAGCTGCTTCTGTAGGTATTGCCATGGGTGGAGCTGGAACAGATGCAGCTTTAGAAACAGCGGATGTCGCATTGATGGCAGACGATTTAGAAAAACTACCTTATACGATTCAATTAAGCCGAAAAGCATTGCGTATTATTAAAGAAAATATTATGTTTGCTTTAGGATTAAAAATAGTTGCATTACTATTAATCATTCCAGGGTTGTTAACCCTTTGGATTGCCATTTTTGCAGATATGGGTGCCACACTACTTGTCGTGCTAAATTCAATGAGGCTCCTAAAAATCCAAAAGTAATGCATGCTCGGAGGTTAAAAAATGAGATTAACTGAATGGACAATGGAAGAGCAAGAACAGCTCATTCATTTTATGACGACAAATAATTGGCCGTTTCATGGCAATTCAAATCCAGCTAGAGAAATCATCGAAAAAACAATAGAAGAAGGCGGATACGAATCTGATGAAGTGAAAACGTTTTGGGTGGAAAATGAAGACCAGGTTAAAGTGGGAATCGTTAAAGTGTTTGATCTGCAGGATGAAATCCCGGTTTTCGATTTACGCATAGCTGAAAGTCATCGAGGTCATGGGTATGGTCCAGCTGCTCTAAGAAAAGTAGCTGAGTATGTATTTAGTCTACCTGAAGAAAAAATTCGAGTAGAAGGACATACACGCCAAGATAATTTCGCGATGAGAAAAACATTTGAACGAGTTGGGTTTGTAAAAGAAGGTCATCTTCGTAAAGCTTGGTTTTCTCCAAAAGAAAAATCGTATTACGATGCGATCACATATGGAATGACGAGAGAAGATTATTTGCAAGGTACGACAACGCCTGTACATTGGGATGACTCTCAGGCAGCGGTGGAAACGGATACGCAAGTGCATCCAGCGATGAGGAATTTTCCGGATGCGTTTGAATCAGAACGCTTGTTGATAAGGGCACCTAGATTAGAAGATGCTGAGCACATTTTGGAAAGCATCAAAATGTCTCACAAAGCATTAAAAGCTTGGATGCCATGGGCTCAAAAAATTCAAACGCTTGATGAAACAACAGAAAATGTTCGATTAGCTATGGCTGATTTTATTACGCGAAAAGATTTGCGTTTGCATCTGTTTTTAAAAGAGACGGGCGAATTTATTGGATGCAGTGGTTATCATCGTATCAACTGGCAGATTCCTAAAGTTGAAATTGGCTACTGGCTAGATAGTCGATTTGAAGGTAAGGGATATATGACAGAGGCAGCTGAACGATTAACTGAATTTGCTTTTGAAGATCTTGGAGCTAGGCGAGTGGAGATTAGATGTGATACCGATAATGTTCGAAGCCGCGCTGTTGCAGAGCGATTAAAATTCCCATTAGAAGGTATATTAATCAAAGAAGGTTTGTCAGCAGATGGAAAATTGGTTCGAGATACATGCGTGTATGCAAAAACAAAATAAAATAAAAATCCACTTGTCCCATATCGGATAAGTGGAAATGATATTAAAATTCATGAACTGCGTGTATACTTTAAAATCCGTACAAAAAGGGATGCCCGCATGATACGGACATCCCTTTTGTTACAGTTTTCGTTTTCCAGTCACTAATTGGAATATTAAAATGACACCTGCAACCAATAGTAATAAGTGAATTAAACCGCCGCCGATTTTAAGTACAAGTCCTAATAACCAAATAATAAGTAATACGACGATAATCATCCATAGCATTCTACCCATTCTGATTCACCCTCTCTGCGTTTAGGCTTTGATAATTAAAAGTTACCCTTGATTTATAAACGCTAAACCAAAATGCAAAAATAATCATGAAAAGGAGTGAGTTCATCTGAAAAAGCCAATGTTAACAAATGTCATGGAAGAGATCATTAGTGGACTCGTGGCTGTTTTACTAAGAGGCTCTGAATATCAGACTTTCTGCAAATGCTCGAAATGTGAAATGGATATTGTTGCCCTCAGTTTAAATTCTGTGCCAAGTCAGTACGTTACATCAGATTTTGGGAGAGAAGCAGCTTTCAATCAATTAAATTCACCTGAAAATTTAGAATGGATTAATAAACGAATCATTCATGCCATTCATGTCGTTGGAAAATACCCAAAACACCCTCCGCTAGAAAAGTAACCTATCCCATTCGTTGAGAAGAATTCTTGTCTATAGTACACTTATATAAGCTATGGAAAGAGAGGATTCGTGTAATGCCGACACCCAGTATGGAAGATCATATCGAACAAATATATATGTTAATTGAACAAAAAGGATATGCGCGTGTTTCGGATATTGCTGAATCTCTTTCAGTTCTTCCTTCTTCCGTTACAAAAATGGTGCAAAAACTTGATAAAGATGGATATCTTGTTTATGAAAGATATCGTGGACTTATGCTTACGCCTAAAGGCTTAAAGCTCGGGAAACGTCTTGTAAAACGTCACGACTTGCTGGAACAATTTTTGCGATTAATCGGAGTACAAGAAGATTTAATATACGACGATGTAGAAGGTATCGAACATCATTTGAGTTGGAATTCGATTGACCGAATTGCAGATTTAATTCAAGTGATGGAAGAAAACCCTAAATTTATTCAAAAGCTTGAAGAACTGAAAGAAAGTCAGCAATCTGACTAACAGGATTGAAAGGAGTGCGTTGAATGAGTGAATTAGTTTCTGGTGATATCGTTGAACTTCAAGTTAAGAAGAAGGACGAGTCTAAATGGATTTTGTCTAATGGTGAAATTGAAATTCGTATTAATAGTTCGGAGGCTCCTGAAGAAGTACAAGAAGGAGATACGATCAAAGTATTCTTATTCATGGATCGTCGTGGAAACCTAAGTGCTACTGCAGCTTTGCCACAAATTACGAAAGATACATTTGGTTGGGCTCGTGTTATTAAAACGGACGACCGCGATGGAGTTTCTGTTGATATAGGAAGTTCTCGCGAAGTTATGGTCAAAGGAACCGATTTGCCTCTTATTAAATCCTTATGGCCAAAAATTGGTGACCACCTGTACATGTCATTACGTACAGATTACAAAGGAAATTTGTTTGGTCGATTAGCAACTGAAGATAAAGTGGCAGAGTCTTTCGTTGAAGCTCCTACATCTGTTTTCAATGAAAACTTGAAAGCCCGTGCTTATCGATTGTTACCGGTCGGATCATTCTTTATTTCCACACCACAAGGTTATCGTGTTTTTGTTCATCATACGGAACAATTGGCAGAACCGCGTTTAGGGGAAGAAGTTGAAGTACGCGTAATTGGTGTCAAAGATGATGGTTCGTTAAATGGCTCCATGTTGCCACGTAAACAAGAACGTTTAGGTGATGATGCAGAAACCGTTTATCGCTACATACAACAAGCGGGCGGGAAAATGCCGTTTACTGACAAGTCATCTCCAGATGAAATTTTTGAGATGTTCAATTTAAGTAAGGCAGCTTTCAAGCGTGCTTTAGGTAAGTTAATGAAAGAAGGAAAAGTCGAGCAAAAAGACGGCTGGACCATTGTGAAATCTGTCATTTAGGTTTATAAATCCAATATTTAGGGCACAAAAAGAGAAAGAGGGTTTTTCCTCCTTGAAACTTTTTGTGCTTTTTTTCGTAATTATACATAGGGTAATAAATATGTAAGTAGATACTACCCGAGGATTAAATAGATTTTAAAGAGTGGAAGGAGAAAATATATGAAAAAAATAGGGTTTAAATTAGCTTCGATCTTTTTAGCGAGTTTATTAATACTACCTACTGGAGCGATGGCAAGTACAGGTTCGTCATCTAACGGAGAAGGCATTAATGAAAAATTCGGTATGCCAATCGTGGTCTACGGGGCAGACTTGACAGAATCTGAAAAGGCGAGCGTAAAAGAAAGTCTTAGCGTAGCAGATGAAGCTGAAGTAGAAGAAATCACGGTTGATGGCGACGATTTAGTCACTTACATCAAAGATGGAGACGCTTCAGCAAGAATGTTCTCTTCCGCAAAAATTACCCGTCAAGATAAAGGCAAAGGCTTAGTTATCGATATCGTAACAGAAGAAAATATCACGCAAGTAACAGCTGAGATGTATGCGAATGCCATGCTTACAGCTGGTATCGAAGACGCAACAGTTGAAGTCGCTGCTCCGAAAAAAGTAACGGGTCACTCAGCACTCGTTGGGATTTACAAAGCGTACGAAGTTAGTGGTGAAAAACTCGATACAGAACGTACAGATGTAGCCAATGAAGAACTTTCAGTCGCAACCATTCTTTCCAATGAATCAGGTGTGGATGAAGAAAAAGTAAGTGAGTTATTAACAGCAATTAAAAAAGACATTGCTGAATTAAATCCAGCCTCTAAAGAAGAAGTAGAAAAAATTGTACAAGATCAATTAACAAAACTTCAAATTGAACTAAGCCCAGAAGATCGTCAACTTCTTGTTGATCTAATGGACCGCATTCGACAATTAGATATCGACTTCAGTCAATGGTCTACACAACTAGATGACTTAAGTAAAACAATTGAAGATAAATTAGGGAATATTGTTGATAACGAAGGTTTTTGGCAAGGCGTGAAAAACTTCTTTAACAACTTAATCGATTCAATCCGAGGATTGTTTAACTAATAATGTGAAAGCCTCCTATTTGGGAGGCTTTTTGTGTACAGAATTAAATATACTATACTGATTTCCATTGCGACGGACGCTTTCTGCGAGCACTTCCTCAGCCGCTTCCCTCGCGATGCTCAGTCCAGGGTCTTCAGATAGTGCTTATCTCGCTAGAGTCGCCGTCTCCATTCCAATCCGTAACCTACTAAAGATATCACCTAGTCAACTAGGTTGTGAGACGTGTTTGATTGATAAAGATTGATTTTGATTGATAAATCGTCAGTTTGATTGATAAATGTCTAATTTGATTGATAAACCTTCATTTTGATTGATAAATGTTCCAAAGCAAATCCATCCTATAAAATCCGTCTCATTAACCAAGTAAACTCCTCATTGAAACACTCTTCTTTCAACTGAAGCGAAGCGAAAAACCTAAACCGTTCAAATGGAAGCCATTCCGCTAGCCGCTCCTTGTCTCTTTACTGTTGGCGAGTGTAGGTCGGTTCACCTAGTCAACTAGGTTGTGAGACGTGTTTGATTGATAAAAGGTTGAATTTGATTGATAAATCGTCAGTTTGATTGATAAATGTCTAATTTGATTGATAAACTCTCCATTTTGATTGATAAATGTTCAAAAGCAATTCAATCCTATAAAATCTGTCTCATTAACCAAGTACACTACTCATTCAAACACTCTTCTTGCAACAGAAGCGAAGCGAAATCAAAACCATTTAAATGGGAGCCATTTCGCTGGCTGCTCCATGTCTCTTTACTGTTGGCGAGTGTAAGTCGGTTCACCAAGTCAACTAGTTGTGAGACGTGTTTGATTGATAAAAGGTTGATTTTGATTGATAAATCGTCAGTTTGATTGATAAATGTCGAATATGATTGATAAACCCTTCATATTGATTGATAAATGTTCAAAAGCAAATCCATCCTATAAAATCCGTCTCATTAACCAAGTAAACTCCTCATAGAAACATTCTTCTTTCAACAGAAGCGAAGCGAAAACCAAAACCATTTAAATGGGAGCCATTCCGCTGGCTGCTCCATGTCTCTTTGCTGTTGGCGAGTGTAGGTCGGTTCACCTAGTCAACTAGGTTTTGAGACGTGTTTGATTGATAAAAGGTTGAATTTGATTGATAAATCGTCAGTTTGATTGATAAATGTCTAATTTGATTGATAAACCTTCCATTTTGATTGATAAATGTTCAAAAGCAAATCCATCCTATAAAATCCGTCTCATTAAACAAGTAAACTCCTCATTGAAACTCGCTTCTTTCAACAGAAGCGAAGCGAAATCAAAACCATTCAAATGGGAGCCATTTCGCTGGACGCTCCATGTCTCTTTGCTGTTGGCGAGTGGAGGTGGTATGGATTTCTTAGTTTAATAGGCTGTGAAACCGGATTGATTGATTTCTGTTTTCAAGGATATTCCATTTGTAGTTAACGTAAACTAGTCTATACTTGCTTACTCGGAGTTGAAGAAATTGTAAACCGTTAAGACTCATGATAAACTTTAAAAAACATTATCTCGAATTCGAGATATATTATGTATCGGAGGTTTTAGTATGAAATTAGCAGGCA